>JAEDJV010000001.1 GCA_016296165.1 Oscillospiraceae bacterium | reverse complement strand
AAGATATTCTTCAAGACAAAGTCCGCTGTTATATAACTCTGTTGCAAAATCAACACCAAGGTATCTTAAATGCCAGGGTTCATACTTGTATCCGGTCTTGTCTTCCTTACCCTTTGGATACCTGATTACAAAACCATACTTATAACAGTTCTCAGCAACCCATACTGCTTCAGGCGTACCATCAAAACTGTCATCAATTATATTTATATCAAATGCAAGTCCACTCTGATGCTCTGAATGTCCGGGTCTTGCCGAATATGTATCAGCTGCTTCTCTTCCGTCACGGTTCACATATCTGGTATATAGACTTTCCTGCAAACTATAACTTCTGAATCCGGACTGAATCCATAGATTAAGCTGCTTATCTGACCAGGCGTCCGCCTGCATCTTTTTGAATGCATCCATAGTTTCAGTTGTAAGATTGCCAGGATTATACGATTCCGGCAACGGATAAGTTTTATTTACAATCAGTATGCCGTTTATATAAGTCGGCTCTATCTCACCGTTTTGAACAACACTGGGAGCTGACTGCTCAGGTTCGGTTTCATACTGTGGCTGCTGGTTCTGAATATTCTCAGTATGAATTTCCTCTGCTGCAGGAGGTGCTCCGGTCTGTTCAGTGATTTCCTGATTGTCAGAACAATTCTGATTTTCATCAGTCATCACAGCATCACTCTCCGTTATAATTATACTCTCAGATGACGCTGAAGTTTCCGGAATAACAGAAGTTTGTTCAGTTGTTGTCTGAATTGCTGCGGTAAATTCAGTTACAGTCGTTGGGACTTTTACATCAGTAGCATCAGGAACCAGTTTAACTTCAGAAAAATCATCGCGGCCGCATCCATAAAAGGCAACACATATCGTTGCCGCCAGAATAATGGCTGCAATTTTATTTGGGTTCATTTTTCTTATTCACCTTTCATTCCAATAAGGATTTTTCCGTGTCCAAGGAACTGCTTAAATCGAGTCAGGTCTAAAATATCAATATTTCCGTCTCTGTAAACATCCGCATTTTCAAGTGCTGTTCCATCAAGAACTTTTTCACCGAGAATATGAAGCGAAAGAACGGAAAGATCAGTAAGATCTGCCTGACCATCATCATTTAAATCACCCGGACTGAGATGTTCTTCTATCCATACTGCTTTAAATTTCATGGATTCACCTATCTCATCAATTCTTACCTTAACTTTTTCGCCCGGCTGATAATATTTGTCTTTTAACTGCCAGCCAAGAAGTTTGAAGCCTTCAAGAGTAAACTGGCAATCAGGAATTTCCATAAAAGTATCATATTCGTATATCTGTCTTTCCATCTGGCCTGTTCCACCGTTTGCATCAAATGTTGCAGCAACTTTTATAGGAGTCCACACGGCATACATTGTTGTATCAGTATCAGGAACTACAAAATATGCTTCCGGTCTGTAAAACGTATCTGTTTCCTTATAAAGCCATCCCTTAAGCGTATATCCAAGCCTTGCAAGTCTTGTAGAACTTGAAAGATTAATTTTTGAACCTGGATACTTTCCTACTTCATAGGTACGGCTTCCGATAACGCCGTCATCTGTTCCGGCATCATATACAAAATTTATAGGGTCAAGCCAGTCAACACTTACATATGTATTTTCCTCAGGCATAATAAAAGTTGACAGAGGATCATAATGAACACCATTTACCAGCCAGCCGTTAAACATCGCATCCCCGTAATGCATTGCATAATTAGGAAGATATATTTCTGTTCCCGGAGAAACTGTCCCGTCTGCAAAAGGAGAAGGGTATCCGTATTTGTCAAGTTTTTCATATGTCAGGGTATATACCGGCGTCCATACAGGATAAATAATAATATCCTTAGGAGGCATTTCTATAATTTCGCCTCTTGAATATATACTTTCTCCGTCTGTCCATCCGGTATGTGAATATCCGTCTTTTCTAAGTGCCCAGACTGAAAGTTTAACTTTTTCACCTTCAGCAACAGGTACAGCTTCATCAATTCTTCCGAATCCTCCGTCATAACAATAGCTGACAGAATACAACGCCTCAGCTGTGGTTTCTGTTCCGGCAGAATTCTCCTCTGTTTTTTCAGCGCTTACAGTAAACGAAGCCTGCCCTGCAATTAAAGTAAGTGCGCATAAAACTGCTAGTCCTCTGAATTTTTTCATATAAGAATTTCCTTTCAACACAAAGAATATATACTGTAAAATCAGACAGGAAACTGACTTTTCCCTTCTATAACTTCATCAAGACGCAATGGAATATCATAATCCACAATTACCTGACCATAAATATCAGTAGCCCTGAACGTAAACGGACCAGCTCCCATTTCCATGCTCTCAAAATAATTATACGGCCGGCGCTTTATCTCAACAAATTCCCCGTTACTGTTAAGATATTCAAGCTTTGCAATAGGATAACGATGATTAAGCAACTGTACCCCGCACCAGTACTCTGTACTTCCCTCTTTAAATCTGTAGCTTACTGGTACCTTATCGGCAATGTCAAGTGGCACTATCTTCCAGCTAACAGGAACACGTCCTTTTTCCTTTGGTGCAATAAGCGGAAACGCATCAACATATAAATCAAGATCGCCTTTTTTTCCTTCCGGGAGAAGATCCGTTACCAGCATATTAATCGTTCCAAGTTCACCGGTTACTTCAAGATATGCACCGGCCAGCCTTGCATCCGCATAATCCTCAAGATTCATTGCCACAATCCAGTAATCAGTAGAAACCGGATCCAGCATTGCACATCCGCCTACATATCCGCCGCCGTAAAAAGTTCCTTCCCCTGTATGTACCGTTCCTTTAGGTTCAAGAATAACGGATTCATCAATCGGATAACTGTTCTGATTTTCTGAGGATGAACTGTCAGGAGTTTCAAGATTAAAAATAAATTTTTTAAGTTTTAATATATCTGAAACCGTAAACATGCCGTTTTTGTCAACATCTTCAGCGCCTCGTACATCGTCGCTGTCTGATGGGCCGTTTAAATATTTCTTTTTAAGCAGAATAAAATCCAAAACATTAACATTTCCATCAGCATTCATATCCCCGCAAACCGGAGCTGCAGCTTTACTGTAAAATGGATTTGACGCAGCAAGCATGACACAAATAAAAGCTGTGATCAGTCTGTTTATCTTTTTCATTCAAACTCATTCCTTTATATTTTCTGATAAGAATATCCCGTCATTAATTATACCACATTTATTATATCGAGTAAATACAATTTATTAACAAGAAAACAAAATAATATATATAAACATTTTTAAAAATAATACCGTATCAGAATTATCCGATACGGTATTATAATTATAGTTACAGAAAAAATATTTTTCCTTTACTATGATATTATAACTTTGAAATCTTATGCGAGATAAACTGCTTGATTCTTGAGAGATCAGTAATTGTAATATCGCCGTCCTTATCTACGTCAGCATTGGCTGTCACAGCATCGTTAGCTTTCTTTTCCTTTAAGATAATGAGTGCTAGTTCTGAGAGGTCACTCATATCAACTTCACCGTCAAGATTTACGTCACCAGGTACTGCTTTTCCGGAATTAACTGTAGTTGTATTTTTAGTTGTGGTAGTTGTCACAGTTGTAACATCCGGCTTCTTTGTTGTAGTAGTTGTAACCTCTGGTTCATCTTCAGAAGGAGTCGAACCGTCTGGTTCAATACCGCCTACCAGAACACCGTCATCGTAAACACAGATGTGATCTGTCTTTTCCTCCGGCGGATCATCAACAGCAAAGAAATCGTCACTCTTTCCTATCTTAAGACCCTCATAACTCCAGTCATTTTCAGGATCCCATACATCGCCGTAATACATACCAATTTCAAACTGATACTTCTTGCCTGAATTTGCAATTGTATATCCGTCCCATGTTATTTCCACATAGTATGTATCAGGAGTTTTGTCATACTTAAATGGTCCTGTAAGAATACCATCAGCATTTTTATCTTCAGCACTTGACTGATCATACAGTTCGCCTGCCTTTGTTACGCCTGCGATACCATTTGCCATCTCTGATGTATTGAAATAATAACGAACAGATGTTTTGCTTGAAGGCTTAGCCACACCTGACATAACCTTAAATGAAACCTGTGTTGTTCCTGAGCCGTCATTGCCCGGCTTGTCAATACCGATTGCTTCAATCCAGTATCCCTTGCCTCCGCCTCCGTTTTCGCCGCCGGAACCTCTCTTCTCATCTTCAGGTGGGAAATCAGGAGTTATAGCCATATCCGGTGTTCCGAAATATTCATAAAGTCCTGCGCATGCACCCGGAAACGCAGCGTTATAGTCAATTGTAACTTCGTTTTCAGTCCATTCAGCTGTAAAGTCACCATGTGCGTCGTTTCCGTCCGGACCGCCTGCAAGCGCACCCCAGAGAATATGTTTCTGTTCTCTTGGATCTTCAGCCATGATAAGACCTGAAGCTGCACGATGGTGAGGATTCTTTACTGCAGTATCATTATAACCTACACAGAAACTTCTTGGACCGTGTGTGCCGTTCTGACCTGCAATAACAGACTGCTTTTCATTTTCCTTGAATGTAATGTCATTATCACCGAGAACGTAGTTCATCTGTTTCTTAGCCCACTGACTCCATTCGCTTGGCTTGTTGTCATTGTTATACTTATCATAAAGGAGACAGATAAGCTGCATTGCTGTATTATAACGGCATGAACCCCATCTGCTGAGGAATGCAAATCCCTGAGGTGTTTCTAGGTTCTGCCATGTTCTGAGACATTTACCTACGCAGTCATCATCCCAGAAATTATCAAAAACATACTGGTTTTTGCCCTGAGCATCTCTTACCTTCTGAACAAGGTCAAGTTCAGGGTGTTCCTGATTGATAATTGCCCACTTAACAGCAGCACCACTCCACATATCATTCCAGCAGTAACACCAGCCTGAAGGAGCATAGTAGTCAAAATATTCTACAGCCTGTCCGAGAGTTGAATCATAATCACCTGTTGCTTCATACATCCATGCAGCAGCCCAGCAAAAGTCATCTTCCCACTTGCTTGACTGATAGAACTGACAAGGACCATCTCCGTTATCAGAGAGTTCCTTTGGATTATCATTTGCAAACTTCCAGAGTGCCTCTGCGTAATCAAGTGATTTTTTAGCGTAATCAGGATCTGAATCCTTGAAGTTGAGGTAATTTATAGCAAGTGACGCACACGCAGAAACAACATAATCTGTCTGTGGCTTCTCTGCTGTAAGGAAAAATGCAGGACGCACCATTGTATCAACTTCAGGAGATTTCCATGAAGCATGGTCAATACCACCTTCACCAACCTGATAACAGTGTGCTATAACTGTACCGTCCTTATCACGGAAAGTACATCTCATAAGATAATCATTGAAATGACGGAGAATAGTCTCCATATGATCATCCTGTTCAAGTTTTTTGAAAGTATCCTTGTACTCATAGTATTCCCAGCCAAGTGTTGCTGCTGTGTAGTTTTCAGGCATACCGAACTCAACATGGTCACCGGCATCGTGGAAACCGCCTGAAACATCGATTCCGCCGTCTCCGTCAGGATCAAGTATATCCTTGTACTTCTCCATAAAAGCTTCTGAAAGATTAGTACCAGAATTTTCATTTGTTCCGTCCCACGGTACCATAGGAACCTTGGCGTCATAGGTATGACAGTCGCCACGCCATGAGTAACGTGATGCAGTATCTACGCCGTAACCACACATATTTGCATCATAAAAATAAAGCGAATACTGAAGTGCTCTTGCATAGTCAATGTCCAGACCGGAGTCCTTAACTACCTCACTGATTGGCGCTGATTGCTGTGTCGGCTGTGCATCAGCTGCTGTAACCGCATTAACAGCAATAGTAGAAGCAAGCATTACTGCACTCACTGCAACCGCCTGGACTCTGCTGATAAGTTTTTTTTGTGTCATTTTTACGTTCCTTTCTGATAATTTGATTTACCCCTTGCGGAATCCCATTTACCTTAATTATAGCATAATATAGTACAAATGTAAATCAATAATACTACACAAATTTAACATTGTTTTATGTCACAATATCAAAAAACAGTATGATAGCAAATAAATGCTGTCATACTGTTTGAATTTTATTTTGTATTATCAGATTAAATCAAGGATTTCTTCGTAATACTTAAGAACGCCGCTTTCGAGAGAAGCTTTTCTAAGAAGAGTACCATTGTATTTTCCGTTTTCTATAATATAGTACATATTATCAGTATCATCCTTCTTAATGAATTCAAGCCGGTAATCCTCACCCTCCTTAAGATGATATGTAATCGAAGCATCAGGTTCCTTACTGATCTCTGAATGATTTACATTCTCACATATTTTCTCAAAGTTCATACCTGTTATTGAATTTATAAGATTATTAAATACAGCAAGAATATCTTCGTTAGCAGCATCTACTTTCTTTCCGTTTACAGCGTAATATGTATCGCCTTCCCCGGAAGCACTATACTGATAATCAATCTTTATCTCCTCACCAAATATGTTTATATCAAATGATTTTATATTTCCGAAGAATTCGCTGTGAATCTGTTTGTTAAGAACATCCTCAATCTGCGTATCAACAAATCCAAGAACTGCTGTTTCAAAAATATAAATCTGATTCACAGTACGATTATAAGCGTAAATGTACTTATGATTATCATCATAATAATTTCCGAAAATAACGTCTGCTTCTTTATCATCGGTTGTTATTTCAAGTTGATACTGCGGATTATCAAAACCGAATTTTGAAAGATCGTTCATTTCTTCATTAATAAATGTTGTACACTGCGCTCTGATTATCTGGGATGTGATATTAGCTACATTCGCTCCGTTTACTGCTCCCTGCGGAAACGGTGTGAAAAGTTTCCAGTCACCATTTTCCTTACGGAGATCATAAACAATAGTACCATTTTTCATATACTTAAGAGATGTTATACTGTCTGTACTCAATGCATCGAACAGATAATTATCCTTAAGATCATCAACTTCTGCTTTCAGTTTCAGCACATCATCCTCTGGCAGTACATATATTGTATTTTGACCGGTCACTCTTGTGTAATAATCCGTTCCTCCGGGAATCATACCGCCAATATCCAGCGAATATTCTGTACCGTCCTTCAAAACCATACATACAGTAAGCGGATCTTCAAGTCCGTAACCGTTTAAATCATCCGGAAGTTCTTCAGTCAGAATTCTTGAAGCTGTAAGATTACTCATCGCCTCTGACATAGTAACAAACTTATTAGGATTAACCGGAAATTGTTCACCCTCCGAAATGATCCAGCCATCTTCAGTAAGGCTAAATACAAAATCACCTGAACTATTGTGTACACGCATTGTTTTGATATTCATTGGATCAAATACAAAGATACTTTTTTTAGTTTCTTCTTCATACGCTTTTTTTATTTCATTATTTTTGTTTACTGTAACCCAGACATATGCTCCTACCGCTATAACAGCCACAATAACAAGACCAATAAGAAGTTTGATATATCGTTTTATCATGCGTTACGTCTCCTTGCCCAAACTATAACACCGGTTGAAGCGATGAGAACCGGAAGTGCAATCATAATAACCAGAATTATATTACCTGTGGATTTGTCAGGAATTGTTATATAGTCTGTAGCCTGAACTCTTGTTGGATACATCGCTTCAGCAGAATTAATATCATCCATCCAGCTTACAGACATAAGAAAAAGATAAGGTGTAAGTGAAGCAATATTAGATTTTCCCATAATATCTGCTATAACACCATCATCAATAAATTCAGATGAACCTGCAACAAATATCTTGCTGTTATTTCTTGCCTCGTCTTCAGCCTTAGCTACAATGCAAAGCTTACCGGCCGGTGTCTGTACATCAGTCTGTGATCCGCCATAAAGTTCACTCATAGCATAATCAAATGTTTCAACAAGTGAATCAGACTTGATAGTACTGCCATCTTCACTTAAACTGTAAAATGTTCTTGTACTTGGCATATAAATATTCTGGCTGCCCTGTGCATCAATAAGTTCTTTATTAAAATCATTGTCTACAAGTTCACACAAAATAGTATATTGATCATCGCCCAGACGATAATCTGCCTGTGTTTCATACACACGATTGTAGCACATACCTATTTCATATGTTTTTAATATAGCTTCTATATTTTTAAATACAGTTTTATCTTTCAGAGGGGAGATAAGCATCGTTATATCACCGCCGTCCGCAGCATAATCAAGAAGAATTTCCTTTTCCTCGGCTGTAATGTCTTTTGAAGGGCCTGCAAAAACAACTGTTACCGCATCCTCAGGAATACTGCCTGAAAGTCCGATGTCAAGAGACTTAACGTTATAGTTCTGGGTTTTAAGCATATTTGTAAAACTAGCAAAACTATCCATACTTTTTTCACCATGACCTTCAGCGAAGTATATTGTTGGTGTTATACCACTCTGGAGATAGTTTATCGCACCTATAACTGCATTTTCACCTGTAAATTCAATACTGCCTGTTTCAGAATTTGTTTTAAAAAGTGTTGTGAATGAAATGTCCCTTTTAAGATTTCCGCATTCGAGAATTATATCCCCCGGAGCAAGATTCATAAATCCATCCGGATCGATTTCATTTATATATCCAGGATTTTTTTCTATGTTGATTTCATGAAGATTGATATTGTCAAACTCAGCCATCTGGCGCATTGTTGTCACAAACATCTTTGCCATCATGTACTCAGCTTCACCCGGTTCAGTACCTTCAAAAAGATCATCCAGCTGATAGAGAACAGTCATATCCACAGGTTTTTCCAGCGAAGAAAGAGCCTGATTTGCCTTATCGCTGAGTGAATATGCACTATACGGTGTAACGTCAACTTTTACGTCTACCTTTGAAAAAATCATATTTATCGGAACAGCTGCAATGAGAACAACAGCTGCAGCAATCCACGCAATTGTATTTACTTTTAGTCCTTTTTTCATATCAGTTACCCCCTGCTCCAGCGTCTTTTTTCAACGGATATCATTGTCCAGCAAAGGAAAACAGATATAAATAGTATGTAGAACACTAAATCTGAAAGTCTGAACACTCCTGTTGCAAAACCCTCAAATCTTTCTCTTGGAGAAAGTGCAGCGATAAGTGATGACCATACCGGCTTGTTCTTCATCCATTCGATGTCATTAAACTTATCCATAAACCAGAGAATAAGCATAGCGGCTTCACCAAAAATCGCGGCAATAATCTGATTTTCAGTAAATGATGAAACCAGCATGCCAACCGCTACACATCCCATACCCCACAGGAAAAATCCAAGATATCCGCAGGCAAGCCCGCCCCACTTCACTGCACCATAAATCTCGGTAATAACCGGATAAACGAATGTAAGTGTCATAATGAGTGCAAAAACTACGCCTATTGCGAGAAACTTACCCATTACTATCTTAAATACATTAAGAGGAGTTGACATAAGAAGAACTTCTGTATTTGATCGTCTTTCCTCCGCAAATGTCTTCATAGTAAGCATAGGGATGAGAAAAATAAAATAGAAAAACTGATCATAGAAAATTGCAGCAAATGAAAACTGCAGATTAAGCTTTGTAAGACTTGTAATCCACTGGATAAAACTAAGTGAATAAATAAGAAGAAAAAGTGCACTTATTACATACGCCAGCGGAGAATAGAAATATGACTGTACTTCTTTTTTAAACAACGAAAACATGTGTTTATATCCTTTCTGTAATTATTTTGAATCTTCATCAGTCTCTGATGAAGCAAGACCAGAATACGACTTACCTCTTGTGAAACTTGCGAATACATCTTCAAGAGATGAGGAAATTCTTCTGATTTCAGCTATGGCAAAATCTTCTTCTGTCATCTTTGCTACTATAGCTTTTCTTACTTCCTCATCTTCAAGTTCAACCTTAAATTCGGATGTTTTTTCATCCAGGAAGTTTATCTCCATGATATTCTTAATTCCATCAATGCAGCGAAGAGCCTTCTCAGCATCTGCACAAACACCCTCAACTTTAATTACATAGACTATTTCTGAAGATGCACCTGTAAGCTTATCCTTAGTATCAATAGCCTTAATCTGACCCTTGTCGATAATTACAATACGGTCACATACTGCACTTACTTCCTGAAGAATATGGGAACTGAATATAATAGTATGGTCTTTTCGAAGCATATTAATAAGATTGCGTACTTCCATAGTCTGATTAGGATCCAGACCAACCGTAGGTTCATCGAGAATGAGCACCTGAGGATCTCCTATAAGTGCCTGAGCAAATCCGACACGCTGTCTGTATCCTTTGGAAAGATTTTTTATTACGCGTTTTTTCATGTCCGTAATCTTAAGCCTTGACAAAGCACGTGCAACCTGATGCTCACGTTCTGACTTCGGAACTTCTTTGATTCCTGCCACAAATCTGAGATACTCAATAACCTTCATATCAAGATACAGAGGAGGGAGTTCAGGCAGATAGCCTATCTTTTTTTTCACTTCACGCGGATTATCATTCATACTCATACCGTCAATCAGAATTTCTCCTGATGTCGGAGGAAGATAACCTACAATCATGTTCATTGTAGTTGATTTTCCGGCACCGTTAGGTCCAAGAAATCCAAGTATTTCATTTTTGTTAGCAGTAAAACTGATGTTGTTTACTGCTGTAATCGAACCATACTGTTTGGTAAGATTTTTAATCTCGATCATGTGTATCTGTCACGCCTTTCAAAAAATTATGTAACTATATTATATTTTAAGATATATATAAAGAACCTTGTCCGGAGCATATGCGAAAACATACTCCGAATTTATATTATACACTATAAATGTGTATAATTTGTGTATAAAAACATTTTTCCAAACTAATTTATATATGATAAAACCATAGAATAATTAAAATGGTATATTCTAAAAAAATACGGTACAATTTTTTTAGAACAAATACCGTCTTTTTTAACTTTATTAATGGATTAATTCTGTATATTTTCACAAAAACAAACCTTGATTATATAAATTTTATAGTATTTTATAATACAATATTATGTATTTTCTATAAATATTTTTTTATAAGTTTGTTTATTTATCGGGGGTTGACAAACAATTGTTTGTGTATTACAATTATATTATAAAGGATTATGAAATTTTGGTGTATTTTTTTATCACTTTTTTCTCATAATCTTTGAGTACGCATTATTTTTAATAATATTTTTGAGAGGAGAATTCTGAAAATGGTTCTTAAGAAAACAAAAAAAGCAGTCGCTTTTGCTCTCTCACTTTCTATGCTTGCAGCTGTTGCAGCTCCGCTCACAGCTTCTGCTAAAGTAAACGGAAAGTCGGGCAGAACACTTCCTGAAAAATTCGGTGATGACACATATAAGAATATGTTCTACTCACTCTACGACGACGTTGTAACAAAGGGTAAAGAAAACGGATATCTTTCAAAGGAAGGTATTCCTTATCACGCTGTAGAAACAGTTGTAGTAGAAGCTCCTGACTACGGTCATGAAACAACTTCTGAAGCTATGTCATACTTAGTATGGATTGCAGCTATGAAGGATAACCTCGATGGTGAGTCAGGTGAAGTAGCTAAGGCATGGAAGACAATGGAAGTTATGATTCCTTCTGTACAGAAAGGCTTCATGCAGAAAACTGAACCTTCAGCTACATACTCAGACGAATGGGAACTTCCTGAAAAATATCCTACAGATATGATGACAGGTAACACAGGTCTTAACCCTATTCACAAAAATTTCTGCAGTGCATATGGTTCAGACGATGGTCTTTATCTCCTTCACTGGCTTGCTGACGTTGACGACTGGTATGGATTTGGCGGCGGAAACGGTGGTTTCACATTCATCAACACATTCCAGCGTGGTGAAGAAGAATCATGTTTCGAAACAGTTCCGCAGGGCTGCGTAGAAGAACTTAAATACGGTATGGCCGGCACAAAAGGTATCAAGGGTATCTTCACAACAGAAACTCAGGTAGCTGAACAGTATGCTTATACTAATGCTCCTGACGCTGAAGGACGTGCTATTCAGGCTGTTTACTGGGCAAGCAGATGGAATGTAGGTGATTCATCAGTTGAAGCACTTGCAGGTAAGATGACTGACCAGCTCCGTAACGATATGTTTGATAAATACTACAAGAAGATTGACGAATCTACAACAAAGACTGATCCGTCTGCTGGTTATGATGGTGCTCACTACCTCATGGCCTGGTACACATCATGGGGCGGTGCTCTCGATGGTACATGGACATGGCAGATCGGTTGTAGCCACGCTCATCAGTTCTACCAGAACGTTCTCTTAGCTTATGCTGCTATAGACAAAAAACACAACGCTATCAGCAGTAACATGAAGGCTTCAGGTGCTGATAAGGACTGGCAGGAATCATTCAACAGACAGCTCGAATTCTATGAATGGCTCCAGTCAAATGAAGGTCCGTTCGCTGGTGGTGCTACAAACAGCTGGAGCGGTAGATATGAAAAATATCCTAGTGGCATTTCTACATTCCATGGAATGGCATATGTTCCTCACCCTGTTTACGCTGACCCAGGTTCAAACGGCTGGATTGGTAACCAGGTATGGTCAACACAGCGTATTGCTGAACTTTACTATGCTGCTAAGGAAGACGGCGAAACAGAAATCGCTGCAAGAGCTAAGGCTCTCCTTGACAAGTGGGTTGGCTGGTTCTGTGATAATCTCAAGTGGGGCGAAAACGACGAAAACGGTCTCATGCTCCCATTCCAGATGCCATCAGTACTTGCATGGGATAAGAATGCTCAGCCTGACACATGGACAGGTAAAAAATCAGATAACAAGAACCTTACATTTACAATCTCAAGTTACGGTGCTTCAGACGTTGGTTGCTTAAGCTCACTTTCAAACACACTTCTCTGGTATGCTGCAGCTGAAGGTGTTAAGGTTGGAACATCAGAGGGTTCTGAACTCGGTATCGAAGCGTTCAACGTAGCAAAGACACTCATCGACGCTATGTGGGTATGCTACCGTGATGATATCGGTATTTCACAGACTGAACACAACGGAAGCTTAACAAGAATATTTGAACAGGATGTATGGATACCAGAATCATACGATGGAAAGATGCCTAACGGTGATGCTATCAAGAATGGTATCAAGTTCATCGACATCAGAACTCAGTACAGAGACGATCCAATGTTCAAGGAACTCGAAACATACTACAACACAAACAAGGAAACAGAAGGATTTGACCTTAACTACCACAGATTCTGGCACATTGGTGACTACCTCATGGCTTGTGGTACGATGGCAACTCTCTTCCCAGATGCAGTTCCTTCAAAGGACTACTCACTTGATACACCAATTGAGAAACCTAACGGTGATGAAGCAACAAATGGTGGCGGAGAGGTAACAACAACTCCTGATGAAACAACTACAACAACTCCTGGCGGAAAGCTTCTCGGTGACGTTAACCTTGATGGTAAAATTGATATGAACGACCTTTCAATGCTCGCTCTCTACATCTTAAAGGAAAGCACACCAACTGCTGAAGCTAAGGCTAATAGTGACGTTGACGGTGACGGTGATCTCACAATTACTGACCTCTCAAGAATCAAGCAGTTTGTTTCACACAAGATTGACAAGATCTAATAACAATCTATAAATTAATACCGTATCAGGATATCTGATACGGTATTTTTTAAATTATCAAAATAAAAAAACCAGTAAAAAAATACTGGTTTTTTTATTTTAGTGTTTTGGCGGAAGATTATCAAGATATCCGTCAGTACACATCTCTTCAACTACATCTGCAATAGCTATCGCGTATTCTTTATAATTCTCATCAAAAAGTCTGTTATCCTCATCGTTTGAAATAAAACCTAATTCAACAATACACGCCGGCATATCAGTCCATTCGATAATCTGGAAGTTGTTCTGTGAATCATTTGTATACCCGGCCTGTACTCCTCTGTTGCTTTGTACACCAACTGTCTTGAGTGCTTCAGTAAGCTTAAAACCGAGAACCTCATCAACAACACTCTTTTCCTGCTGTATCCATACTTCAATACCGTTGGCACTCTTATCATCTGATTCGTTTCTGTGAAGTGCCAGATAAAGATCCGCTTTTGCATCATTTGCAAACTTAGCTCTTTGCTCGTTATCAAGGTAAGTATCGTCAGTACGAGTCATAATAGCATCGATATTTTCTCTCTTTTTAAGTTCATCATAAACTACTGTAGCGTACCTTAAATTATCAACTTTTTCGTACCTGACGCTGTTTCCGCTTCCAACATCGTCACCGCCATGTCCTGGATCTACACATATTATGTAATTTTTCTTAACCTGTTCTGCAGAGGTCGTTACCGTCTGATTTGCAACAACATCAGTTGCATCAGGTTTTTTTTCTTCACCATTCTTTTTATTGCAGCTGCTTATAAGAGTACTGATTAAAATAATTATAATAATGAGTATGGTCACACAGCCACACACTCTTCCCTTATGCAGTCTGCGCACTACAGACCTGGAATTATTATCTGCCATAAGAACCTCCATAAACAATATTGCATGCTCTATATTAGTATACCATACTTTTAAGAAAATGTCACTATCTTGTTTGACGTTTTCCGATTATGCATTATATGTTATATTATTTTTGTTAATTGTTACTATTGACTTATATTCCAAACTCACTATAATAAATTTATTTTTGTAGCTCTGTACATCCATTTTCTCTGGCTATTTCATTCATAGAAGCAGATATCATCATCTGCATTATCCATTGACATTTTTAGAATATTTGATATAATTAAGTTATTATACAATAATCTTACAGGAGTTTATCTATGAAATACTATAATCTAATAAAAAAACTGCTGTTAGTACTGTCATTTGCAGTATGTTCTATGATAATCGGGATGATTTGCGGGCTGCTTTTTATTAAACCGGTTTACTGTTCAGAAGCCCAATACTACATCTCTGAAAACAGCAATAACAACGCTGTATACAGTTCATCGGATTTAAAGAATATTATTCTTTCAGACAATTTTTATACTACTGTATCTCATAAACTGAAAAACAAATATGCTACAGGAAAGTTAAAAAATATGATTGATATTGATACTGACCGCAGCAGTATGTTTTTCATACTTAGAGTTTCTTCAGAAAAATCATCAGAAGTTTTTGAAATTCATAAAACTATTGAAACTATGATAAATTCATTTGTTTCTGATTCTACCGGTGAATTTCTCAGCATTGAGTTAGTTGAATCAGCTGTTTTTCCAAAAAACAAACACAGGAAAGGACTTGGGCTTGTTTGTCTTTTTTCTACTTTACCGGGGGTTTGTATCGCTGGCTTTATGATTTTGAAAAACAAAAACAATAACATAATTTCTGAAAATGATATTCAGAAGCTTTTTCCTGTCATTCCTGTTATCGCAAGAATTCCTGATTACAGTATGGTCACAGAAAAAAAATATATATCTGAAAACAATTCTGAGTTTTCAAAAATTTTCAGGCAAATAACCGCAAATCTGCACTTTGAACAGATACCAGCTAATAAAACCACCAACCCTGCCATATCACCTGTCATGATAAACAAAAGCACAAAATCCGATTTTATCTTTGCTTTCAGGGATTTTCATACAGAGATAAAAAAATTATCAGAATCACCAAAAAAAATCATCCTGATTTCAAGTTCTGTAAATGGTGAAGGAAAAAGTGTTATCGTCGCCAATCTTGGTATATCCATGGCTGCAGAAGGAAAAAAAGTTTTAATCATTGATGCCAATATGCATAACAGGAGGCTTACAAAAGCCTTTGAACTCAGTACAGACTTACCTGGACTTGCAGAAGTTGCTGCCGGAATTCTGGAGGCTAAAGAAGCTATAATGATTACCGAATATCGTTCACTTTATATAATGACTGCAGGTAATTACAGCGGAAATCCTCTTGGCCTTCTGACGCGTTCTGAAACGCTCAGTTCGATATATGACCTTAAAAGTATATTTGATTATATCATCATTGATACACCGCCTTTAAACGCCTTTCCAGACGCTCTGGCGCTAACTGGTGTTTCAGATCAGATTTATCTGACCGCAAGAAGTAATTTTACAGCTGAAACCAGTCTTATAAATTGTGTACGGAGTTTTCAGCTGTCTGATATTAAGATTTCAGGTTTTATTCTTAATGATATTCAAAATGCTGAAAATAAAAATGACAATTTAAAAAATCTTTATTCAAAAGAAAAATCGCACTTTACAACTAAATTTCATATATAAATAATCCTGTTATTTTCAATTTTACATAAAAACAAAAAATCGATATCATAATGATATCGATTTTTTTAATTAAAAACGACGCTCCATAAAATGAAGCGTCGCTAATATCAAAATAAATATCTAAACTTTGATTCGGATTAGAATTTACCGAGTTCTGAAGCAGCCATGTCTTCAAGAAGAACCTTCTTGAGCATCATGATATCTGTAAGACCAAAGCTTTCACCGTCTCTGTCGAGGTCGCCAGCATTCCAGTCATAACCCTTTTCTTCAAATTTTGCCTTATCGAGCATTCCAAGGTTAGCCTGAATCATGATTACGAGGTCAACTGCTCTGATATCTCTGTCGCCATTGAAGTCACCGTACATTGCAACTTCTGGAGCCTTTTCAGCTACAACTTCAACTTTTGCAATTGCTTCGTTCTTAGCTACTGACTGAGCAGCAACAGCATTGCTGAGTGAACCAGCAACATCGTTCTTGCTGAATTCAACTACAGGAGATTCTATTTCAGCAACCTTTATTTTATTTTCTGCAGCGATTGTTTCAATCTTCGTGTTCATGTTTTTAACATAAACATCAACAGCAGCCTTAGCAGCATCAACGAGTGGTGAGCTAGCAAGTGTAGCGAATGGGTTATAAGCTGTGCTTACAACGATTTCAGCATTAGCGTTAGCAGCCTTTGCTTTTTCTACAGCTACCTTGATATCTTCTTCAGCTTCTGTAATAGCAGCCTGAAGTTCTTTGCTTGCTTCAACAGCCTTTGTTGTTGATTCAACAGCAGCCTTAAGTTCTTTTTCACTCATCTTTGAAGCAGCATTGATGATAGCGTTCTTGTCAGCTGTCTTTGTGCCAAACTGTTCCTTAAGAATGTTAAGAGCAGCTCTTTCAAGCTTATCTGTAGCAGACTTAATTACGAATACATCAGCTTTAACATTTGTGAAGTCAGTAGCACCACTTACACAGATTGAGTTTGCTTCGCCAACTGTAATTGCTTCAGCAGCAGAAACTGCCATTGCAGTTGTAGATAACATAGCAATTGCAGATACAAAGCTAACTATGCGTTTAACAGATTTTTTCATTTCCAAAAACTCCTTTTTCATTTTTTAATATTTGAAACACAATTTTTGGTTTATTGTGTTTTCATCCTATAGGTAAGATTATATCATATATTTTTAATCAAAACAATTGGTAAAACAGTTGAAAAACCAACTTGAATTATAGTTATTTTGAACAATATACCTAATAATTTGTATATGACTTATCTTTCTACCCTTTTTTATTAATTTTTATGGTTTATTTTTCATAATATTTGGCCTGTTTTTTATTCAACCATCAGTTCACATACCATATTGGAGAATTCAACAGGGTTTTCTATTGATATGCCTTCAATAAGAAGTGACTGCGTATAGAGAAGCTGAGTATATTTTTTCAGCTTATCCTTATCATTTGCATAAAGGTCCTGAAGCTTAGAGAATATTCCGTGTTCCGGATTAATCTCAAGAACCTTCTCTGCCTTAACCTTGTTGTCTGTAGGCATAGCGTTAAGTACTTTTTCCATCTCAAGTGAAAGGTCACCATCACTTGTGAGACAGAAAGGATGTGACTTTAGTCTCTGGGTGAGTCTTACTTCCTTAACCTTATCGCCGAGAGATTCTTTCATGAATGTGAACATTTCCTTGTTTTCTTCTTCCTTTGCCTTGATCTCTTCCTTTTCTTCAGGGGTATCGATATCAAGATCACCTGCAGAAACGGACTTGAACTGCTTGTCCTTATAGTTCATAAGCATCTTAATTGCAAATTCATCCACACCTTCTGTAAGATAAAGAATCTCATATCCTTTTTCCTTAACCATCTCTGTCTGCGGAAGGTTCTTGATTCTCTGAATGCTTTCGCCTGATGCATAGTAAATGAATTTCTGGTCTTCTCTCATTCTGGATACATATTCATCAAGTGTTACAAGCTTTTCTTCGTTTGATGACCAGAACATAAGAAGATCAACAAGGACATCCTTATTCATTCCGTATGATGAATATACACCGGCCTTAAGCTGTAGTCCGAATGCTTTATAGAACTCTTCGTACTTCTCACGTTCATTTTTAAGCATCTTAGTAAGTTCATTCTTTATGGTTTTCTCTATGCTCTTTGCAATGAGCTTGAGCTGTCTGTCATGCTGAAGCATTTCTCTTGAAATGTTAAGAGAAAGGTCTTCTGAATCTACAAGGCCCTTTACAAAACTAAAGTAATCAGGGAGGAGATCAGCACACTTATCCATGATAAGAACACCGTTTGAATAGAGCTGAAGTCCCTTTTCAAATTCTCTTGTGTAATAGTCATAAGGAGCTTTTGCAGGCACATAGAGAAGTGCGTTATATGTTGCTGTACCTTCTGTCTTAACATGAACATGCTTAAGAGGTTCACTATAGTCAAAGAACTTTTCCTTATAGAAATTATTATAGTCTTCATCCTTAAGTTCGCTCTTGTTCTTCTTCCAGATAGGAATCATACTATTGATAGTTTCCCTCTCGATAAACTTTTCGTATTCGTCCTCTGTTCCTTCTTTTTTACGTTCATGCTCAACATCCATCTTAACAGGGAATCTGATATAGTCTGAGTACTTTCTGATAATGGACTGAAGTCTGTACTGTTCAAGATATTCACTGTACTTTTCTTCTTCAGTATCCTCCTTGATGTGAAGAACTATCTCTGTTCCTGCCTTTGCCTTATCACATTCGTCAATCGTGTAACCCTCAACACCTTCTGACTGCCATTCGTAAGCACTTTCTGAACCGTAAGCCTTACTCCTTACTGTTACAAGATCAGCAACCATGAACGCAGAGTAGAAACCTACACCAAACTGACCAATAATGTCAACATCCTCACCAAGATTGTTGTTTGACTTAAAATCAAGTGAACCACTCTTGGCAATAGTACCGAGATTGTTTTCAAGTTCATCTCTTGTCATGCCGATACCGTTATCAGTAATTGTAATAGTTCTGCTATCCTTATCTACATTGATAAGTATCTCGAAGTCGTCTTTATTCATGCCTACTCCGTCATCAGTAAGTGATTTGAAGTAAAGCTTATCAATTGCATCACTGGCGTTTGAGATCAGCTCTCTTAAGAATATTTCCTTATGAGTATATATAGAGTTGATCATCATCTCGAGAAGTTTTTTGGATTCTGCTTTGAACTGTTTTGTTTCCATTTTAATTCACTCCATATAAAATAATAATTAGCACTCTAATACTTCGAGTGCTAATTACTAGTATAATACAATTGAATTAAAAAATCAAGGGGTAAATTAAAAAAATATTTTTATCATTCTTCAAGCCCTTTAAGAGCACGAATCTCCTCTTTGTTTACCCTGATAACTGAATCCTTTATGATAGTTACTTCACTTCTGTCGATTATAACCGGAACAGCAGTGTCATTTTCAGGACGAATCTTAAGCTTTCCGGTAATAGTATTTGCTTCCACAACATAACCGTTTGTATTGTTAGGCATGCGCACATAAGCTCCTACCTTAGGCGTAATCTTAAGGAATTCTTCATATGTGCTCTGTTCGTATTTTAAGCAGCACATAAGTCTGCCGCAGGTTCCGGATATCTTTGTAGGGTTGAGAGAAAGTCCCTGCTCCTTAGCCATCTTGATTGACACAGGCTGAAATTCGCCTATACATCCCTTACAGCAGAACTCTCTTCCGCAGATACCAAGTCCTCCAAGTATCTTTGCCTCATCTCTTACGCCTATCTGTCTGAGTTCTATTCTTGTTTTAAATACAGCTGCCAGATCTTTTACAAGTTCTCTGAAATCAACACGCGTTTCAGCTGTAAAATAAAACAGGATCTTGTTATTGTCAAAGGTAAACTCCACATCAATAAGATTCATGTCGAGTCCTCTGTTCTTTATCTTCTGCTGACAGATTTCAAAAGCGTCCTTCTGCCTTTTTCTGTTTCTCTCAACAATCTCAAGATCTTCAGGGGTTGCTATTCTGATTACTTCCTTTAATTCTGAACTGATTGAAGATTCTTCAATCATACGATTGGCAATAACTACTTCACCGCACTCCACCCCGCGTGAAGTTTCGACTATGGCCTTGTCACCGACATTAGCCTTTATCTCTCCCGGGGCAAAATAATATATCTTTCCAACTTTTTTAAATCTGATTCCAACTATTTCTATCATAATAAATTCCTCATTTTTTAAAGCTGTCTGCATGTTGATATTTCTCCGCAAAGTGAAGAAACCATGAGCTTAATATTAATATTTTTATCGATAAGCGAATATGCTCTGTCTATTGCCTCATGAAGTCTGCCGCATGCATTTACTGTAAGGCTTCCGGAAAGAATCTGTGCACCGTCAGCATAACATCCGGCTATGCTGTTTTCCGAATATTTTACAGCCAGTGCATCTCTGATAATCTTGTCTGTCATCTTAAGTACACTTTTCAGAAGATTCTTATCAACAGAGGCATCCGTAAAATTTTTCAGAAGTCCATATTCGTCTCTGTTTATTATACAGTCTGTTATCTTTTTTGTCAAATCAACGGAACTTTTAAGTTCGCCATCCTGCAGATATTCGAGGCAAAGACCAATATTACCGCCAAAAACTGATACTGCCTTTCCGGCATCTTCTTCAGAAATTTCCTTTTCCTGCAGAGCTTTTACAGCTGTTTCCCTGCTTACCTCTGATGCACTAAGTGAAATTATTCTTGAACGAATTGTTTCGAGTATAATGTTCCTGTCAGTTGCAGTAAAGATAAAATAAGCATACGGAGGCGGCTCTTCAATCAGTTTCAGTAAGGAGTTCTGTGCCTGAACTGTAATATTGTCTGCATCTGTAAACAAATAAATCTTTGTATCTGAATTGTTAGGCTTAATATATACATCTGCACAGATACTCCTTATCGTATCAACCGAAAAACCGCCCAGCTTTCCGCTGTGTTCTGCATAGATGATATCAGGATGTATATGTGCGGCGGCATTTTTACAATACCGGCATATGCCACAGGGTTTATTTTCGTTTTCACATACAAGCATCATGGCAAGATAATCTGCCATTGTCTTTTTTCCAAGGCCCTTCTCCCCGTATATAAGAAAAGAATGAGCCATATGGTCATTTTTCAGCATATTCTGAAATGTCTGGATTACAAGATCATTTCCGTAAATTTTCATATATATCATTTCCGTTTCTGATTTTCAGTTACTACTTTTATCGTATTTATTCCAAAGGATTTCATAACAGCTATACCCTCCTGTGAAATAAGCTCACCGCTGACTATAACAGGTACTGCCGGAGGACATGGAACGTTTATACTGGCACAGATTCTTCCTTCTGCAAAGTCAATCGGTATCTCTTCATGCGGAGAGAGTGCTGCCTCACGAACAGTCATGATTTTTTTCGGCTTTGGAAAATAAATCTTTTTATACGGTAAAGGCTCAGCTTCAAATTCTATGCCTTCGAGTATCCGGGTAAGCTTAATATAGGTATCTTTTGTGTCAACCGGGGAGAACAGCATAACTATGTATGTATCGTCGGCAAATTCATATTCTGTCCCGTTTTCACGCAGTTTCTGCGCAAGGTATCTTCCGCTGACGCCGCTTTTTGAAGCGTTTACTGTAAAATGCAAAGGCTCTCTTTCAAATGCCGGATATTCAAGACAGTATTTTTCTGACAGTCTGTCGGTAAGTTCCTTAATGCATTTTTCTGAAGCTTCAAGATCTGCTCTTATGTGTTCATCTATATACCTGTTGCACAGATCAAGCGAACAGGTTATCAGATAGGACGGACTTGTTGAGGCAAACAAAAGCATCATTTCCTTAACAAGAGGAATATATCGCTCATTTGCAACATGAAGATATGCAGCCCCTGTAAGTGCCGGAAGCATCTTGTGAGCTGAATCACAGCAAATATCAGCCCCAAGAGCAATCGGATGAAGATTTTTACTGTAAAAAGGAAGACACGCTCCATGAGCATTATCCACAAGCAGTACCGCACCATAATTATGACAAAGTTCCGCAAGACTTTTTATATCTGCCATAGCACCAAGATAATCCGGTGATGTAATATAGAGACAGGCGTGCGGATTCTCTCTTAAAACTTTTTCAACATCTGAAAGACTGGTTCTTCCGGAGATAATTGTATCTGTATATTCGGGGAAAACCCATATCGGATCGATATCAAGCAGAGTACACGCACTAAGGAATGCTCTGTGTGAATTTCTTACGGCAATAACAGTCCTGTTTTCATACTTCATCAGTGCAAGCATAGTCTGAATGCACAAAGTGGAACCATGAACAGAATAAAAAGTAGCCTTGGTCCCAAAAAGTACAGAAGCATTCTTCTCACTCTCTGCAATTATTCCGGAATCTTCAAAAAGATTTCCTGCCCCTGTAATCTCTGTTATATCAAACCTGTAAATTTCAGACAGTTCGTTTTCAAAACGTCTGCCTTTGTGTCCTGGCATGTGCATGCGGAGTATTTTGCTATTTGTATAGGACACAAGATAATCATATACCGGTGTTTTCATAAATATCCTTTTCAATGTTTTATTTTATATTATATCATTTTCAGGTGATTTTTACAACTGCAAATAAAAAACACTGCAAACACTTAAAATAAAGCGTTTGCAGTGAAATCTGTTAATGAAAAATACATAAAAAGTTAAAATACAGCTGCGTCAGTCTCAGCCTCATCCATATCGAGTTTTTGTTCTTCGCTGTTGTCTGCTGCAATTGCTGACATAATGCAAAGAAGAGCAGGAATACATGTATAACCGATATCAAATGAACTTCCTTCCCTTTCTGCAAAAGCTACTGCCAGAAACGTAAGCAGACCAAAAACAACTGAAACTGCAATCATTATCTTTCTCACCATAATACTCCCCGCTTTCATAAATTTAAAATTCTCCCTGATATTGCTTAAAAATATGTATATATATTAGCATAATAACTTTTATTTGTAAACCTTTTTTCAAAATTTTTGGTGAGTTTCACAGCAAACAGTCTATTGTTATGGTAATAATAGATAACATAAAAGGTCATCCCACAAGTCCAGAGCGTTCTATTCCCTCTGTAAAATATTTCTGCAGGAACGCATACATAACAAGCATTGGCGAGATTGAAATCAGACACGCAGCCTGTGTCCATACCACGAATTCTCTTGTGGAAACATGCATACTGCTGTCACTGAACAGCGAAGCATTCAGAACTGCCTGTATATTTTTAATCATCAGAGCAAGTGTCTGGTTTGTACTGAAAAATGAATTACATACATAGTAATCATTCCAGTACCACACAACTGAAAACAGAAATACTGTAAGAAAAGAAGAGAGTGCATTTGGAACCATTATTACAGCAAAAGTTCTTAAAGGCCCGCATCCGTCAAGATATGCAGCATCCTCAAGTTCCTTTGGAAGACCTCGGAAGAACTGTCTGAATATAAGTATCATTATCCCCGATCTCAGACCATTTGCAGTCATTGCTGGAAGATACATGGTCCATGCGGTATTTATCATTCCAAGCGTCTTAAACAGATCATACTGCGGAAGAAGGATTATCTGAGGCGGTACAAGTATCATAAGAATCACTATGCCAAACAATAAATTCTTTCCTTTAAACTGAAAACGCGCAAATCCGTATCCGGTTAAAGCAGTAGTTATTACCTGAACCAGAGAACACCCGATATTTATAAGAAGTGTACTGACAAGTGTTTCAGGAAGTTTAATCGCCTCCGCTGTTTCCTTTATTACATCAAATGTAAAGTGTCTCGGAATCCACATTACTGTAGGGTCATTCATATCTGCTCTCTCTCTGAAAGCACAGCTTATCATAAACACAATCGGATAGAGAATGACAAAACACAGTCCGAATATTATAAAAAATCTGAATACACGCCAGACAATATCAACTGCTTTTTTTCGTTTTACATACGAGACCTGTTCTTTTGTCATGAGTTTACGATGTTCTTTCCGTTTTTTCTTTTCAGCTCTTATGGTTTCCTTGTTTTTCATAACAGGTACCTTTCGTTGTTTTTATAGTAATATGTTTTAGTCATTTTCATAATAGACATATCTGTTGACTATGAGGAAAAGTATACCGACAATAATCATTACTACAGCAAAATATGACCACACCATAGCTGCTGCCACACCGTATTTCCAGTCGCTCTGCATCGCTATAATACGCATCATTACTTTGTTTCCTGAATCAGTAAACGTATCAATGACCGTAAAAATAAGGTTGGCAATTATCATAGGACTTACATAGGGAAAGGTTATTTTCCAGAAATACTCCCAGGCTGTAGCACCTTCTATCTGAGCTGCTTCTCTTGCTGAAGAGGGAATGTTCTGAAGTGCCGCCAGAAAAATCAGTATCTGTATTCCAGATTTCCAGACGATCGCAAATATGCTATCTATAGCAAGTTTAATATTTTCTGTAAGCGTCTGATTAAGACCATATATGCCTGTAAACTCAAGCAGTTCTGTGACCATATCTGTTTCAAACACTGTAGAAAACTGCTCTGCTCCACTCGTACCACTGGTATTCATATCACCTGTTATTACAGAATAAACCGGCCCTGAAGCGACAATTACAGGAAGGAAAAATATCGCTCTTACAAGTGCTCTGCCCTTAAACTTCTGATTAATCAGTACTGCAGAGAAAAGCGAAAAAACGAGTATAATCGGTGTTGTACGAACCATTTCCCACAAAGCATCCACCAGATATGTTCTAAAATACGGATCCTTTGTAAATGCTGCAGAATAATTATTAAAACCTACCCAGTCGCCCTTCATTCCGCCGGACTGCGGATTTACATTCTGAAATGAATATAGAAATGATTCTGCAAGAGGAACAATGAAAAACAGCAAAGTTCCGACAAGCCACAGACTTAAAAATCCGTAACCGTAAAGTCTTTTCTGTTTTTCATACGAAAGTCTGAATTTTTTCTTCTTCATCAGTCTGATGTACTCCTTCTGTTAGTTTGAAAAAATTATCCGCATATGTATTCTTCCAGTAAAAATTCTTTACCATCCCTTAAAACACTTTTCTTAACAAGATCAGTAATTATCTCCGTTCCGTCAGAGTAAACAGTTCTGATAAGCCCGCCTTCCTGACTATATCCTGTAATATAATCGTCCTCAAGTCCTGAAAGCACATCTCTTACAAATTTGCTGCCGGTTGCGGCAGTATCAGTCCAGTAACTGTATCCTGCATAAAAAAGTTTATTGTATTCGGTATCCTTAAGTTCGCTAACATCTTCATATACCATATCAAAACCGAGTCCGCTTCCTGAAGCGGCAGCCATGAGAATAAGATTTTCCGGATCCGTATCTCCGTTTACTGCTGCGGTAGAATATGGCATAATCCCATGAAGAACTGCCTGATAAAACGGGATATCCCTGTCAAATATATCAAACTTTCCGGAAGTCACCGGAATCCCGGAGACATGGTCAGTATATCCCAGAACATATGCATTTGCCTTATTTGAAAATATAGAAATACCCTCATCACAACAAAGGTTCAGTCCTTCCATAATACTTTCCATTGCATCGTTTCTGGTATTCTTTTCTTTTCCATAACTTCCGTAAAGAACAGAGGTCATGTCCCCGGTACATATTCCTTCAAACTCTCCCTTTGAAAGTTTACCGAAAATTTCCCCAAACAACGCCGGTGACAGTAGTGATACCGGCTTTCGCGTTCCGTCCTGTGTTCCGTATGCCGGACTATAGAAAATCCGTCTGGCATACTGTCCGGATGTTCTTAGTGCTGTATCTGTAAATTCCCAGAATCCGTTCCCGCTTCTGAAAGTAATATTTTCTGAAACAGGATAAAACAGAACTTCATTGTCGGAAAAATATTTTTTCATATTTTTATATTCCTTAGCCGAGCCCAGTACAGAAGAAGGTTTTGAAGATGAATCAGTTTTACCGGAAATTCCGTCATCAGTCCAGTTATCGAGTGTCACTTTTATATTTTCCGCACCACTTTCAATAAGTTCCGAAACTATAGTCTGAGCCTGATCAAATGTAGTAACCGCCTTTTTTCTGGTTACCGGAACACCAAGCACAGGTTCTTTTTTCAGAACTCCGCCGTACAGATTAATACATAGCGAGATATCTGATTCTTTTTTCTTCACACCATTTTCAGCTATCAGATAATCTCTGTAAACTGCCGCTGCATCAGTAAAATCAAGTCCTTTTTTATACATAGGGAAAAACTTCATTTCAAGTTCCGGAGTACATATGTCTCCCTTTTCAAACACAGTAAGAGGCTCCCCGTTCATATAATATGTATCCGTACTTCTGACTAAAAATCTCGAACAGCATGTATTGTATCGGCTCTTTGAAAGTCCGCTTACTGCAGCCTGAAGTCTTGCGTTCGCATCCCCCTTATGTATAACGGAGAGCATGCCGTTTCCGTTTTCCAGTACAGAGGCATACAGAGGCAGATATACCTGTTCTGTAACAGCCGGACTTGTAAGCGATACTGCAGTTACATCGTCTCCGTACACCATTGAAGAGTAAACATGCGAATCTGTTTTTCCGTTATTAAAATTAATAACAGCGCCGCTTCCGTCCGGAACAATATAATAACCCTTTTCTGTATCGGAGGCATCTGTAATATTCGGAAGAACAGAGATTTCCAGTAAAATCATACTGTCTTTCCCATTTTTTTTAGTTTCTTCTATCTCAGAAGTATCTATTCTGGCACTGAGAGAATCATCGTTTAAGGTATATTTTACAGGAATTTTGAATCCGGCAGAAGGAAATCTGTATGTTACCTCAAGGGTGTCTCCATAAACTTTGTACTGCATTCTTCCGTTTCTGGCGGACCTCATTGTTGACGTGGTTCTGTCGTCAGGCTGACCGTAAACAATTATGAGCGAAGATGCCAGTTCCTTTTTTATTGTTCCCCTGGCACTTTCATCAGCTTCAGCATTTATCGGGGAAGACCACCATATGTAGCCGTTTTTGCGGTTTTCAAGAGCAATAAGATCTTCTTCCTCTGAATACAACAGTCTTAGAAATTCATTTTCACAAGCCTTTTTCATAGTCTTAAGAACTTCTTCTTCACTACGTAATATGTATTCTTCATCATCTTTTGATTCTTCATCATCTTTTGATTCTTCATTTTCAGTATCTGCTTCAGAAATATCCTGTACAGCAGCCTCATCTGTTTCTTCAGCCCATGAACAGCACACAGGGAGGAAAAGTGCCGCAGCAGTTATACCTGCAGCAAATCTTTTTATTCTCATACTCTTCACCGCCTTCACACTCTGAATCTGTACTGCAGTTCAGTATATACAGAATAAATGAACAGTCCGACTTTCTGAAAGAGAGACATCACAAGTACCAGAAGAAACATCATTATCAGCATAGCTATAACTGTAAGAATTATCGCTGCTGCTGTTTTGGGAACCGAATACTGATGGACTGATTTTACTGCATTGAACATCAGCAATGCCGACCACAGTAATCCGGCATAATGAATACAGAACAGAAAAACGCCCTCATCAGTTATAAGAAAATGCGATAAAAAAGTCGTAATATACAGAGAAGAAACATATGGAATCAAAGAATAGGAACTGTAAATACAGATTCTCTTTAATGTTCCTTCACCGTTTAAGAGTGTGCATACGGCCCAGTTACCAATTACCCACGCTGCAAACACAACGATACTTTTCACGATATACGGAACAATATTGAAAATTTTATCATACGAATTCCAGAAATGAAATGCATACAGACGATCCTGACAGACAGTTCCGATAAAAAAAAGAGCAACAATGATAAATGATATTTTCAGGGATCCTGATTTTTTCCATCTCATATCTTCAAATCCCTCAAAAGGATGAAAAACTGCATGTTTTACCCACTGTTTTTCAGAAAGGTCCATCATTTTACATCATCTCCTTTTATTCCATCAGGCGTTTGTCTGATATGTAAACCATGTTTTTTTCTGTATCTCAATAAAAAAGCTCCTGCAGCAATAATGATTACAACTGCAACTATAAAGGAAAGATTTTTATTTATATACTCTTCACGAGCTCCTTCAAACGCCTTATTGTAAAGCCACTGTGAATCCGCAAGCTTTGCATATTTCATAGCATCTCTGTATCTGCCCTGATTTATATATGCACTTGATATTCCGACAAATGCCCGTCTGTAGTTTCCGTCTCTCCCCAGCACTTCAAACCATGGTTCAAGTGCTTCTTCATAATATCCGTCATTATAGAGAACAGTTGCCTTATGAACCAGTTCCCCGAAAACAGTTTCCGAAAACACAGTAATGGTATTTTTCTGAGAATCAGCAACATATACGTTCGCTTCCGTTGACTCAATAGCCGAAACCTGTTTAAACGTACCCAGCTGATATCCTTTTCCTCCGAAAATAAACAGCAGATTACAGTCTTCATCATACTGAAAAATTCTTCCGTTTGTATAATCCAGGCAGTTTATCATGCCGTCAGGACTAATATCGATATCCACAAACGAATTCTGCGGATAATTGCTGTAATCAGCTGAAGGACGATCTCCAAAATCCACATTAAGGTCTGCAAAAAGATTGTATCCTGCAGCGTTTACCTTTTTGACGGCATCAACATCCTTTGTAAGCGAATTGTTACAGGTATATATAAATCCGTCTGTATCCGTATCAAAACTCGTTATTGCGGCCGGAACAGAATTTGTCATGTACTTTCTCATAGTTTCATTTGCTAAGAGTTTCCAGAAATAATTTTTTATAACCTCACTTGTCTGCTCCACCCTGTTCGCACCGAAAAATCCGCTGAATTCACCATCATTTTTAAACATAACCGAACCGCTTGTTATATTGTCAACCACAGCATAGATATATCCGGTCTTGTCAGCAAGAACCTTTTTCGGAAGGAAAGTAACTGCTTTATACAGTTCAGAATCAGGCTTTTCTATTATAAGATCTGCTTTACCGTCAGAATCACATCTTATAATACGTGAATTATCCGTATCCGCAATATATATCATATCATCAGATACAAAAACACTCTTCGGATTATTTAAGGTGAGTATTTTTCCGTTATAATCAAAATTTTCATATACTTTCTTTTTATCTGTAAAATCACTGTTCACCGCAATAATACGGTTATTTCCGCTATCTGCAATATAAAAAGAACCATCTTCCGCCCTGAATATATCTGAAATCCCTGAAAAATCTGATACTCCGATATCTTTTCCGGATATGCTTTTTACAGCGGTATATCCGGGCTGAGAAGGAATTGCATCTCCCCAGCGGTCATAATTATAAACATCATACGTTTCAGCTGCTGATACTCCCGACGCAGACGAAAGCATAAAAAATGCTGAAATAAATGAAATTATTTTTTTATATTTCTGCATCGGTATCACCCTTTCTGAAGTATTTTTAATCTTTTATACCGGAATGTGCCATAGTTTCTATAACATTCTTCTGCGCTGCCATAAAAACAACAACAGGCGGCACCAGCATAAATACTGCCGCTGCCATCGCAACACCCTGCTTTGATATTCCGGCGGCCGCTGCCTGAGAAACCGCTGCCGGAAGAGTCTTGAGTGATTCGTCAAATACAAGAGTACCTGACTGTATATTCCATGCAGCCTGAAAAGCAAAAATAATCAGAGTCATAAGTGCCGGTTTCTGATTCGGCATTACTATCTGCCAGCAGATTTGAAACATACCGGCACCGTCAACCTTAGCAGCTTCAATCATTGAATCAGGTATCTGGCTTATTGACTGTCTCATAAGGAACACACTCATAGGTGCTGCTATATTAGGCAGTATAAGTGCAAGATATGTATCAATCATACCAAGTTTTGCAATAACCATATACTGAACAATATATATAACATTACTCTGATACAAAAGAGAGATTACTATTATGGAATTAAGCAGCCTGCTCCCTTTAAATTTCCCCTTTGCAAGAACAAAAGCTGTCATAGAAGCTGTAAAACACTGAGCTACTGTAACTGATACTGTTACTATAACGCTGTTTGCCACATATCGCGAAAACGGAACCCATAGTTTTCCCGTTTCCCTGAACATATCGCGAAAATTATCAAGTGTCGGATCCATGGCATAGAGTTTAGGAGGAAAAATAAACCATTCCTGTGATGGCTTAAGTGACATTACTACAGCCAGATAAACAGGAAGCGCCATAAATGCTCCAAGAACAAAAAGAAACAAAAATATGGCAACTGTCCCGCCATGCTTTTTTCCTGCTCTGCCGGAGGTAGCTTTAAGAGTTTTTTCTTTATTCACGCTAGTCCTCCTTTGCAAGAAATTTTGTGATTATTTTATTTGCAATATACATTATCACAAAAAGTATCGTACATATAGCAGAGGAATAACCCATCTCGTACCTTACCCATCCGTAATCATAAGCATGAGTCATTATCGTATGTGCTGCATAATCCGTACTTGGAAAGCCTACCAGCATTCTGCCTGTAATATCAGCTGTGAATGCAGCTACTATCTGCATAACAGCCGCAAACAGCATCTGCGGTTTCATAGAAGGAATTGTTATGTAGATAAGCTCCTGCCATCTGTTTTTTATTCCCTCAATCGCTCCGGCCTCATAGAGACTTCTGTCTATATTCTGAAATCCTGCCCTGAGTGCCAGGAAACCAGCGCCCAGACTTATCCATAGCTGTACGATGATAACCACAAAAAGTATATATCTTGAATCGGTCAGCCACTGCTTTGCCTGTGTTATAAGTCCGAGATTCAGAAGAAATGAATTAATATATCCATACTGATCACCGCTGAAAATAAGCTGCCAGACCGTATAAACATTTGCCATTGACGGAGCGTAGAAAATAAGGGTGAATATAGTTTTGAACTTTGAAGGAAGTTCATTTATCAGCCATGCAAGCAAAAAACAGAGAACATAGCTTACCGGCCCTGAAAAAAGTGCAAATACAAGAGTTACACGAATAGAATGTATAAAAGTTCTGTCTGAAAGGAAAAGCGTCTTGTAGTTTGAAAGGCCTGTAAACTTAGGTTTGTTTACCATATCAAAGTCTGTAAAACCTACCGGCAGTGAAATTATAACCGGAATAATAGTAAATACAACAAAAAGCACAAGAAATGGTGCAAGCATCAGCCAGCATTCCTTAGACTCACTTGTCATTATTTTTTTCGTTTTTTTCTCCTGTGCTTTCCTCTTCAAACCGAACGCCTCCTTTCCTGTCAGTTTAGCCCGAGATCCTGACGCTTTCTTGTTATTTCAGAGTTAATATTCCTGTTATACCACATTATTGTATCGCGTGGATTTGCATGATCATTGACCGTTTCTCTGAATGCCGTCATTATATTTCGTGTTACAGCGTATGAAGCCGGAATAACAGGGATTTCTTTTAGTTCACTCCACTGAGAAAGTATTTTTTCTGTTTCAGCACTTGTCCATGAGAGAGATTCAAGAGTTTCCGGATTAGCTGACGCATATCTTCCCATTGTTCCGAGAAGTCCCTCTATCAGGGTTCCATACTCTGTCTGAATCCGGGTAGATGAAAACCATTTTACAAACTCCCAGGCGGCGTTTTTATCTTCTGTACTGCTAAAAATAACTGCTCCGCTGCCACCGGAATTGACTGCATGAGATACATTCCCATCCTGCTGTACTGTTCCGGGTACCAGTGTAAAATCCCACAATCCGTTGAGCTCCGGAGAAGCCGTCTTAAGTTGATTAAAAAAAGTATAGTTCTGAATAACTATCGGATATGTTCCGTCTCTGAATCTGCTAAACGGATCATATACCTGTTCAAACTTGTACCTGGTGTAAAAATCCGTCCATTTTTCAAATGCATGAACAGCCTCTATGCTGTCAAAACTTGTTGCTGTCATATCAGAATTATAATATCCCTGTCCGTTTTGCAGCATAAGGAGAGCAAAAGTATGCCCCGGTTCGGTACTTGGAGAAATATTTGACGGCGGAAGTACCAGACCAGCATACATGTGATTTCTCTGAAGTACGGGGAGAATGTCTGTGAGTTCATCCCAGGTTTCCGGAAGAGTATTTATCCCAAGTTCTGCAAGAATATCCTTTCGGTAAAACATTACCGGAAATGACTGTTCAAGAGGCATTCCGTAAACTCCGCCGTTATAACTGTACTGAACTGTGGCTTCATCATGAAAGTTTTTTTTAATGTCGGAAAAACCATCCATTACGCTCATATCCTCAAGCAATCCTCTGGCAGCAAGATTTACCGGAAACTCACCGCCAAGAAAAAGGGCAATATCCGGTCCTTTTCCGGCAAGTGCAGCTTCTACAACACCACCCTGAACTATATTAAGATTTACCGGTATATCATGTTCCGGGATGAAATCTGATTCTGTAAGTTCTTTTACCGCAAGAGCCTGATCACGTCCAAGATTTATCCAGACGTTAAGAGAATTTTTTTCACTCTCGCCTGATATAATACTGTAGTCTTCAAAAAACGATGCGAAAAAGGAACGAAATCCGAAACCGGCAGATTTCCAGAAACTCTCCTTAACAGAAGAAAACTCCATATCAACGGAAGCAATCTCTATGTAATCCACTTCAAGAGGCTGATCCTTATAATCACGCATCCATGAGGATATTGCTGCTATATTGTCCTTGAGCTGAGAAAGATATGACGGTATCCTTGCCGGTTTATCCGTACACTTGTCAAGAATGACATACATTCGTTCTATGCCTGCCGCCTCTGAACCGGAGCTGCCTGACATATCCTCTATATATTTTTTCAGTTCCTTAAGTTCACCTGATATTCTTTTAAAATCATCAACCAGTTCCGGATATGACCTGTCAACATTATAATCAGTATACTTGTCAGGAGACGGACCTGTAATCATAAGTATCCGTCTGTAATATTCATTAAGTTCAAGGACCAGCGGTTCCAGACGTCTCATTGCCGCACCTATATCACCCGGAATCGCTTCCATTGTAACAGTATGGTCTTCTCCGGCTTTGAGATATACGTACACCGTTTCCCCGTTTGCCGTTTCCGGAGAAACCAGACTCCACCCGGTACCATATGGAAATTTTACATCATTAAATTCGAGACAAGGCACCTTCCCGTCTATCCGAATACGTCTGCTTGAATTAAAACCACGCATGTACCGCTGTCTTGCCTTTATGCCTAATTTATACCACCCGTCAGTTTTTATCTCTGAAGACGGTATCTCCCAGGTTACTGACTGAAAAGCTTTTTTCCAGTTGTTATCGCCTATAGTATTGTAAACAAGTTTTCCGGGTTTTGCAGGAGAAACAAGATAGCTCGAGTTGTCTGAAGTAGGATATAAAGTGGAATCCGACTTAAAAAGTGCATTTTCTCCTTCAATTCTTATAAGAGTTGATTCTGTTTCATTCAGTATGGAATCATCAGGTTTATATTCTCTGTAAGCCGGTGCTTTTTCCTGATGATAAAGTTTGAAGTATTCGATTGCAATATACGCTCTGGAGGCTTCAAAAGTAAACTCATGGATACCCTTTTCCAGATAAAATATAAGCGGATCATTAAAAAGGCCATCTGTATCCATGATATCCGACTCAAGCCATTTGCTGTACTGTACCTGTGATGGTCTTATCTGATTTCCACGACTATTCTCGGTGATTGCCTTTTCGTTCATCCATATCCTGTTAAGTACCAGCCTTGAGGCAGTATCATACGGACATTCACCGTCAATCGAAAGTGAAAATTCTGATGCTGTAACAGCTGATCCAACAGGACAATACGAAAAAGCCAGATTGTAAACAGCTGACTCAGGAACATTTACTCTATATGCAAGCTTACCCGTTTCTGAATTCCAGATAAGGACATCTTTTTTTATTACATCATCCTCGCTGCCATAGGAACCTGTATAAAAATCCCCGTCTTCCGCCTTAAAGTAGTCAGTCCCCCTGATCACTACTTCTTCTTCAGCAAAAGGTACGGATATATATTCGTCAAAATAATCTCCATATGAAATCTGTTTCGTATAAAGAATCTCAGTCTGGCTGCCTGAAGCAGAATTTGTATCCTCAGCTGCACACGCAGGCAAAGGCAAGTTACGGAAAAATACAGACATACACATAGTCACTGACGTAACAGCGGCAATCCCTTTAATAGATTTTTTTAGCACGCAGAACAATAAATTTCACCTCTGTTCGTACTATAATCAGTTTAGTTTTTATAAATCACTATAAATACGCACAAAACCTCATTAAAAATTATAGCAAAAATACTATTGACTGTCAAGGTTACAAAAATAATATATTATACATATTAAAAATTAAGTGATTTAATATAAAAAACCGCAGATCCTTGAAAATCTGCGGTATTTTTATATTATTTTTTTGGTCCAAGTGAGTTTATCTTCTTGGAAACATACTGTTTGAGAGTAGCAATATCCGTTACTTTAATTTCTCCGTTACCATCTACGTCTGCATTTTTCAGCTGCTCTGGTTTAAGTTCAGTCTCGCCGAGAACATAGAGACTTAAAACTGAAAGATCTGTCAGGTCAACCTCCCCGCTGAGATCTATATCTCCGTAAACAACCTTGTCTGTTGCAGGAGGCTCAGTATCAGCCGGAGGATTTGTATTATCGCCGTCCATCGGATTGCCGTAAACAAGCCTGCCATTATAATAAAGAGGAATCTTAACTGTCTCACCGAAGAAATCGCTCTTTACCAGACCTTCACGGCTATAGTCATTTGTCGGATCCCAGTTACTCTTAAATTCACTGTCCTGTGCAGCTATAAGACCAAGCTGAATGTCTCTTGTTCCAAAGAATTTGTAATCGCCCCAGTCCATTTCGATATAATAATTTTCATCATCAACCTTAAACGGACCTGTTACATTTGATTTGTATGCACCTTTTGTATCTGATTCAATCTGGTCATAGTATATCTCAAAAGTTACATCTTCGATAGACTGACCCTGTTCAAGAAGTTCACTGATATTGAAGTAATATCTTGCCTTAAATCCGTTAAGATATGCCGGTGGCTGTGTCTGTGCACTTGTTACTCTTACAGTAAACTGTGTTCTTTCCTTGTTTTCCTGATTAATAAGCGCCTCAACAAAGAATGACTGCTTTGGCTCTTCCTTTGGAGGAAAATCAGCTTCCGGTTTCATGTCAGGTGTCCCGAAATAATAGTAAAGTCCTGCCGCTGCACCTACTGCCGCTGCATTGTAGTCAACTGCAACTTCGTTATAAACAAAGTCGGCAGTAATATCTCTGTGCCAGTCACCCGCATCAGGGCCGCCGACAAGGGCTCCCCATAGAACGTGGGTCTGATCGACAGGATCATCCATGCTAAGTGTTGTTGAAGCATGTGAGGCTCTGTGGTGAGGATGTGAGGCTGAATTCTCAGCATAACCTACGATATAGCATCTGTTCATAGGGTTTTTACCCATGATGTATTCCATCTGGCTCTTTGCCCATTCAGAAAACTGTGAATCCTCCTCACCTCTCGCAGCTGTTTCCTTCTGGTAAACAAGAGCACAGAGCTGTGCTGCAGTATTGTAACGTGCGGAGCCGTAAGGATTAAGTACTGAGAAACCGGCCGGTGAAGCTGACAGTCTGTCAGTATCATTGCTTATCTGACCAGTATACTTGTATTCTGTCTCCCACAGATGGTCTGCAAGCGCACCCGGGTCAGCATGCGGAAGTCCTGACCAGAACTCAAGATTCCATCTGAATATGTACCAGTCACGCGCTGTATTGGTAATAGGTGCAAGCTTTGCAAATACGCCGCCCCATACTGTATCCCAGCAGTGCACCCAGATATTCTGCCATATATTGCCCGTATTTCTGATGATACGTTTCATATAGCCTGTGTAGTCATATGAACCGTCAGCATTCGGAGTATCCGAGAGACTGATTATCGAATCAATATAGTCATAGTTACCTGTACACTCGTAGAGCCATACTGCAGCCCATGAAAGTTCATCCCAGGCATAGCTTGAATCATAAAAGCTGCTGCCGTATCCAAGGCTCTCCTTGTCACTGTATTCTTCATCAAAACTATCAATGTATTTGTGGGTCTCAACCGCAAAATCGTAAAGAGCAAGTGCTGTTTTAAGGGATTTTTCAGCATACTCCGGATCAGTATCCTTAAAATTAAGATAATTGATGGCAAGTGAAGCTGCAGCACCTGCGGCACAGTCGGAGGCCGGAACATCTGCTGTTGCAAAATATGCCGGTCTTGCAAAATCATCGAAGTGATCCATATCCTGAAGCTCCGGAGGATTCCAGTAGTTATGGTCATTGTCACCTTCAGCAACCTGATAGCAGTATGCAATAACCTTTCCGTCCTCATCAAGGAAGGTTGCCTTCATATAGAAATCATTGAACCAGCGGAGAATATCCTCAACGTGTTCCTGCTGTTCAGTTTCAATATATGCATCTCTGAACTCATAATAGCCCCAGCCTACTGTTGAAGCTGCATATGAACCAGGCAGTCCGAACTTTACATGGTCTCCGGCATCGTGCATACCTCCGCCAAGATCAACAAATCCGTCACCGTCCGGATCAAGTATATCTCTGTATTCATCAATAAATTCCTGTGTAAGATCTGTACCGATGTACATATGTTTCTGTTCATTTACAATCTCAAGAGGCTGAAGTGGAATCTTATAGTCTTCTACATGACAGTCACCTCTCCACTCAAGAAATCCGTCAGTAATTCCTGCACCACACTTGTTTGCATCATAGAAAGTAAGTGTGTACTGAAGAGCTTTTGCAAAATTAACTTCAACATCATCATAGCTGAATGAATCCGGATCAGGAAATGTCATATCAGTTATCGGCGGCGGATCCTCACCGGCAGAAGCACTTACTGACTGCAATGTCATTCCTGCTGTCATTGACATACTCAGAATAAGTGCTGTAATACGGTTAAATTTTTTCATATTCTACCCTTTCTTTCAAAATGAGTTATCCTCAGCGTGAGGATAACTCATAATATTAATTATTTTATTTTTTTGGACCAAGGTATGATATCTTCTTTGAAACAAACTGTTTAAGCTTACTCATATCTGCAACATCTATCTTGGAGTCATATTCTGTATCAGCCGTTTTGAGTGCATCGCCTGTAAGCTTACTTTCACCCAGGAGGTGAAGACTTAATACTGAAAGGTCTGTCAGATCAACTTCGCCGTCAAGATTAACGTCACCGTAAATCAGTTTTGACGGTCTGGATGTTGTAACTGCAGTAGTTGTTGCCGGTGTATTGTTGTCTGAATCTTCAACAGGAGGTTTGCCGTAAACCAGCTTATTTCCAAGGTAAAGAGGAATATTCTGTGTCGGACCATATTCGTCGCTAATTTCGAGTCCCTCACGGCTGTAGTCATTTGTAGGATCCCAGTTTGCATTATAATTTGCATCCTGACCTACTATAATGCCAAGCTGAAGTTCCATAGCACCTCTGAAAGGAATTCCTGCCCAGTCCATTTCTACGTAATAGACATTTCCTTCAGCCTGAATCGGATCAGATACTTTTACCTGTTTTTCCATGTTTGAGTTTGCTGCAACCTTGTCATAGTAAACTTCAACCTTTATGTCATCTGTTGACTGTCCTGCTGCAACAAGTTCACTTATATCAAAATAATATCTTGCCTTAAGACTGTCAATATATCTTGGTGGCTGTGAAGTATCAGCGTGGATACGAACAGTATACTGTGTTCTTTCTTTATTTTCCTGATTAACAAGAGCTTCAAGCCAGAATTCCTGTGCAGGTTCTTCCTTAGGCGGGAAGTTCTCCTCCGGAACCATATCTTCTGTAGCGTAGTATTCGTAGAGTCCGGCAAGACATCCTGTTACGCCGGCATTATAGTCAACGGCAACTTCGTTATAAATATAGTCCTTGGTAATATCTCTGTGCCAGTCTGTTGCGTCAGGACCACCTACGAGAGCACCCCAGAGAACATGTGTCTGATCAACAGGATCATCCATGCTAAGTGTTGATGAACCATGAGCTGCACGATGATGAGGATGTGAGGCTGCTGTAGGTGAATAACCAACGATATACGGACGGTTCATCGGATTCTTACCGAGAACATATTCCATCTGACCTTCTGCCCAGTCAGCAAACCTTGCGTCTTCTTCCCCTCTTTCAGCTGTAGTTTTTCTGTAAACAAGAGCACAGAGACCAGCAGCTGGATTGTATCGGCATGAGCCATATTCGTTAAGCATTGAATATCCTTCAGGAGTCTTGGCAAGGAATGTTGTGTCCTTCTCATCAATCTCCGTTGTGTATTCATACGGAAGATTCCAGAGTTCATCTGCCATTCCGCCCGGATACATATGTTCAATACCGGACCAGTATTCAAGATTCCACCTGAATATATACCAGTCACGGGCTGTATTGGTTATAGGTGCGAGTTTTGCAAATACTCCGCCCCATACTGTATCCCAGCAGTGTACCCATATATTCTGCCAGGTACTGCCTGTGGTTTTGATGATTCTCTTTATGTAACCTGTATATGTAACATGTCCCATATCATCCTTAATTGACTCATCAACTGAGATAATATCTTCAATGTACTTATAATCACCTGTACATTCATAGAGCCATACTGCAGCCCAGGCAAGTTCATCATAGTCATAGCTTGATGTATAGAAACCACCGTCATATCCTAAGCTAAGAACTGCCATTCCCTCATCTTCCTTATGGGTTTCAACTGCAAATTCATAGAGAGCAATGGCTTTTTCCAGACTTTCCTTAGCATACTCCGGTTCTGTATCCTTAAAATTAAGGTAGTTGATTGCAAGCGATGCAGCTGTTCCCGCACACATATCAGTAGCAGGAGTATCTACAGTTGCAAAATATGCCGGTCTTGCAAAATCAAGGAGCATATCCGAGCTCTGCAGTTCAGGAGGGTTCCAGTAGTTATGGTCGTTGTTGCCCTCACCTACCTGATAACAGAATGCAATAACTTTTCCATCCTCGTCAAGATATGTTCCCTTCATATAAAAGTCATTGAACCAGTGAAGAATATCTTCCACGTGTTCCTGCTGACCTGATTTTTCATATGCGTCTCTGAATTCGTAATAGCCCCAGCCTACCGTTGAAGCTGCGTACGAACCAGGAAGCCCGAATTTTACGTGGTCACCGGCATCATGCATACCGCCCCCGCAGTCCATAAATCCGTCTCCGTCAGGATCAAGAATATCCTTGTACTCATCAATAAATTCCTGGGAAAGATTAGTACCAAACTTTGCGTCCGCACCTTCCAGAGCCATAGGTTTAAGAGGGATATTATAGTCTTCTACATGACAGTCACCTCTCCATTCGAGATTCTTAAGTCCCGGATTTCCGTCTTCGTCAACATCATATCCGCACTTGTTGGCATCATAAAAATACAAAACATACTGAAGAGCCTTAGCAAAGTTTATCTCAACATCATCATAACTAAATGAATCCGGATCAGGAAATACCCTTTCATCCTCTGTAACCTCAGGTGGCTTTTCACCGGCATCAGCATTTACTGAAAAACTGCTGACAAAAACACTGCTTATCATCGATACACTTAATAATGCAGCAGCTATCCTCTTAAATTTTGCTTTTTTCATAGTACACGACCTTTCTTTTTCGCTTCTATTGTTCCGAACCCCAGAAAAACAGCCCTACACATATATTATACTACCTAATCCTGTCTGTTTCAATACCAACATCAGTATTATAACTCATAAAAGGTTAAACTCATTTTTGTTAAAAACCACTTAAACTAACCTAAATCAACTAAAAAAGAGCGAAAATTTCCATTTTCGCCCTTAATGTTGTTGTTTTTGAAAATTATCTGTTTGCCATCTTTATATAAGGTACTCTTTCTGAAACAGCCTTATAAGCAGGACGAATAATCTTGTTTGCATTTATAAGTTCTTCGATACGATGTGCCGACCAGCCGGATATTCTTGCAATCGCAAAAATCGGAGTATAAAGCTCTGAAGGAAGGCCAAGCATCCTGTAGATGAGGCCACTGTAAAAATCGACATTTGCACTTACGCCCTTATAGATCTTTCTCTTCTCACCGATTACCTCCGGAGCCAGACGTTCAACCAGTTTATACAGTTCGTATTCTTTTTCCATACCCTTCTCAACTGAAAGATCCTTTACAAACTTCTTGAGAACCCTTGCTCTTGGATCTGAAATAGAATATACTGCATGACCCATACCGTAAATAAGCCCTGATTTGTCAAAACCTCTCTTTTCCAGAAGTCCGATGAGATACTCTCTTATAGCATTTTCATCAGTCCAGTCAGATATATTTGCCATAAGGTCATCGAACATCTGTACAACTTTTATGTTTGCACCGCCATGCTTTGGTCCCTTGAGAGATCCGAGAGATGCAGCTACAGATGAGTAAGTATCTGTGCCTGAGGATGAAACAACATGAGTTGTAAAGGTTGAATTGTTACCGCCGCCATGTTCCGCATGAAGCACAAGTGCAAGGTCAAGAATCTTCGCTTCAAGTGCTGTATACTTTGAATCGTCTCTGAGAGTATATAGAATATTTTCAGCAGTTGACAATTCCGGACGAGGTCTGTGTATTATAAGACTTCCGCCTTTTTTGTAGTAGTTATACGAATGATAGGCATATACAGCCATTACCGGAAGAAGTGAGATAAGCTCCAGACACTGTCTTAATACGTTAGGAATTGAAGTGTCATCCGGCATATCATCATATGCATAAAGTGTAAGAACACTTCTTGCAAGGATATTCATCATATCGTTTCCAGGTGATTTCATGATTATATCACGTACAAATGTTGTCGGAAGCGTTCTGAAACTGCCAAGGATCTTTTTTAGTTCACTAAGTTCATCCTTTTGCGGGAGACTTCCGAAGAGGAGAAGGTATGTTGCTTCTTCAAACCCGAAACGATTTTCTGTGATAAATCCATCTACCAGTTCTTCGACATCGATGCCCCTGTAGAAAAGTTTTCCGTCACATGGAACAGACTGTCCGTCTACAATCTTTGAAGAACATACTTCACTTATATCTGTGAGTCCTGCCAGAACTCCCTTTCCATTGAGGTCACGAAGCCCTCTCTTTACATCGTACTTAACATAGAGTTCAGGATCAATGTTATGACTGCTTATACATTTTTCAGCAAAATTTTCAATTGCTGGTGTTACCTTCGAAAAATTATAATGTGACATTTTTCTTACACTTCCTTTGTTCTGAATTTTATTAGTATACATAATTATTATTATATCATATATGTCCTATTTAAAATATGAACAAACTGTTAATTTTATCAATAATAATAAAAAACTTCCCTCCAGGATTAGAAAGGGAAGTTTTTAAATATAAACGAATATTGCCCCTGAAACTAATCAGAGGCAATCAAATCAAGGTGGATAGTGGGATTCGAACCCACGGTCTTCAGGACCACAATCTGACGCGTTAACCAACTACGCTATACCCACCATAGATGCACCTTGCTGGACTCGAACCAGCGGCTTACTGCTTAGAAGGCAGTTACTCTATCCAGCTGAGTTAAAGATGCATATTAATTTCTTACGAAATCAAACTCAACAAGACTGTTGAAGCGGGTGATGGGAATCGAACCCACGTGTTCAGCTTGGAAGGCTGACATTCTACCATTGAACTACACCCGCATTTTTATTTTGTTTTTAGTGCCGTTCTCCGTCGGCTTTATTATTATACTACATCCAAATATAAATGTCAATACTTTTTTCGAATTTTTTTTTATTTTTTTTAAATTCATAGTGAAGGGAAGGAATTTCCCGTTCACTATAAATTTTTCCTGATTTTATTTAAAACACAAATATCTTTTATTTCTCAATCTTTACCACAATATCTTTGCCATCTTCACTTGTTGTGATATGAAGATGCTTTATTCTCTGATCAGGATGCTCTATGATCTCAGAGGCTACCTTATCCTCAACATCTTTGCGTATAACCTTTCTGATATCTCTTGCCCCGAATTTCTTATCATATGACTTGTCGGCAACAACCTCAAGAACCTTTTCATCATAAGTAAGAGTAATTTCTTTTTCAAGAAGCGGTTCCTTCATCTCGTCTATCATAAGGCCAGCAATCTTTGCATAGGCTTCCTTTGAAAGAGGATCGAAGACAACAATCTCATCAATACGGCTGATAAACTCAGGTCTTAAGAATTCTCTCAGTCCTTTTATTGCCTTATCCTTTGAAACTTCTTCAGCAGTCTTGTTAAATCCTACACCAGTAGACTTATCTGTTGAACCGGCGTTGGACGTCATTGCGATGATAGTATTTTCAAAGTTTACCGATCTTCCCTGTGAGTCATTAAGTTTACCTTCATCAAGGATCTGAAGAAGTATATTCATAACATCAGGATGTGCTTTTTCTATCTCATCGAAAAGAATTACTGAGTATGGTTTTCTTCTCACCTTTTCTGTAAGCTGACCAGCCTCATCATAGCCAACATATCCCGGAGGTGAACCGATAAGTTTGGATACGGCATGTTTCTCCATGTATTCTGACATATCAAGTCTGATAAGAGGTTCTGTTGAATCAAACATTTCTTCAGCAAGCACCTTGACAAGTTCTGTCTTACCGACGCCTGTAGGTCCTACAAAAATAAATGACGCAGGTCTGCGGCGTTTTGAAAGCTGAACTCTTGTTCTTTTTATAGCTTTTGAAAGAACAGATATCGCTTCATCCTGACCGATAACTCTCTTCTTTAAGTTTCCTTCAAGATCTGCTATCTTTCTGAATTCTGTTTCTGCAATTTTGTTTGCAGGAATTCCTGTCCAGAGTTCGATAACCTTTGCAATATTTTCTTCAGTTACATAGACACTATTCTTTTCTTCCTCTGCTGCCCTGAGTTCTTCTCTGGCCCTGATTATCTCGCCCTTTACAGAAGCAAGTTCTTCAAAATCAGGCTCATCTGACTCTTCTATCTCACTTTCCTGTCTCTCAAGTTCCTCAAGAGCAGAAACAAGCCGGTCGTATTTTTCAAGAGCTTTACTTTCAATTGCTGTACATGCACAGCCTTCATCAAGAAGATCTATTGCCTTGTCAGGAAGGAATCTGTCATTAATATATCTTTCCGAAAGAACCGCACAAGTTCTGAGAAGCTCGTCAGTTATCTTTACTCTGTGGAATTCTTCATAATGTTCCTTGATACCTTTGAGGATATTTAAGGTTTCCTCTATTGTAGGTTCACTGACTGTAACCGGCTGGAAACGTCTTTCAAGAGCGCTGTCCTTTTCGATATATTTTCTGTATTCACCGAATGTTGTTGCACCTATCACCTGCACTTCCCCTCTTGAGAGAGCAGGTTTCAGAATGTTTGCGGCATTCATGGAGCCTTCTGAATCTCCGGCACCAACAAGGTTGTGGACTTCGTCTATAAAGAGGATTATATTCCCCTCTGATTTAACCTCATCAACAAGTCCTTTTACTCGGCTTTCAAACTGTCCCCTGAACTGTGTGCCGGCTACAAGTGCTGTAAGGTCAAGAAGATATACTCTCTTGTTTTTTAAGCTGAAAGGAACGTTGCCATCATTGATACGCTGCGCTATGCCTTCTGCTATTGCTGTTTTACCAACACCCGGTTCACCGATAAGACATGGATTGTTCTTTGTTCTTCTTGATAGAATCTGGACAACTCTTGAGATTTCCTTGTCCCTTCCTATGATATTATCTATCTTTCCTTCTTCAGCTTTTCCGCTCAGGTTAGTACAGTAATTTTCAAGAAATTTGAGTTTCTTTTCCTTTTTCTTCGATTCTGACTTCTTCCTGGTATCTCCCTTTTCAAAATTTCCTCCGAAAAGTGAGCCAAAACCACCAGTGCTGTTTTTCGGATCAGAAGTTCCGTTTATCATATCCTGTATAAACGGCGGAAGAAGTGTACTTGAACCACCCGGTTCAAAAGAATCACCGTCAACCAGCTCCATCATCTGCTCAGAGATCTGTTCAATTTCTTCATCAGTAATTCCAAGCTGCTCCATATAATCCTGCATCTGAGGAATTTTCATTTCCTTTGCGCATAGCATGCAAAGGCCTTCATTTTTCTTTGTATCTCCGCTAAGTGCAGTTATAAAGACAACTGCGGGTCTTTTTTTACATCTGCTGCATAAAATCATAATAGCCTCCGTTTAATTGGTTCGTATTTTCCGGATAAATTTTTCCGTTTTTACTTTTTTATAAATAATGCGTCAGCATTGTAAAGATATCTGAACGCAATGGTGTTGTTAAGTGTATTGTCATCGAGAAATCCTTCTATCTGAACTCCTGAATAGATTATCACTTTTATCACAAATGCAAGCATAAGCATTGCAATACCCCAGTTAATTACAGACAGAACCGCACCGCCGGCTGAATCACCTCTGCCGTTTGATGTCATATCCTTTTCTCTGAACATAACTGCAAGCAGTATAGCAGTGAAAATCATAAGAACAAAAGCAGATATCAGAAACATCATTATCTGTACAAATCCATAAAGAGTACTGTCTATATAATTTTCCATTATGTAATCAGCCGCCTCTTTTTTATCAGACACAAGTAAATTAAGTATTTTGTATGTTTCTTCCTTATTGCTCTCATCCAGGCTGCTAAAGTATTTTCCGGCGCATGACGGAATTTTTTCTGATAATTTTTCATGCAGTCTGAATTTTACAATGCTGTTTAAACCTTCAAAAAACTTACTTTCATCTATCTGACTGCCTATCCCTGATGTTGAAACAATGAGTTTCTGAAACTTTTCATCCATATTTTTTTCCGAAGAAAGAACAGCGGATATCTTTGTATCTGATACTTCTCCAATTAGAGTAAGTTCCGAATAAACTTTTTTCAGTTCAGAATTTACATCAAAATTTTCAAGAGAACTCTCCACAGATTCTGATACCGTACTTCTGAAGTATCCGTCATAAACCATGTCAGTCATAATTCCTGACATAAGAAAAGCCAGCACAACAAAAACAAGGTTCAGAGCAAAATGAATTACGGTTTTGGAGAATCCTTTTTTCACACCCTGAATTATGAACAGCACAAGCAGAACCAGCGCCGCTGCATCATAATACCAGCATACTCCATTCAAAGTAAACACCTCTTTTTATAATTCTATTCTTTCAACTTTATTATGTCCCTGAAGTATAATATATTTTCCCGACCTGTAAAAATCTCTGTACGGTTCATTAAGTTCATACTTTTTTACAATCTTACCTTCATAATCATACGATTCTACATAATTTTCCGTAAGGAAAAATATATTGTCATCGCAGGCGAGAACGTGTTTTATTACATCTGAAACAGTAACTTCCACAGCAGTTCCTGAAGCAGGATTACTGATAATAACAAGTGTGGTCTTTTTTCTCTCTCTGTTTCTGAAAATCATAGCCGCACCTGAGTCAGAATACGATGCATCAACAAGTGTATCAGGATAAGTATATTCAAAGATTTTCTCTCCGTTTTTGTAAAATCCACACATATTATCTCCGAAAAGCACCGTTTCATCATTTGATGAAACATACGCTGATACAGAACATGTTTCTATATCAGATATTTTCCAGATATCCTCAGTCGTTTCGAATTTTATAGAAGTAATTTCAGAAACAATATGCCCTTCAAGTGCTTTTATTGTTACTATACTGCACCCGCTTCCATCATTGTCAAACACAACATCCGTTATTCTTTCAGAACATCCTCTCGAATATATCTGGAAACCGGACTGATCATAAACTGCAAGTTCACAGACATACTGGTCTGAAGCAGTTACTACAGCTGTGTACCCTTTTTCATTTACAGAGGCAAGGTAGATAGAAGCATCTGTCTTCTTATCATACAGCATTTCGCGCTTATTATCAACCCTCAGATTATTTCCGTTTTGTTCGTATATAAGAGTTTTATTACCGGAACTTTTCAGAATGGTATTTGAATATGTATGCTGTCTGGCATCAATAATATCACCGGAGAGTGAAATCATATACAGTCTTGTATCTGTAAGTAAAGCAAAAGCGTCTCCCACAGAACGCATCTTATATGAGGAGGTATTGCTTACATGTATCGGAAATTCACCCTCAGCAAGTTCATCGTCTGTAAATACTGAATTCTGATGTTTTATATCCGGCATCCATCTTTCTTTTGACACATAAAGTCCAAGAACAATGGTAAGGATAATCATAAATCCAAGAAATTTTTGTGTGTTTCGTCTTTTCTTTTTTTGCCTGCGCATCTCTGACAGATTCTTTGCGTTTACTTCTTCCATTCTTTTCTCCTTTTCAGATTAATAAAAAACCCTGTTAAGATAAAGACCGTGTGCCTGTGCTGTCTTCCCTGCACATGTACGGTCAGCTTTTTTCATTATCTCCGGAATATCGTCAGGAAGAATTTTTCCTTCATTGACCCACAGGAGCGTACCGACTATTATTCTGACCATATTGTAAAGAAATCCGTTGCCGCTTATACGGATTGTTACCAAATCCCCTTCTTTTTCTATGGAAAGATCATAAATAGTTCTTACGGTGTCAGTTTTATCTGCTGCCGCAGAGCAAAAACTTCTGAAATCATGTGTTCCGACAAAATATTCGGCTGCTTTTCGCATAAGTTCCAGATTCATTGTTCTCCTGTAATGATACTGAAGATCTTCTGCAAAAGGATTACGGCATTCACTGTTATGTATAAGATAAATATACTCCTTTCCCTTGCAGGAAAATCTGGCATGAAAATCAAGCGGAACTTCCTCGCATGAAAGCAGTGAGATATCCGACGGCAAATATCCGTTTATTCCTCTGACAAAATTTCGTGTCGGAATTTCACGATCGGTAAGAACTGAAAAACAGTACTGATTTGCATGAACCCCCGTATCTGTTCTGGAGCAGCCTGTTATAGAAGTTTCTGTGTTGAGAACACGTGAAACGCATTTTTCAACTACTTCCTGAACGGTAAGTGCATTTTCCTGCTTCTGATATCCATGATATGCAGTTCCCTTGTATGTCATTAAAACTTTTAGATTTCTCAAAACTTAAAACCGCCTTTAGCCCTTTTTATTGTTTTTTTCTGCACTAAGACGAGCCATCATCTCGCGAAGTTCTTCACCGGAATTTTTTTTCTTTTTTCTGCCCAGCATATCATCAACCATACGAAGTGCCTGTTCCCTTGTGATACTTCCTTCCTGCTTAGGTTCTGCAGGAAAAGACTGCTCTGGAACGTTCTCTTTATTTTTTTCGTTATCCGCAGTATCAGGAACAGTATCTTCCCTGGTTGCTGCGAAGGTTTCGGCAGCAATTTTCTTTGCAAGAATGATACTCTCATCCAGTTCTTCCGGTTCAGAAGACTCATATGCAGGCTCTGAAACTTTATCTGCAGTCCCTGAAGATTTTTCTTTTGAGTGTTCAGCAATAAGGGATTCCAAAAATCTGTCTCTGGCGCCATTATCATGTTTGCTTTCCCTGTATCTCTTTACAAGCAGGAAAAAAGCAAATACCGGAATACAAAACAACATAAAAATCATAATATCAACTGCAGTTTTCATTCAGAACACCTCATTTAAAAAATACATTAACAGAAATTATCGCTGCAAGAAATATAACTGAAATGCCAAGTGCCGCCAAATCAAAAGGTTTAATATGAGTCTGGCGCATCTTTGTCCTTCCCTCTCCGCCTCTGTAGCATCGGCATTCCATAGCAAGTGCAAGTTCTTCTGCACGTCTGAAAGCTGATACAAAAAGGGGAACGAGTATCGGAACAACAGCTGACGCCCTTTCTCTCAGAGTGCCGTTTTCAAAGTCAGCGCCTCTTGCTTTCTGTGCCGAGATTATTTTATCTGTTTCCTCAATAAGAGTTGGTATAAACCTTAGTGCAATGGTCATCATCATTGCAAGTTCATGAACAGGAAGTTTAAACTTCTTAAGAGGTGACAGCAGTTTCTCAATAGCATTTGTAAGTTCTATGGGTGACGTAGTATATGTCAGAACAGACGAACCGATTATGAGAGAAATTACTCTTACAAGCATGAAACCAGCGTTTTTGATGCCCTCATCTGTAATTTTGATAAAACCCAGTTTAAATATTACTTCTCCCTCATAGAAAAATATATTCAGAACACCGGTTATAAGAAGCACAGGTAAAACAGGTTTAAGACTCTTGACCATGAGTGAAGGACTTATCTTAGTCAGCAGATATGACATAACCATAAATGCTACGCCAATTCCTGCAGAAATAAAATTATCCGCTGCGAAGAGCATTATTATAAATATTACTGTTATTATTATCTTTATGCCGGCATCAAGTCGGTGGACTATACTGTTCCCCGGAAAATACTGCCCTAAAGTTATATCTTTTAACATGAGACTTTATCGCCTCCGTTATTGAGATATTGAAGTATTTTGTCTCTTGCATACTCAACAGTATAGATGTTGTCATCAAAATCTATACCCTGTTTTTTCAGAAGAGAAAATACTTTTGTAATCTGCGGAACGTCAAGTCCCATAGAAGCAATCTCCTCTGAACGTGAGTAAACAGCCGAAACCGTATCATGGCAAAAAAGTTTTCCTTCATTCATGACAATAATGTTATCTGCGTAAGCGGCCATATCCTCCATGCTGTGAGATACTATAAGAACAGTACGGCTGCTGTCCTGACTGTATTTTTTTATAATTTCAAAGACTTCTTTTCTGCCTCTCGGATCAAGACCAGCTGCAGGTTCATCAAGTATAAGGAGTTCCGGACGCATGGCAATAACACCGGCTATTGCAACACGTCTTTTCTGACCGCCTGACAGTTCAAAAGGGGAACGTTCAAGAATATCCCGGCTTATTCCCAGAATGGACGCTGCCTCAAGAACACGTTCTGTTATTTCTTTTTTATCAAGTTTCATATTTCCGGGACCGTAAGCAATGTCCTTAAACACAGTTTCTTCAAATATCTGATATTCCGGATACTGAAAAACAATCCCGGCTCTGAATCTGAGTCCCTGCATTATTTTGCCGCCTTCCCAGATATCCTTTTCATCAAAAAATATCTTTCCATCCGAAGGCTTAAGAAGTCCGTTAAAATGCTGTATGAGAGTGGATTTTCCGGAACCTGTATGTCCGATAATCCCGGTTATGCCGCCTTTTTCTATTGTAAGAGAAACGCTGTCAACAGCTTTTTTTTCAAAGGGCGTATCCTTACCGTATATATAAGTAAGGTTTTCTGTTCTCAGTATACTCAAATTTTTCCTTCCTTCAGCAACGAGGCTAATGCTTCTGCACATTCTTCCTCTGTAAGTATATTCGGATTAAGATTAAGTCCGCATTTGTTAAGCTCATATATAAGTTCTGTAGCCTGCGGGATATCAAGTCCTGCTTTTTTCAGAATCTCAACCTGTGAAAAAACTTTTTTCGGAATATCATCAAGAATTATTTTTCCACTGTCAATAACTATAACTCTGTCAGCCAGAACCGCCTCATCCATATAGTGAGTTATCAGAACTACTGTGATTCCAAAGTCCTTATTAAGCATCCTGACTGTGTTCATTACATCTTTTCTTCCTGCAGGATCAAGCATTGCAGTAGGCTCATCAAGAACTATACAGGTCGGTCTCATAGCTATTATTCCTGCTATAGCTACACGCTGTTTCTGTCCTCCGGAGAGCATTCCGGGTGAATGATGACGATAATCGTACATACCAACAGCTTTCAGAGCTTCATCAACACGTTTTCTTATCTGCTCCGGCGGAACACCTGTGTTTTCAAGTCCGAAAGCAACGTCTTCTTCCACAACAGCAGCAACTATCTGGTTGTCAGGATTCTGAAAAACCATTCCGACATTCTTCCGTATGTCAAAAACACGTTCGCTGTCTGATGTATCAGTTCCAAGTACTTTCACAGAACCTTCTGACGGAACAAGTATTGCATTCGAAAGTCTGGCAAAAGTTGATTTTCCGGAGCCGTTATGTCCTAGAACCGCAACAAATTCGCCGCTGTTTATGTCAACATCAATGCCCTTCAGAATCTCTTTGCTTTTATCATACGAAAAATGAAGATTTTCTGCTTCAATAATTTTTTCAGATGTCAAATAATACACCCCGAATCTATCTCTGCCAGATAGCAGTTGAGCCACATGGAAGCGCCATTCTGCTTGTTTTTACAGGAAGTCCTATCTCATCGGAAGTTACTTTTCCGCCATATTTTTTTACAAGAATGCTGTCGAGAATATATGCCATAACAGCAGGTGAAAGCCCGGTAGTATAGCTGTTAAGCAGGAAGAACATAGGATCATCACTAAGCACCTGTGAACAGAGTTCAACAAGATCGTATATGCTGTCTTCCAGTTTCCATATCTCGCCGCCGGAACCTCTGCCGTATGACGGTGGATCCATTACTATACCGTCATATTTTCTTTCACGTCTTATCTCACGTCTGACAAATTTCTCACAGTCATCCACAATCCAGCGTACCGGCTTATCCTCAAGACCGGAAAGCTGTGCGTTCTCTCTTGCCCATGCGACCATACCCTTTGATGCGTCAACATGACAAACAGAAGCTCCTGCTTCCGCACATGCAAGCGTTGCACCGCCTGTATATGCAAACAGATTGAGAACGCTCGGTTCTCCTCCGCGTTCTTTAATCTTGCCGCGCATAAAGTCCCAGTTTACTGCCTGTTCCGGGAAAAGTCCGGTATGCTTGAATCCTGTTGGCTTTATCTTAAAAGTAAGATTGCCGTACGACATCTTCCAGGCATCCTGAGGCCTTTTATTTTTGTATTCCCAGCTTCCGCCGCCGCTTGATGAACGGTGATAATGCCCGTCTGCACTATTCCACATGCTTTCATCCTTAGGGGTTTTCCATATAATCTGCGGATCCGGTCTTATTAATTTTACTCCGTTCCAGCTTTCTAATTTTTCTTCTGATGATGTATCAAGAATTGAATACTGTTCCCACTTGTCTGCTATTCTCAAGTTAAATCCTCCGGTTAATAATTATTTTCCTGAACTCAGAACAGGAGTCAGGCTTGTCTGTTCCTTAATTTTATCTGAAATCTCGATTGCATACTGGTTTATTTTTTCAAAACTCTTACCCTCTACCATTACCCTTATCAAAGGTTCTGCTCCGGCTTCTCTTACGAATATTCGTCCGTCATCACCAAGGCCATACTGTCTTTTTTCAATCAGATCAGTTATGTGAGGGTTGTTTTTCCACAATTCCTTGTACTGCGGAAGTATTGCCACGTTTATCATAACCTGAGGGTACTTTTCCATAGATGATGCCAGTTCAGAAAGTTTCTTTCCCGAAGCTTTAAGTGCATCCAGAATCTGTATTCCCGTAAGAAGCCCGTCTGCAGTTGTAGAGAGCTCAGGGAGAAATATCTTTCCGTTCTGCTCACCGCCAAGAATGTATCCTCCGTCAAGCAGTTTTTCATAAATGCATTTTTCACCGGGTTTTGATGTGATTACTTTAATATCATTAAGAGCTGCAAAATGCTTAAAGCCCAGATTCGACATATCAGTTATGACTACAGTTTCTTTTTTCAGTTTCACTTCTCTTTTATAGTGAAGAGATATAATGGACATAATCTGATCACCGTCAATTATGTCTCCGTTTTCAGTTATAGCAAGGCATTTTCCAGCGTCACCGTCAAATACAAGACCTATATCAGCACGTTTCTCCTTTATGATTCGCGCCATAAGTCCTGTATGCATTACACCGCAGCGATTGTTTATATTCATCCCGTCAGGCTTGTTGTTGAGCATAAAGCATTTTACTCCGAGGGCAGAGTAAAGCTTTTCAGCAGCCTGTGAGGCACATCCGTTTGCACAGTCGATAACAGCTCTCATGCCTGTAAAATCGTATTTGCCCTGCTTTATCAAATGACGCAGGTAATCCCATTCGGCATTCTGTGCGGCAGTTATTCGTCCGACAAGGTCATGGGATACTATCTTTATTTTTTCAGGATGCACACATACAGCATCCTCTATCTCATCTTCTATATCGTCTGAAATTCTGTATCCGGCACCTGAGAAAAACTTAAGTCCGTTCATCTCATAGCTGTGATGTGAAGCGGAAATCATTACACCCGCATCAGCATTGCTGCTTTTTGTGATATAGGCTACGGCTGCTGAGGGGAGTACACCAAGCTTTACTACATCAGCACCGGCTGAACAGATACCGGCAACAAGGGCATTTTCAAGGATATCGGATGAAAGCCTCGTGTCTCTTCCAACACAGACAGTAAGTCTGTGCTGAAGTTTTTTGGACAGCGCAAGAACAAGTGCTCTTCCAGCCTGCATGACCATTTCGCAGGTCAGACCGGTTACTGCAACACCAATCATACCGTCAATCGAAAATAATCTATCCATATCATGTACTCATCCTTTCATCAGAATGACAACTGACCGCTGTTATCCGTTTCACTGCCGTACTTTATGCCAAGATGCTCATATGCAAGTTTAGTCGCACAACGCCCTCTCGGAGTTCTTGCGAGAAATCCAAGCTGCATAAGATACGGTTCACAGACATCTTCAAGTGTAACAGACTCTTCGCCTATCGCGGATGCCAGCGTTTCAAGTCCGACAGGTCCGCCTCCGTATCCGCTTATTATCATCCTAAGCATTCTCTTGTCAAGACTGTCAAGACCGAGTGGATCTATCTCAAGACGATCGAGTGCTACTGCAGCAATATCCTTTGTTATCATGCCGTTACCAATAACATCAGCAAAATCACGTACTCTCTTAAGCAAACGATTGGCAATTCGCGGGGTTCCTCTTGCCCTTCCTGCAATCTCTGCAGCACCATCCGGATCACAAGGTATTCCAAGTATCATACTGCTTCTCCTGATAATATCGCACAACTGTTCCTGATTGTACAGTTCAAGCCTTAATACAACACCGAATCTGTCACGCAAAGGCGCTGTAAGCTGTCCGGCTCTTGTAGTAGCACCAACAAGTGTGAATTTTGGAAGGTCGATACGTATCGATCGTGCTGAAGGCCCTTTTCCAATCATTATATCCAGAACATTGTCCTCAAGCGCCGGGTAGAGTATTTCTTCTATAGATCTTGAGAGTCTGTGTATCTCGTCTATAAAAAGGACGTCGTTTTCTGACAGGTTGGTAAGAAGTGCGGCCAGATCTCCCGGTTTTTCTATCGCAGGACCGGAAGTTATACGAAGGTTTGATCCCATCTCATGTGCTATGATATTTGAGAGAGTTGTCTTTCCGAGTCCCGGAGGTCCGTAAAGCAGTACATGATCAAGAGGTTCTCCTCTTCTTCTGGCTGCTTCTATATATATAGCAAGATTTTCCTTAACCTTATCCTGACCTATATATTCGGACAGGGACCTTGGTCTGAGAGAAACTTCTATGTCGTTATCATCATTTGTCACTTCAGGTGTCACAACTCTGTTGTCAAATTTTATTTCTCCTGTTTCGATCAATTAATAACACCTACCTCTTCATTTTCTGTGCTATGATCTTAAGTGCCTGTCTGATAAGCTCTGCTGAAGGAAGCTCCGGATCCAGTCCTGACATAACAGGAGCAATTTCTGACTGTGTATATCCCAGCACAAGAAGAGCTGAAAAGGCCTCGCTGACAGATGAGTTTTCTTCTGCAGCTGCTGAAAATCCTGCTCCTGCTTCTGAAAGATTTATGTTTTCCTTTACTATCTTATCCTTAAGTTCAAGTACAATTCTCTGTGCTGTTTTTGCACCTATTCCCTTTGTTTTTGTAAGTGTTTTGCTGTCTTCCGAGGCTACCAGAAGTGCAAACTTCTCCGGATTAACATCAGAAAGAATCGACAGTGCTGCCTTCGGACCGACCCCGGAAACAGAGATAAGCATCTTAAAGCAGTTCAGTTCCTGCTGTGATGAAAATCCGAAAAGCTCCACATTATCCTCTCTCACATGGAGATAAGTATAAAGCATAACCTCACTTCCGGTTTCACTCAGAGATGCCAGTGTCTGCAGTGTTGTTCTGCAGGCATATCCCACTCCGCCGCATTCTACGACCGCAAGCTCGCTTTCCTTGTGTATAAGTTTTCCTCTTACGCTGTATATCATATCGTTTCCTCATTTCAGAACGTTCAAAATTATACATAAAAAATATATTTATCTATAAACATAATCAATTTTTATTATAGCATATATTATCCGTCTTTTCAATTGATATAAAAAATTTTTAGCACACAA
>JAEDJV010000175.1 GCA_016296165.1 Oscillospiraceae bacterium | reverse complement strand
ATGCGAAGCTTTAAAATATATTGCAGAGGACTGAAACCGGTGATTTCCTTGAAGCACTGAATAAACCAGCAATTACTAAGACCTCTTGACTCAGAATATTTTTCAATATTGATGTCAGTGTTATAATGAGTTCGGAAATAATACATTGCTAAAGAAACTTCTCTCTCACTGGTGCTGCTGAATTTTGTTGCACTCATGATAGATCTGCTAATCAGGATAAAAATATTTCTAAGCTGCAATGAAATCAGTTCCTCATACTGTGGTCTGCAAAGTTGCAATTCCTGAATAATTTGATTAAAAAGCAACTGATAATCAGGAGAAGTTCCAATATAAAGTACATTACCAGGAAGTTCAACATGATATTTTTTTAAAATGGAATCTACATCGCTGCCAGTAAAATGTACCCAATAGACATCAGTTTGATCTTCTCGGTAATAAACATATTCCTGTGGCTGATCCGGTAAATATATAATGATATTTCCTGCAGAAACCGTTTTTTCTTCTCCATTGATGAAAAAATGTCCTTTTCCGGATGCAATATATAAAAGCTGATAGTCTCTTCTGCCCTTTGGACGATGTGTTACAACTTCAGAACGTTTTTTTATACGATAATTTCCACAGCACGTTACAATAAGTGGCCTGGAATCATCTACAACAGCAGACATAGAGTTATTTAAATATGCAACATTCATAAACATAAAATACACCCTCCCTGACTTTATGATATCAGTATAACATATCCGATTGCTTATTACAAACGAAACCCTAAACTTTGTGCATATATTTTATAACTTTGTGTATTTTTTCAGCAGTTTTATATGGTATAATATAATCAAGATATGAGAAAAAAATAATTGGTAAAGACTTATTTCATTGCATTTCTATGCTCAATCCAGTAAAGATTCCCGGCACTCAAAACAACAATCTTTTATTCTGAAAACAATTTAATTTTGTTTATATAGAATGGAAAAGCAGTCCATATATAACAAATATTAAACTGAAAACAAAGCCTTAAATACTCAAAAACAAAGTTGTGATGAGATCACAGAACTAACGGAGGTAATAAAATGAAATACACACTCGACTGGCTCGTAAATCCTGAAGTATTTGCAGTCAATAGAATTGCAGCTCATTCGGATCATAAGTTCTACGCAAATTTGAACGAAGCAAATTCAAACATTTCTTCCCTGATTCAGAATCTGAACGGGACATGGAAATTCACATGGGCAAAGAATCCAATAGAATGGAAATCGGATTTTTATAAAGAAAACAACAGAACAGACAATTTCGACAATATCATGGTTCCGGGACATATGGAATTGCAGGGATACGGAAATCCACAGTATGTCAATACAATTTATCCGTGGGAAGGATGGGAAAATCTCCGTCCGCCGTTTATTTCCGAAAAGGATAACCCTGTCGGCAGCTACGTCAGATATTTTGACCTCGACGATGCCTTAAAAAACAAGCGTGTGTTTATTTCTTTTCAGGGTGTGGAAACAGCATTTTATATCTGGCTGAATGGTGAATTTGTCGGATACAGCGAAGATTCTTTTACCCCGTCTGAATTTGAACTGACACCTTTTATCAGAGAAAAAAACAATAAGCTTGCAGTGGCAGTGTTTAAAAGAAGTTCTGCCAGCTGGCTTGAGGACCAGGATTTCTGGAGATTTTCAGGTATTTTCAGAGATGTTTTTCTATACGCTGTTCCACCTGCTCATTTGCGTGATATGAAAATCATCGCGGACTATGACGGTACAAACGGAATCTTCTCTGCTGTACTTGATATCGAGGGCGACTGCTCTGTAAAATCAGTTCTGACAGATAAAAATGAAACAGTTGTTGCAGAGTCAAACGAAAAAACAATTATAAACCGTACAATCGAAAATGTGAAACCCTGGAGTGCCGAACTTCCAAATCTTTATACGTTTACAGTAATTCTAAGTGACGAAAGCGGAAATGAAATTGAAGTCAGCAGAACGAAAGTTGGTTTCCGCAGATTTGAACTGAAAAACGGTATTATGTGTCTGAACGGAAAGCGTATCATTTTCAAGGGCATAAACCGACATGAATTTAACGCAAAGACTGGCAGAGCAATAACAGAGGAAGATATGTTGTTTGATATTCAGTTTATGAAGAAAAACAATATCAATGCAGTAAGAACCTGCCATTATCCAAATAATTCTCTCTGGTATCAGCTTTGTGATGAATACGGTATCTATCTGATTGATGAAGCCAACCTTGAAACTCATGGCACGTGGCAAAAGCTTGGTGAAACAGAACCTTCCTGGAACATTCCAGGTTCACTTCCCGAGTGGAAAGATGCAGTTCTTGACAGAGCAAAGTCAATGTATGAACGTGACAAAAACCACGCAAGTGTTCTTATCTGGTCATGTGGCAACGAATCATATTGCGGCGAAGATATCGCAGCAATGTCTGAATACTTCAGAAACACAGACCCGACAAGGCTGGTACATTATGAGGGCGTTACAAGAGTTCCGAATAATCAGTATGATTATATTACAGATATGGAAAGCCGTATGTATGCGAAACCACAGGAAATCGAGGAATATCTGAATCAGAATACGGACAGACCGTACATCAGCTGCGAATATATGCACGCCATGGGAAACTCCCTCGGCGGTATGAGCCATTATACTGACCTTGAGGACAAATATGAAGCATACCAGGGCGGATTTATCTGGGATTACATCGATCAGGCAATTGAAATCAAAAATGATGATGGTAAAACTGTTCTTGCCTATGGCGGCGATTTTGAAGACAGGCCGAGCGATTACGGATTTTGCACTAATGGTGTTATTTACTCAGACCGCACCTGTTCTCCAAAAGTTCAGGAGTTGAAAGCACTCTATTCTAATATCAGGATGACGATTAAAAACGGAAATCTGACTGTCGAAAACAGAAATCTCTTTGCGGATACAAGCGATTTATTTTTCATTTCAAGATTGGAAAAGAACGGTGTTGTGTTGATATCGGATACTTTTTCGCTGAACATTCATGCAGGCGAAAGAAAAACCATAAAACTGGAATTACAAAAAACAGACGATACAGGAGAATATATTTATCACGTTTCAGCAGTTACCACCAGTAAAACACTTTGGGCAGATGCAGGACATGAAATTGCTTTTGCATATGAAATATTCAAAGTTAATAATAACACAATTCCAAAGATCAAATACCAGAAGCCGTCCGTTGTATATGGTGATGTAATTATCGGGGTTCACGGAAAAAACTTTTCCATGATGTTTGATAAAAAAGAAGGCGGAATCAGTTCTCTGAAATACCATGGATTTGAATACATCACACGCACACCAAAGGTAAGTTTTTGGAGAGCCATGACAGATAATGATACAGGAGCTGCTGAGCCATATAGTTTTTCTCAGTGGTATACCGCAGGCAAATTTGCCAGATACAAGTCTCTTGCCTCTAAGGAACAGGAAGATTCAGTGAAAATCACATTCACTTATCAGGCGGCCTGCATTCCAACCTTCGAGTTTAATGTGAGCTATACCGCATATTTTGACGGAAAACTTGGCATATGTGTTTCATATCCGGGTGCCCCTGAAATGCCTGATATACCTATTTTTGCATTAGACTTTAAGATGAAAAAACAGTTTCATAATTTTATGTATTACGGTATGGGACCGGATGAAAATTACAGCGACAGATGTAAAGGTGCAAGACCGGGATTATGGAAATCAACAGCAACAGATAACCTTTCCGGTTACCTTAACCCACAGGAATGTGGCAACAGAACAGGCGTAAGAAGTCTTACTGTATCCGATGATACAAACCATGGACTAACGTTTGAAAATTATACTGTTCCATTTGAAATGAGTATACTGCCATATAGTGCTTATGAGCTGGAAAACGCAATGCACATGGACGAACTACCGAATAGTCGCTATACATGGGTTAGAATTGCTGCAAAGCAAATGGGTGTAGGCGGAGACGATTCCTGGGGTGCTCCGGTACATGATGAGTATAGAATAAATCCAGGTAAACCGATGAAACTGGAATTTACAATCAAGCCTTTTGCCCTTTGAAAACGCTAAAAAACTGCTACATATTTTGAAATTGTCAATATTACTTGACAACTTTTTCTCCAAAATTTTTGAAATATTTTTAAATGTAAAATTGTGGTGGCAAAGCTTTGAACTATCAATAGCTAACCTTAGACAATCGGTAAGCTTTTATGCCGCGAAAGCCGCTTTACAATGAGTGGAAGTATGATAGGCTGGTAGCCAGGCAGCAGAGCATTTATGCGTTGTCTACCTCGCTGGCAGAATATCATGCTGCCGGAGGCGCATTGTCAAGCGGACCGCGGAATAAATGCGTGCCTTAAGCGGTAACCGTATCTTCCTGATAATATAGTGATCTTTTGACTGCTGGAGGCAACCCGTCATTCGCTGAACAAATACGTCGGT
>JAEDJV010000039.1 GCA_016296165.1 Oscillospiraceae bacterium | reverse complement strand
ATTTCCATTATAAATTTGGTGGATCAAAGTTGTCAAGTATTATTATACTACATCATTTGGTTTTTCTCAGTTTTGCAGTTACAGTAAACGAAAAAATCGTTTGTAAAATCGCAGATATACAATGTGATTTTTACTAGCAGTATCTGTATTCGCTACTATATTTTAACATATATTTAATTAGAAGACAATACCGTATTTTCCACAAAGTTTCCTGCAAATAGCAAGTGAAAATACATAAATTTACATATTGATATAAATTTTGAGATGTCAGGGTTATAATGAGAAAGGATTATACAAAAAATACATCCCATCGAACAGCAATAACGCTGAACCGGTGGGATGCCTGCTATTAATGATTGCTTAAGGTGATGGTTATTATGCGAGAGGGAAACCCACAAGGAGGGGAAAATGCAGGTTTTTGCCGGATTTATTTTTGTCCCCTCCTTCGGGGGTTCCCTCTTAAAATATCAGAATACAGACAGAAGAGACTCTTTAAGAATGCACATGTCTGCAATGTCAATGATACCGTTTTTATTGAGGTCGGCAGTTTCCACATTTGAGAACTCTGCATCCTCATAACCAAGCATCCATTTCTGGAACAATACAAGATCAGCCACATCCAGTTTGTCGTCTCCGTTTATATCACCTGTCACAGGTGCCGGAGGTTCAGTTCCGTCTGATTTCATTACACTTACTTCATCAATGTAAAAATCACAGAGATCGGTATCTGTTTCAAAATACAGAACAGGGGACGTACCGTCCGAAACAGTATAATTATAAGCAGAAACAGTTACCCATTCATCTGACGGGATGTCCTTTTCAGCAAATGTATCATATATCGCTTCACCGTTATTGTCATACTGCATTGTCATTTTGAAACGTACAGGAGCCCCGGTTTTATGTTTTATTTTTGCCTTGACGTTTATCTGTGTGCCGGCAGGACATTTTCTGCTGTTTAATGAATAAGCTATGCCGTTCCAGGCAGAAGTACGGCCGGTTACTTCTGCAGAAGAATTTCCTTCACTTGCTTCTGCTGATGTTACTGCGACATTTACTCCGCCACGTGCCTGCCATCCGGAAAGTCCGTTTTCAAAATCAGAATAGAGAATCTCCGGGTTATCAGGATCGCTGGAACCTTCCAGTTCATCAAGGTATTCATCAATAACTTCAGCCCAGAATTTACCCATTTTTTCGTAGCCTTTTCCACTTGGGTGGAGATTATCAGATGACATATCAGCCATACCGTCGAGACAGTCGTGAACGTCTGCAAATCGTACATTATCTCCATATGATTCTGCAACTTTTTTTACTGTACTATTGTAATTGGCTACACGCTGCGGGTTACCGCCGTATGCCGTAAATTCAGGAATCGAACCCATAAAGATAACGCTTCCTTCAGACAGATTGCTTAGTATGTAATCTATGAGTGTGTGAAGATCATTTTCACAGTCATTAAGATTACGGTTGGCAGTCATGTCATTGGTTCCGATAATCAGCAGAACGATATCCGGATTAGCCTGTTTTACTGCATTTTTTTTCTGAAGTCTTTCAAGAAGTCCGTTTTCTCCCCAGCTTGGTATAGGGTACTGCTGCTTGATGGTAAATCCGCTGTATCCTGCGTGATTTCCGTCATACTGACAGTTTTGACCGTTGTAAATAAAGCTACTTGAGTTGTTTCCCTCCGGTCCAACCATGTCAAACTGAATATCCTTGCTTCTGAGGGTATAATCGAGATATTTTCTGTATCCTCCGTCTTCTCCGAGACCAAAGGTTATAGAGTCGCCAATTGGCATAATATTTACCGGACCTGCTGCGTTACATTCAGGAATGTACAGTACAGAAGAAAAAAGTGCGGACAGGGTTACAGCTGATGCTGCGATAAGTGATTTAACTTTTTTCATACAATTAATCCTTCCGATTGAATTTTGATCAGCTAAAAGACTTGTTCTCTTCCTGCCAAATCAACTATAGTATAACACAAAACACTCTAAAATTCAATGCTTATAAAATAAATCGTCATATTGAATGATATATGGTAAAATGAATTGTGGAGTGTTCCATAATTGAGCAGAATAATAACAAGTACAATTTTACTTGAAATTTTCTTCATGTTGTGCTACACTATATAAAAGTGTAATAAACATTATATAGTAATCAAAGAAAGGATAATAGCATGAAAAACAGATTTTTATCAGGACTGCTTGCTTTTTCGCTGACCATGAGTATGCTTTGTACCGGTGGCGGGATTGAAAATATATATGCTGACGCAGCTCCTACAATTACTATAGGTGCTGACCTTAGTGATGAGCAGATTCAGGCTTTATACAATACGCTTGGGATTAATCCGGCAGCAGTAGACATCATCAGGATTGACAACGCAATGGAAAGACAGTATCTCGAAGGAAAGATTGCTGATGAGATTATAGGCAGAAGAACATTGTCATGTGCGTATATTCTCCCTATGAACAGCGGCGGTCTTGTAGTAAAGGCAACAAATCTTACTTGGGTAACTGAGGGTATGATTGCAAATGCATTGCTGACAGCTGGTGTTGAAAACTGTCAGGTATTTGCAACTGCACCTTTTTCAGTGAGTGGAACAGGTGCGCTGACAGGTGTACTCAAAGCTTATGAGAGTAGTGCGGATGTCAAACTGGATGAAGCAAAAAAAGATGTAGCGACACAGGAGCTTATCATTACAGGTGAGCTTACAGATGAGATTTCAGCATCAGAAAGTCAGGACAGTGATTCAAAAGAAAACAATGATCATGTTATAGAATTTATGAATGCACTAAAAAAAGAGGCAGCAAATGAAGAACTTACTGAAGAACAGGCAGAGAAAATTCTTGATATGGCAGTTGAGGAGTTCGACATCGAAATCTCAGATGATATGTACAGTAAAGTGATAGAATACCTTATGTCATTCAGCAATCTGGAATATGACAGGGATTTTACCAAATCACTTGAGAGCCTTACAGACAGAATAAAAGAAGGATTTAATGTCAATATAAACATAACAAATGTGATAAACAGTGCTGATTCACTTGAAACAGGATATGATTTTATCAAGCAGTTTTTTGTGAATCTGGTTAATTATATCAAGTATGTGTTTGGTGATTTTAAGGTAAATATCAATGTAAATACTGATGAACTCAAAGATAATATCTTCAGTACGATAGACGGAATTAAAGATGAGATAATTAATTCTGCAGACGGAATAAAATCAAATATTGCACCTGAATCAGACAGCGAAACAGAACCGGAAGTTGAGCCGGAATCAGATGGTGAACCGGAAATATCTGAGGAGACCCCTACAGAAGAATCGGAGGAAAATTAAATGACTATTATAGGAATAATTCTTGTGGCAATACTTATTATCAAATCTGTAATTTCCGGAGTGATAAAAAAAATTATAGGAAACATTGTCGCTTTAGTTCTTTTAATTACCTCACCTTACATATTGCAGGCAATATATTCATCAAAGGGAACTCACTTAACAGTAATGGATGAACTGGGATCAAGAGTGGTTGAAGTTCCAAACGGATATTTTATCGGCGGAGCTGTTGCAATGGTTATTTTATTTTCTTATGGAATACTCGGATTTATGCGCAACAGTATTTTGCCAAAGAAACTTGCCGGTATATCAGCTTTAATTCCTGCTCTGCTGTATCTTGGTTCCCTTACACGCGGAACAGAACTCTATATTCCTCTTTTTAAGCCGCTTGGTTTAATACTTGCAGTAGTAGTTTTTGTGGTATGTGGTGGATTTAACCTGTTTACGCGAAAGAAGTTTCTGTAATATAAATTCTATAATATAAATAAAAATACAGTGAATGTCAGAATAAATCTGATATTCACTGTAATTTTTTTAAATAATAATTCAGCGTTGATTTTTTCCGTTGTCCGAAGAAACTGTGCCCAGAAGCGTATGAAACAGCGGCTCATTGTTTATTACGATAAGACACAGTTTTTCCTTTACTCGTGTAACACCCTGAAAAAGAAGATTTGTATAAATGTAATTTTCGTGAGGATGCGGGTGCGAGCACAGAAATCCATGACTGTCGTAGTAAAAGTTTTCATCCATGTACATTATGATATTATCAAATTCCTGTCCGATTACATCGTGAGTAGTACAGTATTCCTGATTAGTAAAATAATCAATAGAACTTGGATTGCTTTTGGAACCGGTATAGTTTATGAATACATATCCTTTCTTCCTGTAAAGTTCAATAAGTTCTGCCGCTTCACTGTTATTTCCGGCATATAAAATGCTAACGCTGCTGATGTTCTGATTTTTTCTTTTAAGTGAAAAGAGCGAACTTATGAAGGACTGCATCATTTTATTTGTACGAATCTTGTTTTTCAGGCACATACCGCATATTCCATTGATATTTTTAATTTTATCAGTTATTTCTGCAGCGGTTTCATTTCTTGAAAGAACCTGTTTTTTATCAAAACTGAAAAAACAGGTCTTATTATTTTTTCTAACCCAGAAAACCGTCTTTTCAAGCAATTCAGTTGTAATTCGGTGTGCTCCGTCAACAAATATGTATCTGCAGTCCGGAAAATCAGATTCATCGGCTATTTTATTCATGCTGATAATGGTCAGATTATCTATAGCTGATGATATTGAGGTGTGTCCGGAATTCAGAGAGCCGCAGTGGATAAGACAGCATTTTTCATTATCGGAGAGGTTTTTGGCAAGATCGTAGAATAAAAGAGTTTTTCCGGTTCCGGCACTGCCTTCTATATAGAAAAAATCAGGGGAGTCAGGGGAGTTGATTTTTTCAAGAATTGAGTTTTTAAATGTTTCCTGCTGTTGGGTGAGTATGTATTCCTCTTTAAGAAATCTATCCGGAGTGCACAGTGGTGATACCAGAAAATTTGATACTTTAAAAAGATCATTTACTGAAATATCTGCAGGAACAGAGTATTTTTTCAGTATCTCACACAGATACTTCATACTTTGACAGCAAAGTTTGTCATTTATGTATTCGTATAATTCTCCTGTGTTTGATACGAATACGAATGACAGCACAGGACAGCCAATGTGTTTAAGATAATGCCTGTTATTTTTCAGCTGTCTTAGTCTTCTTTCCTCACCCACATCTTCGCTTTTCAGTTCTATATTTATTATGACAGAGTCAGTAAATTTCAGCAGATCAAATTCTTTTCCAAGCTGCGGAATAACATAGCTGTAATAGAATGAATCAAGACAGAACAAATCCGCCCCTTCATCAAGGAGCATATCAACCAGTACATTAAGGGATTCAATCTCACGTTCTCTTTCCTGCAGTTTGTATTTTCTTCTGGAAAGATGTTTTTCAAAAGATGTAAAATCAGAAATATTACGTGTTCTTGTGAGAGTAAAGAGATTTACGGACTGCAATTCATTCACTTCCTTAGTTGTTGTTAATATGATTATACCATACATTATGATATGAAATCAAATTCTTTTTATGATAAAAAATCAGAGGACTATTTCTGCAGCATTTCAGAAATAGTCCTCTGCTTGTTCAGTTTAATAAAAGTATGCCGATATTCAGATAGGAGGCATACAACAGCCATAGAAGATATGGTATATTAATTGCAGCGGCTTTTGTATTTATTTTTCCGAATTTAAATATCATAAAAGTAACCATTACAAGAAGTGCCAGTATTACTGCAACAGACAGTCCTGTTAAATTAAATCTGAAAAATACAATACTCCACAGAAAATTCAGGAAAAGCTGAGCCCAATAGATAACAAGTGCTGAGTTTCTTCCTTTTGAATCTGATTTATATATCAGATATGCTGCGAATCCCATCAAAGCATATAAAATAAACCATACTATTGGGAATATCCAGCCCGGAGGAGAGAAAGGCGGTTTTGTAAGTATTTCGAAAAATTCAAATGAATTTCCGGATAAAAGCCTTGATAAAGCACCGGTCAGTTCCGCTGATACGATGAAAATAAGAAGTTCAGTTATGTTAATTCTTTTCATGATACACCTCGATTCTTTATTGTCCGATATTTAGTGACCAATGTGGTTAGCTTGGTGACAGCCATTTTTATTGTTAATATAACTTATGCACTGGATTTCTGAATTATGATTCTTACATAATATGTAAAATATATATTTATAACTATAATTGACATATCTATCGAAAAATGATATAATAATGAATGTGGTATGTCCATTTTTTTAGATTAACCAAATCAATTAATAATAAATTAAATTCAGAAAAAAGGGAACTATAGAATGTATATTACAAAGCTGAAAAGCAAAATTCACAGGGCAAGAGTAACTCAGGCTGATTTGAACTATATCGGCAGCATAACCATTGATTCAGAGCTGATGAAGGAAGCTAATATTTCAGAAAATGAAAAAGTCTCTGTTGTAGACATTAACAATGGAAACAGATTTGAGACTTATGTTATTCCCGGAGAAGCTAATTCGGGTATCATATGCCTTAACGGAGCCGCTGCACGTATGGTTCAGGTTGATGACAGAATAATAATAATGGCGTATGCTATGATGACAACAGAAGAAGAAAAGGATTTTGTTCCTGATGTAATTGTAGTTGACAAGGACAACAGAATGGTTGATAAGCTATATGGTGAAAAACATGGAATAGCTTATGATTCATAATTTCCAATCATATTTTATAAAACAAAAACGAAAGCAATTCAGATTTTACTGAATTACTTTCGTTTTTTGTTATATAGAAAAAGTTAATTCCAAAGAACCCGTTCCGTTAATTGTGCGTGAAAAATCTGTTCCGCTTATTCTGAGTCTGATGTTAAAATTACCTTCTGATGAAATATCCGCTTTAATATTATTTCCCTGTTTTGTTAAACGGATCTTCAATACTGTATTTCCGTTCTTATCAGCAATCTCCGTTTCTGCAGGAGTATTTTCAACAGGAGAGTACCAGACTATTTCGGCATTGTCAGCGTAATTATATTCAAAGTTTTCCTCAAAATCACCGTATGCGATCAGAGAGTTTTCTTTGGCCAGGACAGGCATCTCCATGTATGTGCATTTTTTTGTGTAGTATCTGCCGCCGCAAAATGTTTCATTTGTAATTATATCAGTCCAGCTGCCTTCCGGAAGATAGAACTTTGCCTCTGAACGATCGTTAAATATCGGAGCGCAGAGAAGTGAGTCACCAAACATATACTGCTTGTCAAGTGTCAGGCATACAGGATCGCTGCTGTAATTAATAAACATAGCCCGCATCATCGGCACTCCGGTTTCAGAAGTTTTTACTGCCTGAGTGTATATGTACGGCATTAGTTTTCCTTTTAATTCAGTAAAAAATCTGAGTACATCAACTGATTCACTGTCAAAAAGCCATGGAACCCTGTATGAAGAATTACCATGAAGCCGGCTGTGAGATGAGAACAATCCAAATGCACACCATCTCTTGTAAATATCCGGTGTTGCTGTATCCTCAAATCCTCCTATATCATGTGAGAAAAATCCAAAACCACTGCAGCACAGGGACAACCCGCCTCGTATTGTCTCAGCCATTGAACTATAACTCGCAGAGCAGTCGCCACCCCAGTGAACAGGGAACTGCTGACACCCTGCGGTAGCACTTCTTGAAAACAGACATGCGTTGTTTTTTCCGTAAAATTTTTCAAGTGCCTCAAAAACGGTTTTGTTGTAGAGGTAAGTGTAATAGTTGTGCATCTTTATCGGGTTCATTCCGTTATAATACTTCACTCTTACAGGAATTCTTTCACCAAAGTCAGTTTTTATACAGTTCACACCCTGACTGCAGAGTTTTTTTATTTTTCCGGCAAACCATCTGCACGCATAAGGATTAGTAAAATCAACTATTGCCATTCCGGGCTGCCACATATCACACTGAAATACACTTCCGTCAGTATTTTTGATAAAATATCCTTCTGACATACCTTCATCAAAAAGCGAAGAACGCTGTGATATATACGGATTTATCCATGCACTTACCGAAATGCCTCTGTCTTTGATTTTCTTCAGCATCTTTTCAGGTTCAGGAAAACACTCGCTGTTCCATTCGAAGTTTGTCCATTCATATTCTTTCATCCAGAAACAGTCAAAGTGGAAAACCTGAAGGGGAATATTGTTTTCTTTCATTTTATCAATAAAAGAGAGTACTGTTTCCTCGTTATATTCGGTTGTAAACGAAGTCGAAAGCCAAAGTCCGAAAGTGTACGCAGGCGGAAGTGCAGGTTTTCCCGTAAGATTAGTGTAATTGGATAAAACTTCTGCCGGATCCTGACCGCCTGTAACGAAATATTCAAGTTCTTCACCCGGAACAGTAAAGGAAACTCTGGAAACAGTATCTGAACCTGCTTCAAAAGAAACATGTCCGGTTGAATTAACAAAAACACCGTATCCGCTTGATGAAATATAAAACGGAATACATTTGTATGACTGGTCAGAACTTGTTCCGCCATCTGAATTCCATATGTCAACAGTCTGTCCGTTTTTTATAAAAGGAGTGAACTTTTCGCCGAAACCGTAGATGTATTCATCCACATCAATGGAAAGCTGTTCACGCATAAAAGTATTTTTCGACGTTTCAAAATCCCAGAACTGATTGCTGTTATATGAATCTGTTCTGTTTTGTGTACTGAAATTATTTTCAGTTATATAGGACGTGGTTTTGGAGCCGTTGTGCGTCAGGAGTTTTCCGTCATAATAGAACCTTATATCCCAGACATTTCCCTTGTAAACCCTTGCAGAAGTTTTTCCGGAAATAAGTTCTGCATATTCATCGGTTTCATTTATCCGTGGAATAAAATCAGGACCGGAATGCATATCGAATTTCGGAGAATTTTTAAGAGTACCTTTAAAATGACAAACGGAGACTCTGATAACATTTTCCAGTTCAGATGATATTCTTACTTCAAGGTTTGGACCTCCAAGTGTCATTCCACGATTATACACGATATATGGTGCGGCAAATGCTGAGATAGAATTATGACTACAGTCAAGTTTGTAAGTGTGAGTCGCATAGGAGACATTGTAGTTTTTCTTGTTAAGCCAGAATCCGTCTGAAAATTTCATGTTATCGGCCTCCGATAATAATATTCAGTTAAAACTAAAAATAGTTTTTTATCTTAAACTAAGTGATAAATACATTATGAACGTCCGAATTCAGAAAGTTCCAGACCCTCATTTCTTTCAAGTGCCCATCGGATATTCCATTCGCTTGTGAACAGAAGGAGATAGTTGTCATGAAAATCCTGAACGAGTTTTGTATCACTTGTGATAGTCAGAGCTTTGAGATCAAAGTCATATGGATTTTCAATCCAGCGGATATGCTCATATGACAGAGTTTCACGACGAATATCTACATTGTATTCGTTCTTAAGTCTGTGTTCAAGAACTTCAAACTGAAGCATACCAACAACGCCGACAATTACTTCTTCATAACCTGTATATGGCTCTGTAAAAATCTGAATAGCACCTTCCTGAACTATCTGATTGATACCCTTGAGAAACTGCTTTCTCTTGAATGTATCTGTGCATGATACTCTCGCAAAGTGTTCAGGAGCAAATGTTGGGATTCCTGAATACTTAAATTTCTTTCCAGGTACAGTTATAGTGTCACCAATAGAGAATATACCCGGATCAAATACACCTATGATATCGCCGGCATACGCTTCATCAATTATTTCCCTTTCCTGTGCCATAAGCTGCTGAGGCTGGGAAAGTTTCATCTTTTTATTTCCCTGAACATGATATACTTCTGATTCTCTCTCAAACTTTCCTGAACAGATTCTCATAAATGCAATCCTGTCTCTGTGAGCTTTGTTCATGTTTGCCTGAATTTTAAATACAAATGCTGAGAAGTTTTCGTCAAAAGGATCAATTATACCTTCGCTTGATTCACGTGCAAGCGGGGAAGGTGTCATCTGAAGGAAGTTTTCAAGAAATGGTTCAACGCCGAAGTTTGTAAGAGCTGAACCGAAGAATACAGGTGAGAGCACACCTTTCTGAACAGCTTCAATATCAAATTCTTCACTTGCGCCGTCAAGAAGTTCAATGTCATCAACGATGTTTCTGTAATTTTCCTCACCTATGATAGATGAAAGATTTTCATCATTAAGGTCAACTTCTCTGGCTTCAACTTCACGGTGTCCGCCATTTGCCGTAAATGATATGATAGCTTTTTTGTCGCGGTCATAAACTCCCTTGAATTCTTTTCCTGAACCGATTGGCCAGTTTACCGGATAAGTTTTAATTCCAAGTTCCTGTTCAATCTGTTCCAGAAGATCAAATGGATTACGTGATTCACGATCCATTTTATTTATAAATGTGAAAATCGGGATTCCGCGCATTACACATACTTTAAAAAGTTTTCTTGTCTGGTTTTCAACACCCTTTGAAGCGTCGATAACCATTACTGCAGAGTCAGCTGCCATAAGAGTTCTGTATGTGTCTTCAGAGAAGTCCTGATGTCCTGGTGTGTCAAGAATGTTTATGCAGAAACCTTCATAATTGAACTGCATAACAGAAGAAGTAACAGAGATACCTCTTTGTTTTTCGATTTCCATCCAGTCTGATACAGCGTGACGGTCTGATTTTTTTCCTTTTACCGATCCTGCCTGGTTGATTGCTCCTCCGTAAAGAAGGAATTTTTCTGTAAGTGTTGTTTTACCTGCGTCAGGGTGGGAGATGATAGCGAATGTACGTCTGCGTTCAATTTCTTTTTTTAAGGCTGGGTTCAAGTTAAGTTCCTCCGATTCATAAATTATAGTGAACGTCAAAAAATATGATATTATTTAAAGAGTGAAGTTGCTGTTATATTCTCGAATTCATTTGAGAGAGTAACCTTAAGTGATTTCTGTATTGTACGGCAGAGTGTTTCATACTCCTGCAGATACGGATACTCATCTGATCCCATGTAAATGTAGATAAGATAATTTTTAAGGTATTCTTCGTCAAACGGTTCTCTTTTTATTATGTAGTAAACATTTGAGAAGACAGATTCTTTGGTGTATTCACCTTCTTCAAGAGCGTAAGCAGCGGCAGTGAACTCTCCTGGCATTACGTCTCCGTTGATGTAATAACCGGCATATGAGCCATCTGAATTGATAGGAGCAGAACTGTCGCAGTTATACTTTGTCATAAGTGTATCAAAATCGTCACCTGCTTCAAGACGTGCTTCTATCATCTTCATAAATTCAGGAACAAAAGCTTTGAGGCCTTCCTCGTCGTTATTTTCTGTAAATGAATTTATCTTGTCTATCATTTCTTTTTCTTCATCTGTATATGTAAGTCCTTCGATGAGTTCATACATCTTTTCAGGTTTAGTTGTCTTCTTGCCGTCTTCATCAGTCTGATATGTGAAGTAGTTCTTTACCATAATATATTTTACACAGATATAATCAGAAAAATAGTTTTTTCTGTAGTCGTCTTCGTAAAGAGCAGCTACAGTTTTGTTTTCAAGCTGTTGTCTTCTGTAGGATTCCTTGTACACTTCTTCAGTACACATAATTTCCTTTAAGTATTCTTCAAATGATTCGATTGATGTTCCGTTAGCCTGGTTGTAGTACAGTATATCTTTTTGATACTGACTTTCTGTTATCTGGATTTCTTCAGGATCAAGATGAACGGAATAGTTTTCGGCAAGCTTGTATATTGCTGAATTATTATAGACATACATGAGAGTCTGTTCCTTAAGGTCATGGAGTTTAGCGCCGTCTTCATCGTCATCCCAGTATGTGTCGTCTCCGCCGTCAATGCTGGTTTTGGCATAGTAGAGATAATATTTGAACTCATCCTCAGTTATATCATATCCCCCTATATTTGCAATTATTCCGTCCCCAAGGTCAGCAAACTGAATCTCCTCTTCAGTAGGAAGACTGTATGTCAGTTCGGAAGCTTCATCATCTTTGGAATCAGCATCCTCACTGCCGGTTTCTGCCTCTGTTCCGGAAGTATCAGAATCTGCTGATGAATTTTCCGGCGTCTGTGAGTTTTCGTTTTTATCGCAGCTGTAAAGCGGTACAGAAACAAGCGATAATGCAAGTATGAAAGAAATGATTTTCTTAAAATTCATTTTAATATTCCTCCATTATAAATTTAATATTTTTTTTCTTGATATGAGGTCTGAATTCTGATATAATTTTAGAGAATACTGACTGATACCTGAAAATCAGTTTATTTAGCTAATAAAATATATGAAAATGAGGTAAATTATGAAAGTAGTTCTCCAAAGAGTACAGAAAGCAGAGGTCGTGGCTGACGGTAAGATTGCCGGTAGTATAGGAAAAGGATACCTTGTCCTTCTTGGTGTTGGTGAAGGGGATACCAAAGCGGATGCGGACCGAATCGCAGCAAAGATGATAAATCTAAGAATTTTTTCTGATGAAAATGATAAGATAAATCTTTCACTTGGCGATGTTGACGGTCAGCTTCTCATCGTTTCTCAGTTTACGCTGTATGCCGATTGCCGCAAGGGAAACAGACCTAATTTTATAAGTGCAGCAAAGCCGGACAAAGCTAATGAACTGTATGAATATTTTGTTGAAGTATGCCGCAGTAAAGTACCGGTTGTTCAGACAGGAATCTTTGGGGCGGATATGAAAGTAAGCCTTGTTAATGACGGTCCTTTCACAGTAATACTCGAATAACAAAATCAGCTTTTAAGTTCAACACTATCAATAAGCTTGTTGCGGTCACCCTTGAAACTTCCGTTATTACTGTAGAAGAGATATGTGCCGTTGTTGCAGCCGCTAAATGTGCATTCATAGGCCTCGGCGTTATTGTTGAAACTTATGATTCCGCCCTTGAAGTTCCCCTGCGCGAAACAGTTTTCAAAGCTGCATTCCCTGAAAACAACCCGGTTAAGGTTCGTGCTTCTGATTATCCCTCCGGTTGTACTTGTAAAACCGGTTTCATATCCGCAGTTTTTGAAAACTGATTTTGAAACAGTAAGTTCGCTGTCCGGGTTAAGATCGAAGACAGCATCATTATTAAAATTAAGAAAAGTACAGTCATCGATACTTATGCTGCGGCATCCCTTAAATCTCAGGCTGCCGCCATTGACAAATTCACAGCTTTTAAAAATAACTTCACGTGCACAGTCAAAACCTATATGGAAGTCATGGATCTGTGTCATATTTGTCAGGTCTATTTTTAAGTTTTCGAATACTATCGTTTCTCTGATAATATCACAGCTGTTATAGCTGGCAGAATCACTTATGATAAGTATTCTCTTAGGCTCAAGCGCTTCGTGCGTCAGTGAATAAAAATGAAGACATCTGTCTGTGTTTGCAATTGCACCACAGACAAATTTTTTTGTGTAGCAGAGAATATGTTTATAAAGTTCAGATGTATCACGTTTATTGGCTTTTTCATATTTTTCTGTACTTTGTTCAAGTATTGCAATAGCATATTCACAGAGAAGCTCAACTTCATTACGTTTTATTTCAAGTGCGGCGGCTACTTCTGAAAGATAGTCGACCTGTTTTTTGTTTAGCTTTCCTGTGGAGCACGCTATGAGCAGACAGTCCATAAAAAAGATTATCTCAAGCTTCATATGCAGGCAGTTTTTGATAAAGTCTGCAACTTTTTCGGAAGTGAGTTCTCCGGAGCTTCTGATATGATCTGAAATAACTGTTACAGCATTTGTACTGTCCATAAGACGTTTTATAAACTGAATCTGGTTTTCAGTATCGCTGTTTTCATACTGTGCTGTTATGTACATAAGGTCATAATACGTGCTTTTGAAGCGTTCATCAGCTTTTTCGAGAGGATGCTCCTTTATGGAAGAACCCTGCAGGACACTTTTATGAAACATTTCATATATTTTGTTTTGAGTAGTATTTTCCATAATGTGTTCCTTTCCTTATCTTAATCTGCGTCTCGAAACACCAGAGCCGGAACGTTCTCTTCTGACCGGTCGGTTTTCTGTCGGTGCAGGAGTTTCAGCTGATGTGTCCGGAGACTGAATTTCAGCATCTTCCCGTTTTGAACGTGAGTTTCTCGAACGACGGCGCGATGTGCGTTCTTCTGCTGTCTGGTTAATTTCTTCTCCAGGCGGATTATCAGAAGATTCATCAGGGATCATCGAAACGTTGAATAGACCGGCAATTGTTTTACTGACTTCATTCCTGTATTCGTTGTTTTTAGCGTCAACTGAAAAAGCTGGTTTTATGTCTTTCATCGTTTCCATAAGGGTGATTGATACGGAATTAATATATCGCTCATAACCTGATGTATCAAGCTGATTTCTGTCATTGTAGTTTCTGAATAGTTTTTCCGGGTTTGGAATAGGTAAGTCAGTAATTTTTATTTTTGAAAGATCAATGTTTTTAAGCGGGTTTGACGGTCTCTGAATGTTTTCTACCGGGATAAAATTGTCAGAATCAGTTTTCTGCTTTTGTTCAAAAGCATTCTGAATATTGTATATACTGCTGCTTACTTTATGAATTTCAGGCATCAGAGAATTTTTGAACTCGGCAGCTGCAACAGTAGAAGGGAGAGAATCAAATATAGTTTCGAATTTCTGGGAAAAATTAATTATCGAAGGACTTTTGTCCCATCTGTCCAGATAAGCAAGTATTTTGTATTTGTCAAATTTTTCGGGCTGCTGTTTTGAATATGCAAGGACATCTATAAATGTTACTCCGCGTGCATTCAGTATCTTTTTGGTTTTTTCCAGAATTTCAGGAAAATCGTTCTGTGAAAATACGTCAGCCTTAGAAATAATTATAAGTTTTGGTATAGCCGGATCAAGTTTTTTCAGAAAGTTTATATCCGAATCGCTGATTCCGAGATTGATTATGTTTATATCAGCAAACCAAAGGATATAGTTGCTGCAGTTTATACGGCTTATTAAGCCTGCCATATTTTTTTCCGATGAAAAGCTGGTTTCTTCAGGCTGAGTATAACCAGGCATATCAAGAAATGCAATGTGTTTGAGATCAGGAGTGGAGGCATATGTGAGCAGGCTCGAAAACATATGTCCGAGAGGAATAAAGATATCAGGATCTTCGGTTTCAATCCCTGAGAATATGGTTTTCATTTCATCTCTTTCAAGTCTGACAAAATGATCAAAATTATTTATTCCATAGATGTAATTTGAATGACCGCAGACAGCATATACCGGAACAGATGAAAAAGTGCTGTTGTCAACCGGGAAAATCCCGCCGTTATACAATGAATTGAAAAAAGAAGATTTTCCGCCCGATGTTTTTCCGCACAGAGTTACAATATTTTTTTTTGCAAGCTCTCTGTATGCTGCGTATTCCTTAAGCCGTATATATTCTGCCTTAAGCCTGGTATAGGCGTCAGGATTTTCAAACATAAGATCAGGCAGAAATTTGTTCATGATGTTCCTGACAGGTGTTATATCTGTCTGAAAATCATTCTGATTACCGCATCTGCTTATTTCTTTCAGAAGAAAATATTTTTTCTCTTCAGTTGCCTCCATCACTGCACCTCCTGGTGTTATTTTACTGCAATTACATTTATCAGTTCGATATCATTAGTAAGATATCCCTCCGCACTGGTTTGTTTCTGAGAATAATCTGTTGACAGATATTTTTTGTTGTCATCTGCAAAAACTGTGCATATAGTTTTGTCTCCGCCTATTTTGTTTCCGGCAAGAACTGAACCAAGGAAGTTTGCGCCGGCGGAAATACCAACGCCGATTCCAAGTTTTGATGCAAGCATCTGTGACATAATAATTGAATCAGTATCGTCAACTGAAACTACGGATGTACATTCATCAAGTTTCATGATATCAGGGATGAATTCGTCTGAAATCCCCTGGATTTTGTGTTTTCCGACTTTGTAACCAGTTGAGAGGGTAGGGGAATTGAGTGGTTCAAGGGGATAGATACAGCATTCAGGGTTATCCATGCGCAGCCTGCGTCCTGTTCCCATTACCGTACCGCCTGTTCCGACGCCTGCTATGAAAGCGTCTGCTGTGAGCCCGAGTGTACCAAGCTGTTCAGATATTTCCTGTCCGGTCATTTCAAAATGCGCTTTGCAGTTATCTTCGTTTGAGAACTGTTCAGGAAGGAAAATTCCATCCTGTTTTCCAAGTTCTTCAGCCATCGCTATTGAACCAAGAAATCCGCCCTGTTCCTTTGAAACGAGAATTACTTCAGCGCCAAAAGATTTCATCATATTTATTCTTTCGTTACTCATCCAGTCAGGCATGAATATCTTTACCTTGTGACCGAGATTACGTCCGATTGCGGAAAAAGCAATACCTGTATTTCCGCTTGTAGCTTCAACAATGGTATCTCCGGGTTTAATCGTACCCTGTTCATATCCCTTTTTCATTATGTAATACGCAACCCTGTCTTTTATACTCCCGGTAAGGTTAAAATATTCTGCCTTCGCAAATATCTTTCTTAATTCTCCCTTGTACCGAAAACTGATCTGAAGGAGAGGTGTATTGCCAATAAGATTTTTTATATTATCAAAAGCCGAATATATGTCTGCTGTCATAAAAATTTGTCTCCCTGTAGATTACATGTTTTCAACCGGTTCAATTGCAAGAATGTCAAGATGTTTAAGTATAAGCTTTCTGGTGAATGAAATGAGTGCTATCCAGTTCTGCTTCTTAGTCTCATCTGTTTCACCAAGAATATGATTGTCATGGTAAAACTTCGAGAAGATTACTGCAAGTTTATATGCGTTATCACAGATGTAATTCGGTGCTTTTTCGTCTATTGCATGTCTGAATACATCACCTGTGAGAAGAATGGCAAGAAGAAGTTCACGTTCTGCGTCTGTGTAGATGGCATTAACTTTTGCGTCGCTGCCTTCCGAATTTGTTTTTCTGATGATGGAATTAATTCTTGTGACTGTGTAGAGAAGATATGTACCGGTTTTGCCTTCGAAGGAGAGAAATTTGTCGATATCAAAGATATAGTCCTTTGATCTGTGATTTATAAGGTCTCCGAATTTGACAGCAGCAATACCCACACGTCTTGCGATTTCATCGTGATCTTTTTCGGATACAAATTCTGATGAACGAAGTTTTTCAGCGGCAGCAGAAGTAACTGTTTCAATTAAATCAGAAAGCTTCATAACTCCACCGTCACGTGTTTTGTAAGGTTTGCCGTCGTTTCCGTTCATTGTACCAAAACCAAGAAGTTCAAGTTCTGTATCTTCAGGAACAAGTTCAGCCTTCTTTGCACATCTGAAAACCTGTGTAAAATGCAGATCCTGGCGCTTGTCGACAACGTACCATATCTTTTTCGGAGCAAAGTCCCTGTTTCTCTGAATTATTGTAGCAAGATCCGTAGTCGCATAGATACTTGAGTTGTCGGATTTTTTAATAATTACCGGAGGCATAGGAGCTTTGTCGCTTTCAAGCTCAACATCCACAACCATCGCACCTTCACTTTCGTGAAGGAGATTTTTATCAGTAAGGATCTGAACAAGTTCATCTATGTATTTGTCAGCGTCGCTTTCGCCGTACCAGAGATCAAAATCAACACCAAGTTTACTATAGTTTCCTTTAAGATCTGCGATGGAAACACGAAGGATTTCCTTCCACACAGCAATATAGCCAGGACGACCGTTCTGAAGATCTGCCGTTGCCTGGTGAGCTCTGGCTTTGAATACTTCATCTGTCTTGCTCTTCTGACTTGCAAACGGATATATTTCATTAAGCATATCTGCGTCCAGCTCCGGAACAGTACCTTCAGTAAAATCAGGTCTGAAACATTCCCAGTCAGGATTTCTTTCCTCGAGTTCAGCAATAACGAGACCAATCTGAAGTCCCCAGTCACCAAGATGAACGTCAGAAATAACATTGTAACCGCATTCACGTGCAAGACGCTTAAGTGATTCACCGATGATGGCTGAACGGAGATGTCCGATATGGAGAGGCTTTGCTACATTAGGTCCGCCGTAGTCAATAACAATTGTATCATTGCCTCCAGCCTGAGGAATACCAAGATGTTCGTCGTCAGCAATCTCTCCAAGAAGCGTTACAAGATACTCGTCAGTCATTGTCATGTTGATAAATCCCGGCTTTGCAACTTCCACTTTTAGAAAAGCAGGATTTTCAGATATAATATTTTTTACTTCTTCAGCTGTATTTGATATTTTTTCTGAATCTTTTACTTTTATTTGTAAAGTATCATATAAAGGATTATTTTCATCAGACCATGTATCTATTATACTAGCTAGAGAATTTGATGTACTTTTTTGCTGCAGCAAAAGAGCCGTTGCACTGAAACTGACAGAGATCCATACGGTCAGATACAAATACAGTTCCCAGTTTTTTGTCATATCCGCATTTTTCAAATGCATCAGAAACGATTTCGGTTAATTTCTGAGTAATTGTTTTCATGTATTAATTCCACCTTAATAAAATAGCATTATCTATTAAATCATATCACATTTCTGATAAATGTGCAAGTCTTCAACTATGTTTTTCCGCATTTTTTCACCCTGAAAACGGGAATTGAAAAATAAAAATTACAAAAGTATTTACATATGAAGAATTTTAGTGTAAAATATATAGAGTATGAAATTTCTGTGAGGTGTGATTTTTATGGAAAGAAAATATAATCGTATACTTATAAAACTCAGCGGTGAAGCTCTTGCCGGGGACAAATCATCAGGTCTCGATTTTGATGTTATTACAGATATATGCAAGAGCATAAAAAAAGCTGCTGATACAGGAACACAGATTGGTATAGTAGTTGGCGGCGGAAACTTCTGGAGAGGCCGTTCATGCGGAAGTATGGACAGAACAACAGCGGACCATATCGGTATGCTTGCTACAGCAATGAACGCGCTTGCAGTAGGTGATACCCTTAAGTCACTCGGACTGGACGTGAGAGTTCAGACAGCTATTAACATGGTACAGGTTGCTGAACCGCTTATCAGAAACAAGGCAATCAGACATATGGAAAAGGGAAGAGTAGTAATATTCGGATGCGGAACTGGTAATCCGTTTTTCTCAACTGATACTGCCGCTGCACTCAGAGCTGCAGAGATTGAAGCTGATATCCTGTTCAAGGCAACAATGGTTGACGGAGTTTACGACAAGGATCCTCACAAATATGACGATGCAGTTAAGTATGACACATTAAGTTTTAATGAAGTACTTACTAAAAATCTCGGTGTAATGGACTCTACAGCTGCCTCGATGTGCAGAGACAACAAGATTCCTGTTCTTGTTTTTGATCTTGGCAGACCGGACAATATCGTAGACGCTGTTCTTGGCGCTGAAACAGGCACAATAGTAACTGCATAACAGAAACAAAAAAATATTATTTTTTGGAAAAGAGGAGAATATAATTATGAAAGATACATTAAACGCAGCAAAGGAAAAAATGCAGAAAACAACTGATTCTCTTGCAAGAGAATATTCATCCATAAGAG
>JAEDJV010000174.1 GCA_016296165.1 Oscillospiraceae bacterium | reverse complement strand
GATGTTATTGCATATATCAGATTTGCTTCAGTATATAAAGACTTTACTGACCTCAAGAGCTTTATTGCTGTCATATCAGAGTTAAATAAGGATTAGCATTTTTCATATTTATCAAGCCTGTTATTTGTATAATTTAACAAAGTTTTATAAATCTCTTTTTTTTATAGATTTTTATGTTTTTTTATGATATTATTATCATATAAAAATTAATGAACAGATTTCAGGAGGTAACTTATGGACGGAATTTATGAAACGCTGCAGATGAAAGATATCACTGACGAGTTTGATCCGAAAGAGATTGAAACACAGAAGCTGCTTGGGATTCTGACAACTATCTTCCCGTTTTTATTCTTTCTGCCTTTTATTTCGTATAAGGACTCTTTACTTGCAAAGAAGATATCAAACCATTCATTTGTATTGCTTGTTGCACTTATTGCGGTTGGAATAGTTTCATCTATCGTCAGCCATATTCCATTAATCGGCTGGCTCATATCGAAGGTTTTATGGCTCGCTTACTTTGCTCTTGTTGTAATAATAATAATGGACTCAGCAAACAACAAAGTAAGAACGCTTCCTTTCGGAATAGATATTGCAATATTCAAATAAAATACAGGCGGTCGCTCCTGGCCGCCTGTATTTTTAGCATATACCTCTTCTGTATGCCATATAGATTTTTAATAAGAGGTGTAGCTTATGAAAAAAATATACATTATCATCACGATTTTCGTTGTTGCGGCATGCGTTGCTGTCTGTTGTCTGTGTAATAACAGAACCAAAGAAAAAAAAATAATCACCAGCGAAAACATCACTGCGTATTTACTTGAAAACGGATGGGAAACTGACCCTGAGATGATTTCTTCAGAAGAAATAACCATACCGTACGAATTCAATGAAACATACAGTCGCTTCAATGACATTCAGAAACAGCAGGGCTTTGACCTGAACAGATTCAGAGGCGAGAATGCGCTGCTGATTACCTGTCCTGTCACCAACTATGACTCAGAAAATGACATAACTGCAGAACTCATAGTCAAGGATACGCAACTGATTGCCGCCAGTCTGATATGTACCGGTAAAAACGGCTTTATAAAACCTTTGTAATACTGCCTTGCAAAGTAAAAATGCAGTAAAATAAATAATACAGTAAAAGCAAAATATTTTTTTGATTTTTACCAAAATAAAAACTGAAAAGAGGAATGTTAAAATGAACAACGCAAAAATGATTAACTTCAACGGCACACCATGTGTTGAGCTTACAGCCGGGGGATATACTGCACTTATCGCCTACGAAATAGGCTGTAACGTTATCCGTCTGAGAGATACTGTTCATTCAGTGGAATTTTTCAGATTTAACGCACAAAACCCGGCTGAAACAATAATAAACTCACCTGAAGTCTGGGGTATGCCAACACTCTATTTTCCAAACAGACTTGCTGACGGTGTACTGAAAACATCAGACGCAGTTTATCACTGGCCGGTAAATGAAAAAAATCATTACAACAATCATATTCATGGTTTCCTTCACAAGAGAATTCACAGCGTTGAGGAATATAATTCTGACGAAAACAGCGCATGGCTCAAAACAAAATATGTATTCGACAGTAACGATGAATTCTATCAGTACATGCCTGTTGATTTTACTGTTGAATATACATTTACACTCAATGAAAACGGCCTTACACAGAATATTAAATTTACAAACAACTCCGAGAAGGTTCTTCCTGTATCAATCGGTTCCCATACTGCTATGGCTGCTCCGTTTGTTGACGGCGGAAAACTTGCCGACATCCGCCTCCATGTACCTGCAATGATGAGATGTGAACTAAATGAACGCTGCCTGCCAACAGAAAATCTCCTTGATCTTTCCGACTGGGACAAGGAATACGTTGACGGAACAAAGATTCCTGTACTCCAGAATCTCGATAACGACATGTATGCTGCCGGAAAACTCCAGCTTAACGGCAAAGACTTCAACGGAATTATTGCCGAAGACAAGGCAAGCGGTATAAAGATCTGCTACGAAGTATCAGACGAATATCGTTTCTGGATTATATGGAACGACCAGGGATTCAACGGATACTTCTGTCCTGAACCTATGACAGCAATGATAAATGCACCTAATCTGTCACTCTCACCTGCTGTAAGCGGTTACAGAGAAATAATAAAAGGACAAACATTTGAAGCAACTCAGCATTTCTTTACTGCTGTATGATTTATTTTAATAAATCACTTGAAAAAGAACAGAAAATATGATATAATCAGCTTAATAGTTTTGATAATTTACACAAAACGAAAAAATAAAATATAATAAAGGAGTTTTCACATGAAATTCGGATTTTTCGATGACGCAAGAAGAGAATACGTTATCAATTCTCCAAGAACACCTTATCCTTGGATTAACTATCTCGGAACACAGGGATTCTTCTCACTGATTTCAAATACTGCTGGCGGTTACAGCTTCTATAAAGACGCTCGTCTCAGAAGAATAACAAGATACCGTTACAACAATGTACCTATCGATATGGGTGGTCGTTACTTCTATATCAACGATAACGGTACAGTATGGAATCCAGGCTGGTCACCGGTTAAGACAGAGCTTGATTCATACGAATGCCGTCACGGTATGGGATATACAATCATCACAGGTAAGAAGAATGACCTCAAAGCTGAAGTAACTTTCTTTGTTCCTCAGAACTATGACGGTGAAGTTCAGCAGGTAGTTCTCACAAATGAAGGAACTGCAGCAAAGACATTCAAGTTCTTCTCATTTGCTGAATGGTGCTTATGGGATGCTCAGGATGACTGCACAAACTTCCAGAGAAACTTCTCAACAGGTCGTGTTGAAGTTGACGGTTCAGCAATCTATCACAAGACAGAATACAGAGACAGACGTGACCACTATGCATTCTACTCAGTAAACGATACAATTGACGGCTACGATACAGACCGTGACGCATTTATCGGTCTCTACAACGGTTTCCACAATCCTGAAGCAGTTCTCGCCGGCAAGGCAACAAATTCATTCGCTGACGGCTGGTCACCAATCGCTTCACACTACAAGGAAATCACACTCGCTCCCGGCGAAAGCAAGACTCTCATCTTCATCCTCGGCTACGTTGAAATGCCTGTTGACCAGAAGTTCGAGGCTGACGGCAAGACAATCAACAAGGTTAAGGCTCACGCAATGATGGAAAAATTCAACACACCTGAAAAGGTTGCTGCAGGTCTTGCTGAACTTAAGTCTGTATGGGATTCACTCCTTGGAATTCTTAATGTTGACACACCTGAAGACAAGGTCAACAGAATGGTTAATATCTGGAACCAGTATCAGTGTATGGTAACATTCAACCTTTCACGTTCTGCTTCATACTTCGAATCAGGTATCGGTCGTGGCATGGGCTTCAGAGATTCAAACCAGGACGTTCTCGGTTTCGTACACCAGATTCCGGATCGTGCAAGAGAAAGAATCATCGACATCGCTTCTACTCAGTTCCCTGACGGCGGATGCTATCACCAGTATCAGCCTCTCACAAAGAAGGGTAACGCTGACATCGGCGGCGACTTCTCAGATGATCCACTCTGGCTCATCCTCTCAGTTTCTGCATATATCAAGGAAACAGGTGACTGGAGCATTCTCGACGAGATGGTACCTTATGATAACGACGCATCAAAGGCTCAGCCAATGCTCGATCACCTCAAGGTTTCATTCTACCACATCGTAAACAACCTCGGACCTCACGGACTTCCGCTTGCAATGCGTGCTGACTGGAATGACTGTATCAATCTCTCATGCTTCTCAGACACACCAGGCGAAAGCTTCCAGACATATACAAACCCTAAGTTTGCTGCTGAAGGCGGTTACTCAAAGGTTGCTGAATCAGTATTCGTTGCTGCTCTCTTCACATACACTGGTCCTAACTACGTTTCAATCCTTAAACATCTCGGCAAGGATGATGAGGCTGCAAAGGCTCAGGCTGAAATCGACAAGATGATGAAGAACATGATGGAATCTGCATGGGACGGCGACTGGTTCCTCCGTGCTTATGATGCAAACGGCAAAAAGATGGGTTCAAAGGAATGCGAAGAAGGACAGATCTTCATCGAACCACAGGGCTTTGCTATCATGTCAGGTCTTGACAAGGATATTACTGCAAAGACACTCAAGTCTATTGATGAAAGACTTAACACACAGCATGGTCTTGTTCTTAACAACCCTGCATTCACTAAGTACTATGTAGAATACGGCGAGATTTCAACATATCCGGGCGGATACAAAGAAAACGCTGGTATCTTCACACATAACAATGCATGGATCATCTGTGCTGCTGCTTACGCAGGAGAAGGAGATCAGGCATTTAAGTACTACTCAGAAATCGCTCCTGCTTACACAGAAGAGACATCAGACTTACATAAGACAGAACCATACGTATATGGTCAGATGATCGGCGGTAAGGATGCTGGTGCTGATATCGGCAAGCCGGGCAAGAACTTCGGTCAGGGCAAGAACTCATGGCTTACAGGTACAGCTGCATGGAACATGGT
>JAEDJV010000038.1 GCA_016296165.1 Oscillospiraceae bacterium | reverse complement strand
ATACAGTTCTAACTTATTGGAAGCCCCCACTTCTATAAGTGGGGGAGGATGTCACTTTTAGCTGAGTTACAATTCTTGATTTAAATACTTTATCTTCCTGCAGACCAACAGGAGATCTCAGCAGCATCGTATTACAGTAAGACAGATATCTCTCAATCACCATATTTTCTATCTTATCCCCTGTGATACACATAATATTTTTGTCTGTATCAATCATATACACCGTAACACCCTGGGCAGAATATTCTGATTCCAGCTTATCTTTCAGGCGATTAAAAATTCCCTTGATTTTTACTATTCTCTCATCCTTGACTTTTCTCATCAGATACCGTCCTTTCTTCTGCAACAAGAAATGATATAATCACTGAGTTCCATTCCTCTTTTGAGTGCTGCGTCATTTATAATTTCAAGATCGGCCGAATTGAACCTGATATTAACCTCCGTAGTAGAATTTTTCATACGTTCCTGTTTTTCCTTGAAGTTAGTCGACATGATATCATAAAGGCGGCTCTTAGGAATCTGTTTTGAAAATGGAATTACCTTTTTACCGCATATAATAAGACCAGTTCCCTTTTCACCTGTTTTAAGATACATTTCCTGGGACGGTGACAGTTCAAATAAATCCACCACTTGTTTTATCTCACTGTTTTTCTGCTGAAGGAGAACAACGAATTCAGCATTTCCAAGCATAAGAGCTGCTTGTTTTGAGGCCAGTACTTCTTTTATATTCTGGGTAGCACCCGTTACTACTCCTCCGTGTTTCCTGATTCTTTTGTATACCTGTGCAAAGAAATCCCCGGATTTAGTAGTTTCACGACCAGCACCGTCAGTAAACATTATTGAAAATTCATCTATCCATACCCATGTACGGATTCCTTTGTTTTTGTTTGAGATAACTCTCTGCCACAAATATTCAAGAATAATCTGAAGTCCAACCGCCCTGAGCTGTTCACCCATTTCAAAAAGATCGAATACAAGAAACCTTTTTTTCATTGTAAGGTTCGTTTTACTTGCAAAGCAACGGAAAGAACCTGTTGCATAAATTTCAAGAGCAAGAGCGATGCTTTTGGCTTCGGCCTCCTCCTGACTGATAAGAACATCATAAAAATCTGTTAATGTCGGAAGATCTTCATCATCATGTGTTTTTACATATTTCTCATAAACAAGCCTTACACAACGGTCAACTATGGAACGTTCCTGTGCTGTCAGCACCTGTCCTTTAGCTGTTTCAACCACAGTAATTACAAAAGAAGATTTGAGTGCAATTGCATTCATACCCTCTTCAGAGTAATCAAGGTCAATATCAAAAATATTCATGGTTGTCGTTGAATCAGCAGACAATCTGAAAGCCTCTCCGTCAAAATTATTTTCTTTAATGAGTTCAAGATATTCTCTTTCCGGGTCTATTACGATTACCTCATCTTCAGGATACCTGAAAAGTACATCCTCTATTTCAGCCTTAGTAAACATTGACTTACCAGAACCGGATGTTCCAAGTGTAAATCCGTTACTGTTCATTTCGTCTGTACGATCCAGAACAATAGCTGCATTTGTAATCTGATTTTTACCATAACTTATACCATTCTGATTGAAATGAGAACGATACGAAAAAGGTACAAGAACGCTGACCGCATCGGAAAGAAGATAAGAACTTATTGAATTTCCTAATTTTCCGTTAAACCTGTTGTTTGCAAATGGAAGAACTGAATTCATAGCTTTTTCCTGCTGACGCACAAGCACATCAAGTTTTATCTGATGTCTTCGCGCCTTGTTCACGATACTTTGCGTTACTTCATCAAGTTCTTCTTTTGTTGCAGCCGATATTGATATCAATATACACAGTTCAAACAGTTCAACATTTGAGCTTGAAAGTCTGTCCTGTATTTCTTCCAGTTCCTTGAGCTTTTCTGATAATCTGAACGGTATAAAATTTGTACCGTCTTTTTTATTCTTTGCCATTCTGTCCTGAACTGAACTTTGTACATTCAGTATTTCTTTTCGAACTTTTTCAGCTGCATCACCTTTATCAACACGTTTCACATGTTTTGAAAGAGTTACCTTAAAATTATTGTCAACCATATCCCTGATAAATTCATCATCAAGATCACGGTCATAACTTTTCATATACATTACCCTTGTAAATGCTGTTCCGACCTCAACTTCTTTCGATTTAAAAGCAAACATTGACGGGGCTATATAATCTTTAATTCTTCCTCCGGATTTAAAAACATTAGACGGCAGCTTAAATTCAGTTACACCAAAAGGATGATAATACTGATAAAGTATTCCAAAAACCTCTTCAGGCATAAGCTGTTTTGTATTTATTTTCAGAAGATCAAAAAAGACCTGAAGCTCACGGTAATATTTAAACAGAACATTGACATCGTCAACTTTTGTCTCCGGTTTGTAACTCATCGCTATAAGCATTATTTTTTCAGCTGAAGCTGTCTGCGCTTCACTTATAAGATTTTCCTGCATACCACAATAATCATCATACAGATCACCGAATTGTCTCTTTTCAGGAATAAGTATACTTCTTAGTTTATCAGGATCTATCTTACTGTTCATAATAAACTCCTGATAACTGATATCTGTCGGTAATGCGTTCATAAGTTTTGTATATCTTGAGTAAATTTCCTTCTGTTCCATATCTCTCATAAGAGAATAATCTATATTTTCAAATGCAAAAATCAGTGTGTAGGTATTCTCATCAACCAGAAACAACCCGTTATCATAAGCTTCTATAAAAGGAATTGTATCCTGAGCATTTTTAGGTACCGTCATAGATTTTTTGAAAAATATCCCGTTTTTATTTTTCTTTTTTTCCATTGTAAACACCCTTTCTGTCAAACGGACGTTTATCAACGCCCTTCAATGATTTACTCATCAGTGCTATAACTGACATTCCGTTTATCTGTATTACTCCGCAAAATATAAATATCGCCATCGATACAAATATTATACTCATTTTCGTATCTGTACTGACCTTACCATCCAGCAAAAATCCCTCAAGAAGTCCAACAGCAATTCCTGCTGCCGCTACAACCACCTGTGCAATATTAAGTCCAAAGACTACTTCATTTTTTCGAATAATATTTTTAGTGACTCTGACTTTTATCATGTCATTCCTCCGTTACATATAAAAAGAGCCGTATCAAATAACTAATTTACAAAGTTACCTGATACAGCTCCTGTTTGACCTGTATTTTGTGCTATTATAGCACGTTTTTATTACCGTTTTATCTCCGGCTGCTTATCACTATGAGACTGTTCGTATTTAGCTCTGAGTTTACTGACAGATGCCTGGCTTAGATTAGTGTACTGCATTATTTTCTTGTCTGTCTCACCATTCTGGAGCATAACATTTGCAGTGAATATTGCATGCTTTTCTATACCTTCAGCTCTTCCTTCAGCTCTTCCTTCAGCTCTTCCTTCAGCTCTTCCTTCAGCTTTTCCTTCGGCCTTCGCCTGTTTTTCAAACTCATAGATATCAAAAAAGGTTATTTTATCATCCAATATCGTATCCATAGTCTGTTTCACTCCTTTCTCATCTATTAATGTATTTTCGGACTTTGATTTTGAAACAAGTCCACCATATATCTTCCCCATTGCATTGGTTATATAGATGTAATCTTTTATCATCAATTCATTCACCTTTACCTGATTTCTGAGCCTGTTCACAAGATCACATATATTCCTGTTCATGCTTTCTTCAAAGGATGCGTCATGTATTTTGCTGATTTCATCCTCAAAACGCATTGGGAAAAAAGGAATAAGAGGATAACACTTCTGGTCTATCATATCCTGAATTGTATAATCCGAAACATATCTGACTTTCGCTTTGTACACAACAGGCTCATCATATCCAGGAAGATTAAGGTTTACCTTATGTTCGTTATGTACATTTTTACCTTTTCTAAGGTAGATAACAACCGGTTCAGGAAAGTCAAGATTTATCGTATCATCATCTTCTGTCTGTTGACCGTGCTGCATCGCACCTCTTATGCCATACTCAAATATACGTAAGGCCATAAATTTATCTTCTCTTGACTGGACTTCGATATTATAGAAGTCATTATCAACCTTCAGATAAAAATCTGCTCTTCTTTGAGTTGCGTTTTCATCATGAGTTTCAGTACAAAGTCGGATAAGCTGGCTGTCTTTTGTATACTTCTTTGAAAACAAGGCACCAATAAACTCTATGATATTCTTATCCTGCATATTATTCATAATCTGCTTGACAAGGCCATCATAATCAGTAGTTCTGTTAGGTAAAACTGATTTTTCTTTATCCGCCACTTTTACATCTCTCCTATTATTCTATCATTATAAATTCTGGTTGTCAATCTACCCTTACATATTCGGCATCAATATTGTGATAAAGAAAATCCATACGTGCCTTTACTTCTTCAACGGAATAATATGTTCCAAGACCCGTTACACTATCACAGGTTACTTCACTTTCTGTAATCTCATTATCCTTAATAAGCATTCCTATCCTTATCAATGCATATTCTTCTTTTTCGTGATTTTTAATTACAGCAAAAACCCCATAAATCTTTCCCGATCCGCCACCGGCAAATTTTTTCTCCGGATCATATGTCCAGTCAACAGAGTACTGATATTTTTCAGATAACTTATATAGTGTTTCCTGAATTTTACTGTCAGAAAATTTATAATCTGTATCAGGAAGCCCAAGGTATTTTTCAACCACTTCATATCCCGGGTACTCTTCATTAATTGTATCCGAAATAATTTTATCTGTATCTATCCTGATTTTTTCTGTATAAAGTTCTTTTGAAATCAAGGCGGTTTCACACTGGCTCACCGGAATATAATACTCCTTGCTTGTAGATGCAATAGTATAATTATGATCAGCAAGAAATTCTGACATAATATTACTTTCATCCACAAATTCAAGAACAATACTTTGTCCAGCACAGTCAATATCACTGGAAGATATTTTATATCCTATAAATTCTTCATAAGGTGTATTATCGATACCATTAACAGTATCCTCTCTTTCCTTGTCATCTTCTATAGTTTCACAGTATTCTTTCCAGTACGGGTTTTCATCAGTAGTGAAGTATCCGTAAACAGGATATACATTGTGTTTATGCTTTTTTTCCATCTGTTGATAAAATTCTGAATCAACAAGATTAACAATTTCTACGTTTTTAAACATATCAATCTCAGCTGGTTCAGATATTTTCTGGGTTATTTCATTGTCCCGACTGTCTTTACCTACATTATTGCTTTCTGTCCCCGATGAGCATGAACACAGGAAAAACATAGTCAAAACAGAACAAATAATTATTTTTTTCATATTCATCATTCCTTCTTTTATCTCAGCATATTTGTAAGAAATTTCGGTGGTTTTATCATCATTATTGCCATTGCTATCATTACAATCAGATTAGGCACAAACCTGACCATGTATATTACCATATTATCTCCGTCCGGTACAGTTGTTGCAAGAAACGTCTTAAACAAAAAGAAGACTATGGCCATGTAAAGTAATTGCAGCGATGCCTGGATGAAAGTTACAATAAAGTTTTTAAAATACTGTTTAGTAACATCAGAAGACCAGCACGCAACAAATGCTGGAGATACAGAAACAAGAATGACCATATCAACTGACCAGAGCAATATTTTAACGAGTATTATTGCGCCAACAATAAATGCTGATAACGACATCAAAATGATAGGTACAGCCGCTACCAAAACCAGTATTGCATCAACTATTTCACCGACAAAAGGAAGTTTACTCTGTCCTACATTCAAAATCTTATCTAATATTGTATCCTTACCCATGACATCTGAAAGATCAACTTCTTTGGTCTCCCACATCTGGCCTATAGTATCCCTGACTATTTTTATTATTGATGTGCATATCTTCGGACAATTATCTATCAGTTTCTTTGCAATTACAATTCGTATAGTCATAACAATGAAACCCTTGAGTGAAACAGATTCATACTTAATAGTTGTTTCAATCATATTTACTGAAAAAAATAGAAGCACAAGACTATACGCCAATGTTTTCATAACTGTATAAACGTTACTGTTTACGTAAGAATTTATATCAATCTGAAAATTAAAATACTCAAGAAGCCCTATGTTTTCACCAAAGCTTGCTCCGTAAAAAATCATGCCAATGGAATTCCAGATTTTATTTGCTAGTTCTATAAATGCAATAAGAACCTTTCTTACCCCTGTTACCGTTGAACCATCTGAATTATCACTTTTCTTATTCAGATCATCTATGGACTTTTGTACATTATCTACTTTTTCAGAGTTCTGATCAATCTTATTATTTGTGTCATCGACTTTATTATTTAGATTTGATATGTCCTGCGAAGAGGCGCCGCTACTTTTTTCAAGTGCTTCTATTCTTGGCAAAAGTTGTCCAACCGCACTATTTAAAGACTCGTCAGCACGTTTGTTCGCCCAGTTATATGCACCCACTGACATAGGTCCAACTTCAGGACCCATTATATTATAAATAACGCTATCCACTACATTTTTGGCTTCTTCTTTAGCTATATGACGAACCATTTGTTCATCAAACGGACTAAGAGCACTGCAGTGAATCGGGTTAACGAGAAAAACGCATAATAACATTACTGCGCATATTATTCGTCTAATTATTCTTTTCATTTCTCACCTCTCCAAATTATGTTATATATCCTTTAGCTACAATAGTCACAGAAAAAAGTCCTGCACCGACCAAAATCATAGCTAATCCCTCAGTAAATTCTTTTGTATCCTCGTCAGCCCTACCTTTAATCATTTTTACAACACCATATCCAGCAATTAACGCCAATCCGGCACGTGATACATTCAGAAGAGTATTAGTAAGTTGTCCTATTGTGCTCATTACAATTCTCCTTTTTAATATAAGCCGGCCTGAATGTGGCCGGCTTTATCAATAATTCTGTTATAAAGTCACTTAACCTGTGCCTGAATAAGTGCTACTATCACAATACCCGCAGCCGCAATAACAAGGGTGGCGATTCCATTATTACGTGCTCTTGTATCTTCTTCTGCCTGTCCCTGAATCATTTTTATAACACCCATAGCTGCAAAAATGCCGCATATTCCATACATTATCCACCATGCATACGAAAGCATATTACTTGCAAAATTACCAGGAGAAGTACCCTTAGTTTCATTTGTCTCGCCCTCTGCAAAAGCAGTCGGTATCACGCTCATTGCTGCCATGACAGCAAAGACAATCTTTGCAGCTGTCTTAGTGAGCTTTCTTCTGATCTTTTCTGTTTTTGTTGTTTCAGTCACAGACTGAATCTTTGTTTCTTTGTTTTCCATTAGGAAAAACCTCCTTGATAAAATATAATTATGTATTTATTTAAACCATCTTTAGATGATGATTTACTTTGTTTGTGTGTTTACTATTGTTTTAGCAACATCAGCCGCTTTCTGAACTACCATAACAATTGCCCCAACCGTTCCCAGTGCTGCTGTACTCTTAAGTGCAGCACCATTAAGCTTTCCGTTTTTAAGCAGTCCGGATAATGTTTCCCTTCCTGCGTCAGTAAGTTTCATTATGCCGTTCATATCAATGTCTATTAATCCTTTCGCCTGCAGCTTATTAAAATTATCCATTATTTTATTGCCAAGTTCCGGCGAGCCATTATTAACAAGGTTACCAAGACTTATCTGCGGCTTGTAATTAAAAATCTGAATATCTGTTTCTGTGCCGTTAAGCAGAACACACTTATCACTGACTTCCAATGCCTTACTGGTATTTTCAGCAGCCTGATTCTTAAACTCTTTTTTTTCTATAAACTTTTTTCCTTTCTCAGTTATAGCTATCATCTGAGTTTCAGGATCGATGTACACTAATCCCCTTCTGGCAGCAGTATTAAAATTATCTTTTACAGCTGCTTTCAGTTTTTCATCCTTTATATTGTTGATATAATCAAACGGCATTGTATTTGTGTTGTTAAAATAACTCAGATCTGTCATCTGACCTGTAAACACAAAATCCGGATCCGGATTAATAACCTCCTTCATTGCTTTGTTCATAGCTTCTTTTTCAGCAATTTTTTCCTGTTCCTTAAACTGCGTATAAAGCCTGTATATCTCCCGGCTTATATTATTGCAGGTGCTGACAGTCTGCTGAATATTCTGCATCTGTTCATTTTCATCATACATGTATCATCACTCCTGATTCATAAATTTTGAAATTATAGGATTAACATCATCGGAAATAACTGGAACAGCCTCATCCATTGCTGTTTCAAACTCGTCCTCATCAATCACATCACTAATTCCATCAGAGAATTCTTTCTGCTCATTGATCTCTATTTCATTCGTCATCTCTTCAAAATCGTTCATATCAATCCCAACCTGAGCAGCCTGATACATCTGTTTAAGTTTCTCCTGATGTTTTTCTTCTGATTCAATCTCCTTCTGTTTAGTTGTTTCCTCAGAATTTTTTCTCTTTTCGAAATAGTCTTTCACCTGTGCGGTGTAGTTATCATGCCTTATACGTTTGATGTCAGCATATTCCTTTTCTATATTTGTGTTATTATGAAAGTCTTTTTCATATTGACTTCCTATACTGGATATCACAGGATGTTTAAGCGTATCATATTTAGGAAGGAAAAACGGCTTATATTCATCAACAAAAATAATGCAGCTTCCTCCATATTTTTTGGTTTTTCCCTTTGCTCTGATTGCCTTTGGTATCTCATCAGCAGAAAGAAGATCTCTTTGTATATAATTCTCTGAATCAGAACCTCCACCTGTATTTCCGCGATTATATGATCTTGAATCTACACGTACTGTTGTTTTACCAAGTTTCTTTGATACATATTCCTTGGAATCCATATCGTTGGTACCAAGAAATGTAAATATGGAACAATTTCCGATAATACTTTCCCACGTCTTCTCATATAAAGCTTTAAGCTGAGATAATCCCTGCAGCACAATGCACAGTCTTATGTTATGTGACCTGACAACTGCGAGAGTCTCATTAAAGTTTGGAATCTTACCGATATTCGCAAATTCATCCAGTTCACATGAAACAAGATTCGGGAGTCTTCCGTTACAGTCACGGTTAGCAACCAGCATTAAACGTTCAAACAGCTGGGAATAAAAAATATTAGCTATTACTTTGTATGTTTGTCTTGCTGCTGGAATAAGCAGAAATACTGCTGTCTTTTCCTTGCCTATATTATCAAAATCCATTTCATCAACAGCAGTTACTTCATCGACAGCCTCTACAGCCCAAAGCCTTAATCTCGTTGACAAGGTTTTGCATATACTTCCCAGAGTCTCCTGCGGCGTTCCCTGAATTGATGCCCAGTTTACGGCAACAACATCATTCGGATAATCAATCATGTGTGCATTGAAGCATCTTGCAAGTTCACACACAGGATCTATCTTCCCGTCTTTGTACTGAACACTGTTCACAAGACGGAGCACACGTCCAAATGTCTGAGTTTCATCTTTATTTTTCCATAGGTAAACCATTATTGCCACAAGCATATCCTGAGCTGCACCTGTCCAGAAGTCTTCCTTTTCACCCTCGCCTGCTGAGTTTTTCATGAAAAGGTCTGCAACATTCAATACATCCTGCTCTTCAGACATATACGCAAATGGATTGTAAGAATTGGAAAATCCTATGTTTATAAGATTAAGAACTCTTATCTTGTACCCGTTTTCCTTGAGAAATTTTGCAGTATCCCTGTACAGTTCTCCTTTCGGATCCGTTATAACGTAGCTGCCATACTTCTGCATTATATCTACCTTTATCTTTCTGAACGATTTTCCTGCACCGGAACCACCGATAACTACTTCATTCAGGTTATGTGAAGAATAATATTTCTTTTTGGGATTCAGGATTGTCACATACATATCTTTGGCAACCGGAATACCTGTATTATCTTTAAAACTTTTTTCATCATATTTATCCGCCCATGATGCTGATCCATGCTCCATCCCTTTAAAATCATCCTTTTTATCTGACATATTAAGAAACAATATTAAAAAGACAGCAACATATATCCACCATATTTTTGTAACCTGATATTTAAAAAGTACCGGAATCATTGATACATCAAATTTTTTAACAATTTCCGGAGCTGCAATATAATTCATTACGTCCATGATTTCTGATAATGCAATTTTCTCAAGTCCGGTTTTCAGCTCATAATTATATAGCAAATAGGCGATATACATTCCACCGGTAAATAGAATGAGAAATAGTATAATCAGGAATATAATAACAGGAGTTTTACTCTTTTCTCCTCTGAGTTTGTTTTTCCCAGCCATATAATATCCCTCTAACTATAATAAATTTTTTCAATTGTTTTTCTGACAATGTCACTCATTTTTTCATCATAAACAACTGAAAATCCATCGTCCATACCTGTATAATAAGGCTCTATCTTTAAAAAAATTCCGTTTGTCAGTCCATAAATTTCCCTTATTTTCTGCGGAATTACAAATCTATTGTTATACATTTTCTTATTATTTTTCATATTCTCTTTTGCCGGAAGATTTTTTATTCGTTCAAACCGAACCTCACCCCTTTTATCATCAAACGGAACAAATGCTCTATAGAATTTAGGAGTTACACCATCCGGAAGTAATGACTGCGGAACCGCAAATCTTCCATCTTCAAAGATACGTGAATACCAAACCCCATCATATAAAAGCAACCCTTTACGTTTTTTTACTGACATATAATCTCTCCTTACAGTCAGAAACTAATCAATATATTTATCTGATTTGTTTCTGCATTTCGTTTCTGTTTTTTTGAAGAACCAGATTAACCTTTTCTTCATTTTTCGAATTGGAACTGATACTTTTTGATTTTCTGTTTTCATAAAGTATCTTCTGTATTACCTTTAATTTTTCAGGAAGAAAAGCAATATTATATTTTTCATCTTTAGAAAAATATGCAAAACTTATGTAATTGTTTTTCAAAAGTTCAAGTTGCTCTTTATCTATAACAAGATACTGAAGCTTCTGATTACTTAATTCAGCTCTTTGCTTCAATTCCTTATAAATATTTTGATTGTCAATCTGTTCGCTCTGAGCATCAAACAACTGCTCTTTTGAACTCAGACCAAGCAGATTGATAAGAAATTTTTTATCCTTTTCTTTTACAGTTATTACTGCGGAATTATTATTCATTAATGCAGAATACAGGACTGGCTGATTAACAAGTCTGAGCAGATTAACCGCATCAACTTTTATAGTAAAAGTTTTTCCCGGACTATTACAAAGTTCATAATATGAAATATTTCCATATGTATTACTCCGGTTATTCTTATATAATCTGTTTTTACTTTTCAGACTGTAATATGCGGATTTTGAAGTTTTGCTTTTCTTTGATTTACGTTTATTAATCGCAGAAAGTAAAATAAATGATCGGATTATCAGCTCAAAAATATTTCTTGAATGAGCAACAGATTTTTCAGCTTTTTTTATCAGATTATCGGTCCTGACATCACGATAAACATTATTCCATGTAGAGGGAAAACAATTTTGTTTTTTCAGAATATTTTTTTCATAGTGTTCCCAGTTGCTTTTAACTTCTTTTTTCTGTTTTTCCTTCTGACTGAAACAAGCTGCTTCTTTTATAAAAGGAACGTAATAACCCATCTGCTTTTCAAGATTTTCTTTTGTATATTTTTCTCCGAACTGTTTCGCAAGTGTATCAACTCGTATCCCTTTTTTCTCACCATTCTTTGTAATGGTAATATGAACGTCTTTGTATTTGACAGAATAGTTTTTATCATTCAAAAACTTAATAAAGTCATCTTTTGTTCTGCATGATTTTACTGCTTCATTAAGATCATATACAAGCTGAACCTTCCATGACTTTTTCTTCATACCCAGCTGATAAGTTGGTTTGTCAATGTTCTTGTACTTTGAATTTTTTTGTATCACTCCCAGTCCGTTCTGAAGACAAAGTTTATCACTTTCCTTTCTTATATCAGACAAAGATTTTTTGTTGCTGTACCATTTCTGTCCGGTAATTATATTACAGGAATTCACAATTATGTGATTGTGAAGATGCTCCTTGTCAGTATGAGTTGCAACAACCACCTGATAGTTAGGAAACATTTTCTGAGCAAGCTGTACACCGATTTGGTGTGCCTGTTCCGGAGTAAGATCGTCATCCTTCTGAAAACTCTGGAAATAATGATGAGCTATAACACCTTTGTCCTGATCATAAGCCTTTCGCATGTTTTCAAAATCCTTGTAAGGATTCTGAGTACAGTTAATATATGTTGCTCTTTCGCCAATCGACTTATTTGTAACCGATAAATGATTAAGCATTATATTCAGCATCTCATGATCTGAAACATTATTCAGTGACAATGCTTTTTCCTCACGACTTATATAATCAATAGCATGACCCATATGAGAACTGTCTCGGATTGAAACCTGACCAACATACGCCATCAAATTTCAACCTCATCATCAGAATTTTTTATCACTTCAATCATATCCGCCAGTAATTTCTGTATTTTTGTAAGATTGAAGTTTACTGTTTCTATCTGTTTTTCTGAAACTGATTTGTTTGTATTAGCAACCATTACTATCTGATTAACATTCGTTCCTATTCTGATAATCTGCTTTATAAGTTCCGGTATGCCATCTACTGCATATATCTTTTTTTGTTCAGATAATCTCAGAATGTAATTTGACATATTCATACGTGATTTTTCAGCATCACCTCTGAGCTTTTCTTTTTCATCAGGAGTGACCCTGATTTCTATCCTCTCTGTTCTTATCCGGCTCATATTTTCATTTTCCCTCCCGAACCGCCTCATTTTTTATTCCAAATGTAAAAATTTTCAAACAGCTAATTTTCGAAGAAAATTTCTGTTTGGCCAGCATAGAATGTGTACGGACACGTCCTCCCACATTCGCTGGTTAGGGAAAAATCCCTAAGACCCTTTTTATGATGTTTTAAAAACATCATTTTAAAATCGCTTCGCTCACTTTTTTCGTACATATGGAAAAGAAAAAATCAGAATATATTTTTCTTATGTGCTTGTCTTATATACTGATGCAGACTGGACAGTTTCATCAGAATTATTACTTTCGGCTTTCGCCTCATTAGTATTATTTTCTTTATGCTTAAGCTCTGTAAGCAGCTCTTCCTGATTAATTCCCTTTTCTCTGATTATTTTCATAATCTGATTAGCGAAAATCATTTCTTTTTCATCTGTGAGCTTTTTGCGTTCAGACTTTAAAGTCTTTATTTTCTGTCTGCTTTCTTCTATTATCAGCTCCTCCTTCATTATCTGCTCATCTACCTTTGCTATTTTCTGGTCAAGTGTAATTTTTGCCATCATTCTTTTCCTCCATTATGTTTTCAATTTTCTTATATAACTCTGTAAGATAATATCGGATATCATCTATATTCTCAGAATCAGAGATGTTGGAATTAAATTCAGATAAACACGAAAAAAGATTTTGTTTTAATTCATCAAGATTGGAAAGCACACTTTCAGTTTCCTCTGATTTTTTTTCATTTTCTGACGGAATAAAGTCACATTTTTTATTCTTTATATCTGAAGATTTTATTGAGGATAAATCATTATCCTGAATAAGCTTCTTCTGATCCTCTCTTGAAAGTTTTGCAGCTTTATCTGCAACAGCAATTGACATTTCCCCGTTCTCAACAGCTGTCTGTATTTCATTAACAGCGTTATGTTTTATATTTTCAATCTTTCCCACCTGAGCCGGAGAAATATTAAGTACTGCAGCAATATTTTCTCTGATACGTCCGCCAATTTTTTTTCCTTCTGACTTCAGCTGTTCAAGCGTGTTCCGGAGCGATTCGTACTGTTCAAACAACTCAGAATCACTCATAACTCTGGCAGTCGCATTCAGCATTATCAGATCAAGTATGTTTTCAGATTTTGACTTTTTTCCATCAATCAAACAAGGAACATACCTGGAATTATACCTGTTATTTTCTGATAATAGTTTTATTGCTGCAAATCTTCTGTGTCCGCTTTTAATCACGAATGTCCCGGGAATATCTGAATTTTCACAAACAACAAGATTGTGTTTCAGCCCCTGACGTTCAATATCATCTGCAAGCAATTCAATATCACTCAGCGAATAAAAATTATCTTCACTGGGAATCACTTTTTCAATATCAATCATCTTAATGTTATCTTTAAAACTATCATCTGCTGCTGCTTTCATTCCGGAAGCGATTGAAACATCAAGCTGAAGTTTTCTTGCCATATTGGTTATCCCACCCTTCTTAAGATTTCTTCTGTCAAATCACAATACTTACGAGACGGTTCCATCCAGTTCATATACTCATAGGCTGTCATTCTGTAATTAATGCTGTTTCGAATAATATTGCTGTATGGAATTACTGTATCAAAAACTTTATTTCCTAAAGTACTGCATAAAAGCTCTTTAAGCTGTTCGTCAGACTTATTGCTCTTGTCAAACTTAGAAATAAAGCAACCCATAAACGCAGCACCAACTTTGTTAATTGTTTCAGTTACTTTTGCTATTCCCTGTATCGCAAATGTTCCAAGCTCCACAGGAACAATAACTCCGTCAGTAATGCTTAACATACTCTCTGTTATGCTATTAAGTGCCGGCGGCATATCAAGCAGCACATAGTCATACGGACAATCAAGACAAAACTTATAAAGCATTTCAAGATTTTCTTTTTGTTTAATTTTTGTAAGCTGCTTATATACCTCACAGCAGTCATTCATTTTCGATGTGGAAACAAGCACATCAATGTTTTTGTATCTTGAATAAGTAAGAACTTCATCAGGCGAAACTCCATTAATCAGAATTTCTTCAATTCCTTTTTTCATATCCAGATCTGAAAGAAAATGCGATATGTTTTGCTGACCGTCGCAGTCAACAACAAGCACTTTTTTATTCATTGTTTCAGCAAGGGTATAAGCTACATTAATTACCGTAGTAGTTTTCGAAACTCCACCCTTGTTATTGTATACTGCTATAGTTTTCATTTTCCGTTTCTCCTTTACTTAATCATTTCAAAGCGCAGCTGAACAGCCTGCCAGTAGTATGGAGCATAGGCAGTACAGTTAAAAATTTGTTCGGGAGAATAATATATGGACGGTAAACTGGATTCATATCCATCCCTGTCAACATATGTCTCTCCTTCATCAGTGCATCCATTCCATAAATTGAAAGCAAGTCGTGTTGTTTTCTTGCTCGTTCCTGTCTGGAAACCTTTGTTAAGTCCTTCACGTTTAATGCAGTCCTCCTGAAAATCATATACAACTTCTATATGTTCAAAGAGTACTGTATCGAGAGCGAGAAGATATGCAAGCGAACGATGATAACAATCATTAATATTCATTCTGGATAAAATACTTTCATAATCCTTTTTATGCTTTTCATTTCGATAAACCATATTGAAACCTCTTTCTATATAAGAAAAGGATTGCTTCTCGTTATGAAAAACAATCCTTACTTATAATTAATTTTTTTTCATTTCAGAACAGAAATCAGAGCCGAACATCAAGGATATGGTATGGTCTCCAAAACCTTTGACGTGAGTTCGATTCTTACCGCCCCTGTCCATAAAAAAACCTTTAGCTTAATTGCTAAAGGTTTTTTGTTTTATTTATATGAATTCATGTATTTTCAACGATATTACTTATCCACATACCTTTTTTTATAAGAATCACACCAATCATAAGCTTTAATATATCTGCTGACTGGATAAGGATATATATTGTAAATATCGAAAAGCTGGTATATCTGCACATTATAAATGCCGATGTCACCGCAACAACCCAGGTGTACACACTATCAAAAAGAAATGTTATAAACGTCTTTCCTCCTGAGCGCAGAGTAAAATACAATGCGTTCAAAAATCCCTGCACCGGAAAAAAAACTGCAGTTATTATAATAAACATCTTTCCGTAATTTTTTATTTCATCAGAAGTATCATAAAAATTCGGGAACACACCTGAAAGCAGTATAAGTATTACTGTTAGTCCGACACAGATAAATCCTGAGAACCACATAAGTCCAAATGCACTTTTCTTTGCTTTCTCATATTCAGAGGCACCAAGCATCTGTCCGATTATAATTCCTATTGAAGAACCCAGCGCTACAAAAACAACATTAAGAAGATTACAGATAGCATTCGATATATTAAGCCCTGCCACTATGTCAAGACTCTTCAGAGAATAACACTGAGTCATTGCAGCTATTCCACCTGCCCACAAAAACTCATTCAGCAAAATAGGTGTACCCCTTTTTATTATCTTAACAGATACATCTCCGGGAACAAGCAGCGTACGATACATCCCTTTAAGAAATGCATGTTTCTTTTTATCTGCCGATGACCAGAAAACAACTATTGCAAATTCGACTATTCTTGCAAGTACTGTAGCTATAGCCGCACCTCTTACACCAAGCTGAGGCATTCCAAACTTACCATAGATTAAAAGATAGTTAAATACAATATCAATAACCACAGAAGCTATTCCACCCACCATAGGCTTGACGCTTTCTCCTGTTTCACGCAAACTGCTTGCATAAACCTGAGTGACACAAAAAGGTACAAGGCCGAAAATCATTATACGAAGATACTGGCGTGCATATTCCATCGTAAGCACCGGATCCACGGATGTGCTTCCTCCATGCAGATACAATCCTACCAGAAATTTATCTCCGAAAATAAACAAAGACATTCCTGCCGCAAGAATAATTGTGCTTATCCAGAGTTTAATCCTGAATGTATTTCTAAGTCCCTCTTTATTACCCTGTCCAAAATACTGAGCACCATATATTCCCGGACCTGAAATACCCCCGAAAACAGCAAGATTGAAAACAAAAATAAGCTGTCCGATGATAGAAACTGCCGTAATAGCTTCAGTTCCAAGACTACCAACCATTATATTGTCTATAAGGCTTACCATATTAGTTATGCCGTTCTGAATCATCATCGGAACCGCAAGTTTCAGAGCCTTCTTATATACTGATTTATCTTTCACTATTCCACTTCCTTTCAAAAAACAAAAGTACTGCAAAAGCCGAAAGAAGCCTTCACAGTACCTTATCAATCATAGGTTTGTAAGAAAAATTATACTTCCCACTGTCTAAACTTATCTATCTCTGTTTCTGAACAGTCAATAAACTTAAGATTGAAGCTTCCGAATTCCATTATTGAGGCTATTCCAAGTGTGCTTTTTGCATCTACATTTGTTTCTCCCTGTAATGCTCGCGCTGATCCGTTGAGCATTGTTGCACGTTCCATAAATTCTCTGAAATCCTTAAGAGTGTTAAGCTTTACTGTAAGTATCTTTTCCATAATATTCTTTCCTTTCTTCGTTCAATTATATTAAACGGAAAAATTTTTCCATTCATTATAATATTATACATCATTTTGTAAGCAAGGTCAAACCGAAAAAATCATACAAAATCAAATCAATTTCATATATTCAGCACAAATATCAGTACTTATTCATAACTTCGTTAATCATATCTTCACTATATTCATAACGGTCCTTCAGAAACTCTTTAATCTGTGCAATGCCGTCGTCATAATATTTTAAAAGTGCCTGTTCACTCGGAGCATACTGTAAAAGCCAGTTCGGTCCAAATCTTGAATAGCTGTCCGGCATAACAGGTTTAAACTGAGCTACAAGTTCATCAAGAACAGGGAACGAATTGTCCGGTTTAAACCTTTCTGCAGTATCACGAAGGGCCGCAGCAAACATATCCCGGAACGATTCATTTTTCATCAAAGAACCAAACCATTTACTGTCACATGCTTCTTCAAACGAATTCACTCTGCTTGTCTTACCTTCTTTATACAGCCCCAGCGAAAATTCGGTATCATACAGCATAAAACGCCATTTGCCATCCTGATAAGGAACATCTGTAACGGTTCTGGATCTCCACACACGCCAATTGTTATTGTTAACTGTCATGCAGTCTTCATTTGCCGTATATATAATTATACTGAAATAATCTGCGAAACTCTGAATATCAACGGTCTCACAGAGTTTATCATAATTTTCTTTATCAGATAAATCCGAAGTAACCAGTTCATTAAGTTCCTCATACAGTTTGAAGTCGTCATCTGTACCTTCTTCAAGTTCACCTGTCTTAATCATAATTACATCTTTGTTGTCAATATCAAAATTATACTGAATAAAATTATCAGAATAATCTTCTTCAATAACATATACGCCCCAGTACTCACCATTTATAAACACTACTGCCGGTCTGCTCTCCTGAGTCGTAACAGCCTTTCCTTTTACAATACGCTGAATAAAAGGATCTCTGAGTTTTACATAGTCACAGTCATTGCCACCGTTTCTGAGCAAAAATGTCCTGAATTTATCCATTTTTTCTCCGCTTCTGTTTTCTTTAACTGTTCCTGGAATAAGAGGATAATTTACATTTTTTTCACCATATTCTTCTCTGGCGTATATACGAAAACTCTTCTGATTATAGGTACGTGAGGCTTTACCCATTATTCTGATTCCAAGGTTCTGCTCCATACTGATCCCACTGTCGGGTTCAAAAAGCTGCATACAGACGGATCTTTCCCACTCACGTCCTCTCTGCGAATAATTTCCTTCATATTCCCAGTCTTCCGTCGCTTTCGCTTCCTCCGTTTTAATCCATTCATCAAAAGCTTTTCCGGAAATATAAATTCCCTTTTCATAATCAAAAAGATTATACGGATCTGTTACAAGTGATACAACAGCAAGACCATTATAGTCTTCATTCTGATTAAGTCCTGTAAAATAGGTATTTGTAACAACCGGTCCTGATATTCCTTCTTTGTTAAATACAGCAGCTCTTACTACTGTTGCCTTGTCGAATTTCTTTTCCGGAACGTACTTCATGCTTTCAGGTCCGATATTTTCAAGATATGATAGATACGCTGATTTTTCATGTCTTTCGCTGATATGTATCTTTTCCTCGTATAACGGAGAATTTTTATCAGGAATGCTTCCGTCAAGAGTATATCGAATCTCGCAGCCATCTTCCACAGCACTGATTTCCAGATCAAACTCCTGCCCGTAAAATCCACTCGAACAACTGAATACAGGTACGCCGATATTATCGCTGTATTCAACTATTTCAGGTTCTTCTAATACACATTCCTGAGCTTTCTCAGAAGTTGCAACTGAAGTTCCATTACTTTCTGGACTATTATTATTTGACGGTTTACCTGTACATCCGCTTACCTGTACTGCCAAAATTATCGCTGCCGACAAAACAACTATCTTACCTCTTATTTCCATAATGTTACCTCTACAGATATGAACAATCTATTGCGTTATTTTTAGTTAATTATGATTGTAACATGAAACAAATACAAAATCAAGTTTTTTAAAAACAAAAAATCCGAATGTTAAAAAACATTCGGATCTTTAATGGCTCCCCCAGCTGGACTTGAACCAGCGACACCCTGATTAACAGTCAGGTGCTACTACCGACTGAGCTATGGAGGAATATATAATGCCGGCACTTATCTATCTTCCCGGGCCGTCGCCAACCAAGTATTTTCGACGTTA
>JAEDJV010000037.1 GCA_016296165.1 Oscillospiraceae bacterium | reverse complement strand
CGGTATCGGTATGGATGGTCGTCACATGGTTACAAAGAACGACTTCCGTTTCCTCCACACACTCGAAAACATGGGACCTTCACCAGAACCAAACCTCACAGTTCTCTATTCACCAGCACTTCCTGAAACATTCAAGAAGTATGCTTCATACATCTCAATCGAAACAAGCTCAATCCAGTACGAAAACGACGATGTTATGAAGCCTGTATGGGGCGACGATTACTCAATCTGCTGCTGCGTATCCGCAACACAGACTGGTAAGGAGATTCAGTTCTTCGGTGCTCGTGCAAACCTTGCAAAAGCTCTTCTGTATGCTATCAATGGCGGTATTGATGAAAAGCTCGGCAAACAGATTGCTCCTGCATACCAGCCAATCACTTCAGAATACCTTGATTATGATGAAGTTATGAAGAAGTACGATGTAATGCTCGAATGGCTTGCCGGTATTTATGTAAACACACTTAACCTCATTCACTACATGCACGACAAGTACTACTATGAAGCAGCAGAAATGGCACTTATCGACACAGACGTAAGACGTACATTTGCTACAGGTATCGCCGGATTCTCACACGTAATCGACTCACTCTCAGCTATCAAGTACGCTAAGGTAAAAGTTATCCGCGGAGATGTTGAAGTGAAGGATAAGCAGGGTAATGTAGTTGACGTGGCAAAGAATATCGCTATCGACTATGAAGTCGAAGGAGATTTCCCTAAGTACGGAAACGATGACGACAGAGCTGACCAGATTGGCGTATGGCTCCTCAAGACTTTCCTTGACAAGATTAAGAAGAGACACACATATCGTAACTCAGAACCAACAACTTCAATCCTTACAATCACATCAAACGTTGTTTACGGACGTGCTACAGGTTCACTTCCTGACGGACGTAAGGCGGGTGCTCCGTTTGCTCCGGGTGCAAACCCAAGTTACGGCGCAGAAGAAAATGGTCTGGTTGCATCACTTAATTCAACAGCAAAGATTCCTTATGAATGGGCTCTTGATGGTATTTCAAATACTCAGTCTATTAATCCTGACGCTCTTGGAAGAAGTGAAGAAGAAAAAATCAATAATCTGGTTCACGTAATGGACGGATACTTCGCACAGGGTGCACATCATCTTAATGTGAATGTATTCAACAGAGAATACCTTGAAAAGATTATGGAAGACCCTTCAAATCCTGAATACGCTAACTTTACAATTCGAGTATCCGGATATGCAGTAAAATTCGTAGATCTTACAAGAGAACAGCAGCTTGATGTTATCTCAAGAACATTCCATGCAACAAGATAACTTATAAATAAGATAAATGATAATAGTACAAAAACCCGCAGACTTGAAGTTTGCGGGTTTTTTCTACCATAAAACTAATATAAAACAAAAAACCACTTCAGGAATGAAGTGGTTTAAAGTGCGCCTGGAGGGGCTCGAACCCCCGACCTACTGGTTCGTAGCCAGTCACTCTATCCAACTGAGCTACAGACGCATATACATAAAAATAATGAGGTATTGGGGATTCGAACCCCAGACCCTTTGATTAAAAGTCAAATGCTCTGCCAACTGAGCTAATACCTCATCATGTCCTCGTTTTGCTCGGACAACGATATTTATTATATCATTGATTTTCCAATTTGTCAATACTTTTTTTAAAGTTTTTTTTAAAACTTATTTTTAAAATAATTTCATAAATCAGGAATACGTATTTGCTTAAACTGAATAGTATTAAAATACATCCCTGTTTCTCTTTTTCTATTGAAATATTATCAATAATAAGGTATAATATAAACAAAAGAAAAAACAGCAGTTGTTTTTTATGATACGATATTCTAGTAACAAGAGGTGTATAAAATGTCAGAAAACAAATTTACAGTAACGCTTCAGCAGATAATAGATGAACTGAAACTCGAAGAACTGTATTTGCCCAAACCGGCCGAAGAAGTTCTCATTTCCGAAAATGAAGTAAACCGACCGGGACTTCAGCTTATGAATTTTTACGAATATTTTAATCCGGAACGTATACAGATATTAGGTAAGATGGAATTTGCATATCTTTCTACAAGAAGTGAAGCTGAGCGTACGGATATTATTTCTAAGCTTTTTGCAACGCATATTCCGGCACTCATTATCACAAGAGGACTCGAATGTTTTCAGGAAATAATAACCCTTGCGGAAAAGGAGGGCATCCCTGTACTCAGGTCAAAAGACAGTACCTCAAACTTTGTTGCTGCTCTTATTGCTTTTCTCAACCTTAATCTTGCTCCAAGAATTACACGTCATGGTGTTCTTATAGAGATATACGGTGAAGGTGTACTTATTCTTGGCGAAAGCGGAGTAGGTAAGAGTGAAACTGCTATAGAGCTTGTAAAGAGAGGACACAGACTTGTTGCTGATGACGCAGTAGAAATAAGAAAAGTTTCGAATATCAGTCTTGTAGGAACTTCCCCTGATAATATTCGTCATTTCCTTGAACTCAGAGGTATTGGTATTATCAACGCAAGAAGACTTTTTGGTGTCGGTGCAGTCAAGGTTACAGAGAAGATAGATCTTGTTGTTGAACTTGAACTCTGGAATCCGGAAAAGCTTTATGATCGTATGGGGATTGACAATGAGTATGTTTCAATACTTGGTGTAAATGTTCCTTCTGCAACTATCCCGGTAAAACCTGGACGAAACCTTGCAGTTATTCTTGAAGTAGCAGCTATGAACAACAGACAAAAGAAGATGGGTTATAACGCAGCCCATGAGCTTCTTGACAGACTTGGTCTTGAGATGACAGGTACAGACAAGGTCAAGGATCTTTAATGAAAAATTTCAATGGAGTGATAAATTAATGTCATATATCAGTGAACTGATTTCAATCTGCGATAGATTAGGATGCAGCTATAAGCTTGATGAATCACTGAAGGATCATACCACATTTCGTATAGGCGGTAAGTGTAAAATTGCGGTTTTTTTGAACAGCGAGGAATCGGTAGTTCAGATTATTTCTTTTTGCAGAGATAAATTTATAAAGCATGCTGTTCTTGGAAATGGCAGCAACATAATAGCTGAAGACAAATTTTTTGATGGTGTCGTAGTTATCATAGGAAACGATTATTCCAGAATCAATTATATCAGAGACGGAATAATAGAATGTGAATCAGGTCTGATGTTAAGCAAACTTTGTGTGGCGGCAAAAAACGAGGGCTTAACAGGTCTTGAATTTGCTTATGGAATACCGGGCACAGTCGGAGGCGCTCTTTATATGAATGCCGGAGCTTATGGAGGTGAGATGTCGGATATTGTTGTATCGGCAGATTACCTCGATACTGATGGTATTGTAAAAACTATCCCTGCAGAAAATATGGATTTATCATACCGACATAGTGCGTTTATGAATTCCGGACGTATTATTTTGCGTGTAAAAATAAAACTTAAAAAAGGCGTTGTAGGTGATATTGAGCAAAAAATGGAAGAACTTATTAACTGCAGACGTGAAAAACAGCCGCTGAATTATCCAAGTGCAGGCAGTACTTTTAAAAGACCAGAGGGTGCTTTTGCAGCTGCTCTTATTGATGAATGCGGATTAAAAGGCGTTTCTGTAGGTGATGCGCAGGTTAGTGAAAAACACAGCGGGTTTGTAATTAATAAGGGTAACGCTACTTACAACGACATTATGGAACTTGTTTCAATTGTCAAGGAAAAGGTTAAAGCAGATACCGGCTATGAACTTGAACTTGAACCTGAAATTTTAAAATAATTCCGGAGCAGGAGGGAATGCATATGCAGTTTTTAATAGTTACAGGACTCTCTGGGTCTGGTAAATCCTGTGCAATGAATATTCTTGAAGATATAGGGTTTTATTGTATTGATAATTTGCCTCCTCAATTGCTTCCGAAGTTCGTTGATGTCTGCAGAGACGGTAAAATGGACAAGATTGCGCTGGCAGTTGACATCAGATCAGGTGATATGTTCTCTGAGGAAATACTCCATTCGCTTGAGGAAATGAAAAATGAGCATTTTGATTTCAAGATGTTATATCTTGAATCGAGTGATGAAGTGATAATAAAACGATACAAGGAAACGAGAAGGAAGCACCCTCTTGATTCAGAGTTTAACGGTTCCCTTTTGAAAGCAATCCGGTATGAACGCGAGAAACTCAATTCGCTCAGAGAGATAGCGGATTATTTTATAGATACATCGTATCTTAAGAGCTCACAGTTAAAGGAATCAATAGTAAATCTGTTCCTGAAAAATTCAAATGAATCAATACTCATTAAAGTTATGTCTTTTGGTTTCAAATACGGAGCCTCAGCAGAAACTGATCTGGTTTTTGATGTCAGATGCCTTCCGAATCCTTACTATATTCCTGAACTCAAATTTCTTACCGGAAAAGATCAGGAAGTAAGAGATTATGTAATGCAGTTTGAGCAGTCGCAGATTCTTCTTGAAAAACTTAAGGATCTTATAGATTTTCTCATTCCGTTATATATAAGCGAAGGAAAGAGTCAGCTGGTTATCGGATTTGGATGTACCGGCGGTAAGCACAGGTCAGTTACGTTTACGGAACTTATATCCCGGTATTTGATAGAAAAGGGATATGGTGTACATAAGGCTCACAGAGATATAACGAAAAATTAAGTTATGAGGTGTAGAATTGTCATTTTCAAATGAGGTAAAGGCAGAACTTATTTCTGCCGTTACTGATAAAGATAAAAAATATGCATGTTTATACGGGTTGATTATTTTCTGCAACAAAATAACAGATGACGAGATTTGTTTTCAGTCTGAAAGTGCAGAGGTAGCAGACGTCTTTGTTTCATTGATGAATGAAATATTTAAAGGTTCAGTTACAATCAGCAAGGATGTTATCGAAAGGAAAAACGGAACATCCTTGCATTCTTTTGTGGTCTCTGATTCAGAATCAGTCAGAAAAGTTACTGAAACATTTAAGATTGATGCAGAAAAAAGAGAAATTGATCTGAAAAATATCGATAACAATAGTTTGTCCAATTTTATCGCAGGGGTGTTTCTAAGCTGCGGAAGTATTACTAATCCTGAAAGCGGATACCATCTTGAATTCGTTATTAATTCAGAGCAGTTATGTGATGATCTTTTTACAATTCTTAATTCAATAGGATTTTCGGTGAAAAAGGCTGTAAGAAAAAACAATGCCGTTCTCTATATTAAGGAAAGTGAAAACATTGAAGATCTTCTGACTTTTATGGGGGCACAGAGTTCAACTTTGGAAATAATAAATATCAAGATTCTTAAGGATGTGCGAAACAGAGTTAATCGCGTAAGAAACTGCGATATGGCTAATCTGAACAAGACAAGTGCAGCATCTGTCAGACAGGCTCAGGATATAAAGCTTATAGAAAGCGTTATGGGACTGGATTCGCTTCCGGATACTCTCAGAGAGATTGCTGAAGCCCGTCTGGATAATCCGGAATACAGCCTTAATGATCTGGGGGAAATACTTGATCCGCCTATAGGGCGTTCCGGCGTGAACCATCGTTTGAAAAGAATTAAGCAGATTGCTGATGGTATCAGGGAAGAGATGAGTAAAAATGAATGAATTTGTGCATCTTCATCTCCATAGTGAATATAGTCTTCTTGATGGCGCCTGCAGAATAAAGGAGATAATCAGGAAAGCAGAAGAGCTCGGACAAAAATCAGTTGCAATTACCGATCATGGCGTTATGTATGGTGTGATTGATTTTTATAATGAAGCAAAAAAGTCAGGCATAAAACCTGTTATTGGATGTGAAGTTTATAAAGCAAGACGTACGCGGTTTGACAGAGAACACAAGTGCGATTCTTCTCCGTATCATCTGATTCTTTTATGTGAAAATAATATCGGATATCACAATCTTATGAAGATTGTTTCTGAAGCATTTATTAGTGGGTTTTACAATAAGCCGAGAGTTGACCGAGAACTTCTGGAAAAGTATCATGAAGGTCTTATATGTCTGTCTGCATGTACCGCCGGTGAAATAGCTTCGAAACTGCTTGACGGAGATTATGACGGAGCCAAGAAGGCTGCACTGGATTACCGGAGTATTTTTGGAGATGATAATTTCTTTATTGAAGTCCAGAATCATGGCATTCAGGATCAGGTAAGAATTCTGCCTTCGCTTATGAGGATATCCTCAGAGACTGGAATACCTCTGGTTGCTACGAATGACGTTCATTATATTTCCAGGGAAGATTCGAAGGTACAGAAAGTCCTTCTTTGCATTCAGACAAATACTACTCTTGAAGAACCATCATCAATGTCTTTTCCAAATGATGAGTTTTACATGAAAAGTACTCAGGAGATGTATGATATTTTCAGGACTGTTCCGCAGGCTGTTGAAAATACAGTAAAAATTGCAGACAGATGTAATGTCAGCATTGAATTTGGCAAAACAAAACTGCCCGAATTCATTCTGGATTCAGGTGAAGACAGAAATATATTTTTCCGTAATCTCTGTATGAACGGACTTAAGGAAAAATACGGAGATAACCCTGATAAAAAGGCAGTTGAACGTATGCAGTACGAGATAGAAGTAATCTCTCAGATGGGATATGTTGATTATTATCTCATAGTATGGGATTTTATCCGGTTTGCGCATGAAAATCATATCCCCGTCGGACCGGGAAGAGGATCCGGTGCCGGAAGCATATGTGCTTACTGCATAGGGATAACAGCTATAGATCCTATCAAGTACAATCTGATTTTTGAACGTTTTCTTAATCCGGAACGAGTAAGCATGCCTGATTTTGATATAGATTTCTGTGTCGAAAGACGTGCAGAAGTTATAGCCTATGTTACAGAAAAATACGGTAGTGACCGGGTGGCTCAGATCATTACTTTTGATACGATGCTTGCAAGGAGTTCAGTACGTGACGCGGGAAGGGTAATGGGTATTCCGTATAACATATGTGACAGGACAGCCAGACTTATTTCTTCCGAATTAAATATGACTATCGATAAGGCGCTCGACAGAGAAGAAGAATTAAAAAAACTTTATGAATCAGATTCTTCCGTCAGAAAACTTATTGATATGGCAAGAAAAATTGAAGGTATGCCCCGTAATACCTCAATACATGCTGCCGGAATAGTACTTGCAAGTGCACCTCTCAGTAACTTTGTGCCTCTTAGAGTCAGCAGAGATTTTGTTACTACACAGTATCCTATGGCAATTCTCGAAAGTCTCGGTATTTTAAAAATTGATTTTCTCGCACTGAGAAATCTGACTATCATAAGTAACTGCGTAAAGAAAATTAGGGAAAAGGGAATAAACCTGGATATTAATAAAATTCCCGATGATGACTCAGCTGTATATAAGATGTTGTCCCGCGGTGAGACTCTTGGAGTGTTCCAGTTTGAAAGTCAGGGAATACGTTCGCTCCTTCTGAAACTAAAACCTGGAAGCATTGAAGATCTGACTGCCGCTTTAGCTCTCTACAGACCAGGACCAATGGATTCAATTCCGGTTTATATACAAAATAAAAACAATCCTGAGCTGATACATTATGAAACTCCACTTCTTAAAGAAATTCTTGATGTTACATACGGATGCATAGTTTATCAGGAACAGGTTATGGAGATTTTCAGGAAACTTGCTGGTTACTCATATGGCGGAGCCGACATAGTAAGACGTGCTATGGCAAAGAAAAAGCATGATGTGATGGAGAGGGAACGAAAGACGTTTATCTATGGAAATGAAAACTGTCATGGTGCGGTCAGGGCAGGGGTTCCGGAAAAAGCAGCCGGAGAGTTGTTTGAGAAAATCTCAGCATTCGCTTCATATGCTTTTAATAAATCACATGCTGCTGCATATGCATATTTATCATATCAGACTGCATTTCTGAAATGTCATTTTTTCAAGGAGTATATGGCTTCATTAATGACCAGCTGTCTTGGAAATAACAGCGGAAAACTCATGGAGTATATGAACGAATGTGAATCGTATGGTGTTAAAATAATTAAACCATCAGTAAATGAAAGCTGTATTGATTTTACAGTAGTCGATGAAGGAATCAGATTTGGTCTGTCAGCGATAAAAAATATCGGTAGAACTGTAGTTGAAGGAATTATTTCAGAGAGAAATGTAAACGGAAGATACACTTCTCTGAGGGATTTTTCTTTAAGAAATAAAAAAATCGGATTAAGCAGACGAATGACAGAAAGCCTTATAATGGCAGGTGCTTTGGACGGTATGGGATATAACAGAAGACAGATGATAGAAAATCTGGAAATGTTCATTTCTTCAGACCAATCTTTTGGAATGATAGACGGTCAGCTTGATTTATTCGGAGAAACAACAGGAAATTCTGAACCTGATATACCTGAAACCGAAGAATATCCTATGCGGGAAATTCTTATTATGGAAAAAGAAGCAACAGGAATGTATATGTCCGGACATCCTCTTATGCAGTTTTCAATATATCAGAAACTTCTGAGAATTCCTGATGTCAGCGCAATTTTGGATAATACTTCTTTAAAATATCCCGATCAGTCTACTGTATCAGTCTTAGGAACAATTACAGGAATAAAACAGCATGTGACCAAAAAGGGTGACAAGATGTGTTTTGTTTCTGTTGAGGATATCAGCGGAGTTATTGAGTGTGTCGTTTTTCCAAAAGTTATTTCAGCATATGGAAAAAATCTTAAAGACGGCTGGATTGTATATATTACAGGTACAATCTCCCTGAAGGAAAACAGTAAAACAATATTAGCAGATTCAATTTTTAGTGAAGATGAATTTATGACGATGATTAAAAGAAAACGGTTATGTATTAATACTACCAGTGAAAAGATTGCGGAGCTTTCAGCAAATCTTAATTTTTCCGGCTCTGGCAATACACAGGTTTGCTATTACCTTTCTGATGTTAAGAAAATAATCTCATCAAAGACAAACAACAGAATAGAACTTGATAACGAAAGTTACAAAAAACTTTGTTCCATATTATCTGAGGAGAACATAGCATTAATTTCATAATGTTTTCTTTTAGGTCTTGACAAACTTAATAAATGTAGTAAAATATATAGTAGTGATTTTTTTATAGAAAAAATATAATAGGCCGGTTGGCAGAATGGAGTATTTTAATATGATAAAAACTATTGGTGTTTTAACAAGCGGTGGAGATGCGCCAGGAATGAATGCTGCAGTTCGTGCAGTTACAAGAACAGCCATCAGCAGAGGAATGAAGGTTTATGGTATCAGAAGAGGATACAACGGCCTTATCAATGGTGATATTATTGAGATGACAGAACGTACTGTTTCAGATATACTTCAGAAGGGTGGTACTTGTCTTTATACAGCAAGATGTCCTGAATTCAGAACATCTGAAGGTGTGGACAAGGCTGTTGAAAAGTGTAAAGAAATCGGTCTTGAAGGTATTGTTGTTATTGGCGGTGACGGTTCATTCAGAGGTGCTGCTGATCTTTCTGCAAAGGGAATTCTTTGTATTGGTCTTCCTGGTACAATTGATAACGATATCGCATGCACAGAATATACTATCGGTTACGATACAGCTATGAATACAGCTCTTGATATGGTAGATAAGATCAGAGATACAGCTCAGTCACATGACCGTTGCAGCGTTGTTGAAGTAATGGGAAGAAACGCTGGTTATATCGCAGTTAATACAGGTATCGCATGTGGTGCTACAGAGATTATCACAAAGGAAATGCCTTACGATCTTGATGATATTGCCAAGAAAATGCTTGAAACGAGAAAAACAGGAAAGCAGCATTTTATTATTGTAGTTGCAGAAGGCGTTGGTCATTCAGCTGATATAGCTCAGGTTCTTCAGGAAAAGACAGGTATTGAAGCAAGAGCTACGGTTCTTGGTCACGTACAGCGCGGCGGTTCTCCGACATTAAGAGACAGAGTTGTAGCAAGCCAGATGGGACATTATGCTGTTGAACTCCTTGAACAGGGTATCGGAAACAGAGTTGTTGGTATGCAGGCTGGCAAGATTGTTGACTTTGATATCCAGGAAGCTCTCTCAATGAAAAAGCCATACGAAGAAGAACTTCACAAAATTGCAAGAGAAATTGCAATCTGATTAAAATAATATTTTTTTCTTATAGTTTAATACCCCTGAAGGATTTCTTCAGGGGTATTAATTTATAAATGTAAAAAAACGTATGTTAAAAGATTTGTGAAAACACTTGACATATAAGTAAAATCAATGTTAAAATTAATAAGATAGTTTAAAAGATACTTTTACTAAATTAAATTTTATGAGGTGAAAAAATGAGCGAAGAAAATAAAAGACTTAAGCCTTCAGAGATTGAAAATCCAGCACTTGTATATGCAATGTATGAGATGAAAGAAAAGAAAACCCAGGAAGCAGAAGCAAAGTTTATTTCTGAGTTAAGAAAAGCAACTTTCATTTCTCCGGCAATAATAGAGGTAAAGGATGAAAACGGTGAATTTGTAATAGCTGATGAATCTAAACCTTCAAACGGTGAAGTCAGGGTAAGTTTTATGATGCTTTCAAGCGAAGACGGAACAAAGTACTTACCTGCTTTCACAAGCCTTGATGAAGTTCGCAAATGGAGAGAGGAAGAAAAACTTCAGACTGTTGTTGGAAATTTCGACAGATATATTAATTTTGTGGCTTCTGACCCGAATAATATCAGCGGTGTGGTTATCGATCCTTTTGGTTCAAACATTATTCTTTCCAACCAGCTAATTGGCGGACTTAAGTCGGCTATTGACGAAAAAAATAATACCCAGATATATATATCAGACCTGAAAAAACATCCTGAAAATCTTGAAAATGCACTCATAGATTTCTTTAAAGAAAACGGAACAATTGAAAAAGCATATATTCAGATGATGAAAAGAGGAGAAACTGTAAGTTTTCTCGTTATTGTTGATCATGATATTCCGGATGGAACAACTGATGAACAGCTAAAAGAATTAAGAAATAATCTCTTTGAAACCATTGCACAGGCGGCAAAACCTCATCTTGAAGGAATGTCATTGTCTATCGCTGGATTTACTGATGAGTTCGGTAAAAAAGCAGTTGAAAACAGAGAACCATTCTATACAAGATAGTAAAAAATCATATTTTTGTACAGTTCGTTGTTAATGTACCTTATAAATAAGCTAAGTTTTTGTGCAAATATACATATCGATAATATTTTTTATGGATTTTATTAAACTATATTGACAAGTGCTTTTTTATGTGTTATAATATACTCATAGTAAGGGATACAGTTATTGCAGAACTTACTTTACTTAATTTCGATATTATCTTATAAATAGTGTTTTTCTCATATCTCCTTTAGGGCGCCCTGTTCATACGAGCAGGGCGTTCTCCCTTTATATAAAAAATAACTGTAATTAAATTTTAATAAAAAAAATATTTTTTTTTTGTTGACCTTGTAGCCAAAATAGGTTATTATATATATGTATGCAATTTAATTTTTTGGTTTTTCTGGAGGTTGACTTTTTTGAAAACTTATATATCCGCTTCAATTCTTGGTGCTGATTTACTTAACCTTGCTGATGAATGTGACAGACTTAAAGAAAATAACGTTGACATGCTTCATTTTGATGTTATGGACGGACAGTTTGTAAACAACATCTCTTTCGGACTTCCTGTTCTTGAAAAAATAAGTAAATACACCGATATTTTTTTGGATGTTCATCTCATGATTAAGAGTCCGCTTGACTATATAGATGCATTTGCCAAAGCAGGCAGTAACATGATAACATTTCATGTTGAAAGTGACTCAGATCCGGATGAAACAATTTCCACTATAAAAAAAGCGGGTGTAAAGGCGGGTATTTCCGTAAAACCGGGTACTCCCGTTGAGGAAATTTACAGATTTCTTGACAGGGTTGATATGGTACTCATCATGACAGTTGAACCTGGATTCGGAGGTCAGGGATTTATTCCTGAAACCGCTTCGAAGATAGAAACACTAAGAAAATACATAACAGAAAAAAATATTGATGTTGATATTCAGGTAGATGGAGGAATCAATAACAAAACTATTGATATTGTCAGAAAAGCCGGTGCAAATGTTTTTGTGTCAGGCAGTTATCTGTTTAATTCTCCGTCAATGGCTGAGGCGGTCAAATCATTAAAATGATTTTTTACCACTAAGTCTTTCTGCTGCTTCGGATTCAAAAATGCATTTGAAATATTCTTCCGTTGCAGTTTTGACTTCAATTCCACTCATAACATTCAGAATATGATTTTCTGCGTAGTCAGCTATACTGTCTTTTTTTATTGTATTGATTTTCAGTATCATTCTGAAGATTCTGTTGTAATAATACAGGCTGCTGCTGACAACGTATTCTTCGAGATATCTGAACAGATCACATGAAAATCTTATCAGATTCTTTTCATCTGATGTTTCCAGTATAAGATAATCAGTTCTGTTGCTGGTATTTGAAATTTTGAAGTTAAAGTCTGTGCAGGTTACAGAGATATACAGGATACAACCGTTTCTGCTTGAAAAGGTTTCAATATAAAGGTTTTCATTATGAAGATTTAAACCGAGAGTTCTCTTTATTTCTTCGATGATTATTCTTATCAGTTGTTTAGTTTCTGTATTATCACTGTCAAGTCTTTCAAAATTTAATCCGAATTCAGTAAGCTCATCATGTGAGAGTGATACTTTTACAGTTAGACTGCTTAGTTTTTCTATTATCATTTTTACATTCTCCAATCTGCATTAATATGATTTCCGATAAGGTTGTTTATATGCGGATTCAGTAATTAATAATATTATATACATTAGTTTACTCTGTGTTCGTAACCAAAATACAATCAAATACAAAGGAGAAAAGATATGAAAAAAAATAAAGGAATGAAGATATATAAACAACGAAAGAAAAAGAGAGGGAATAACTATCAGATTCTTTCGATTCTTGGTACAGTTTCACTTGTTTTTGGGGCCGGCATTTTTGGATATTATGTAATTGCAGTTCCGATTCGTGATGTGATTCAGTCCCTGAGAGAGAATCCGGATACAGTTACTACACAGAATTCCGAAATATCAGAAGTGGAATTTACAACAGCGGCAACTACTTATGACAAAGTATTTGAAGATATAAAGATAACAACCGGGACTCGTGTTACGGTACCGGTTACGAGTGAAGTGTCTGATGAAACATTACCGCCGGTAACTACAGTTGTAACAGAAGAGGTTACAGAAGCGCCTGCTACAACGGTCGTAACCACAACATCTCCGGTCACTGCTGTAGTAAAAGGAGGCTGCTATTATCTTTCTGTTTCAGATATAACAGACCTTGATTCACTTGCTTCAAAGCTTGACAGTATAAGCGGTTGCTCTTCTGTAGCTGTTCCTCTTAAAACTACAGGCGGATATGTAAATTACGCTTCATCAGTTCGGACTGCTGCACTTTCCGGCGCGGTTAGATCTGATATTTCCTTAAATGATATTGTAAACCTGATAAACGAGAAAGGATTTACACCAGTAGCTGAACTAAGCACTATTGCTGATAATATTTATCCAGTAACTTATAAAAAATCTGCTTATCAGTTTGACGACGGATATACTGGAGAATGGCTTGACAATAAACCTGAATCCGGTGGTAAGCCATGGCTTTCACCTTTTTCATCAGAGACCATAGATTACCTGTCAGCCCTTGTTGATGAAATTACTTCTGCAGGTATAAAGAGCGTAATATGTACTGATACATATTTTCCTCCGTTTCGTGAAAAAGATCTAAACTATATTGGTGAGCTGGTAAAGTCAGAAAACAGATATAAAGGTCTTACAGAGCTTATAAACAAACTTAATGACAAGGCAGTTTCAAACGGCGGTAAGACAATGATATCAGTTTCCGCTTCTGAAATAATAAATTCTTCTTCTGAAGTATTCAAACCTGAAGAGTTTGGTTCTATGTCAGTAGTAGTAAATATAAACATGAATGAATTTAATGGTGAAACTGTATCGTCTGTTCTTAAGAAAGTATCAGAAAAAACAGGAAATATGAAAATTGTTCCATGTATAATAAAAGAAAGTGTTGCAGATTCAGGTGTTTCCAATGCAATAAACGGATTTAAGACCATGGGATATGAACTTTACATGATAAAATAAATAACATAGATACGAAGGTTTATACAAAATGGAGACAATAACAGAATATCTTGAAGGTATATGGAATCAGATGTCTGATTTAAAAGGGGTTGCGGGATTATTTTCAATGCTCTTTATTGACCTTTGTGCATTTATTATACTGATAAAAAGCTGTGCAGAAAAAAGAAACTGCAATTTAAAATGGCGCAGGAGATATGAATATATTGCTATTGTAGATGGAAAACGTGTAATACCTGTTGAGAATTCAGAGATTCTCCTTGGCAGACATCGTTCAGCAGATATTCAGTTTCCTGATATGTCGGTATCCAGATACCATGCTGTCCTGACATATTCTGACGGAATATTTCTTTTAGAGGACTTAAATTCAAAGTCAGGGACATTTTTAAACGGTAAAAAGATACAAAAAGCAGTAGTAAATGTAAACGATGAGATAAGAATGGGAGCAGTTATATTCTATATAAAGAAAATAAAGGATGTAAGCAATGAACGGAACAAAAGAAAAAGCAAAGCTTAATTATTTTTTTGTTAAGCTCCTTATTATTATTACACATGTCATTCTTCTGGCAACGGTTGGACTGAATGGAGTCTATGATAATGTTTCAGAAGTATATATGCTTTCAGCTGTTGTACTGGCTTCAGATATTTTCTGGTATATTGTTATAGGCAGTTTTAAACAGGATACATACACTTTAGACTATCTTCTTGTTCTGATAATAAATGTCAGTTTAATATTTCAGTCATGTTTCGGCGGTGTACATTTTAATCTAAAACATTTTATCACTTTAACAGCCGGGATGATAGCGTATCATGCCGGTTATTTATTTACCAGAAACAGTTTCAGAGCTGAAAAGATGAGACCATATTGTTATGCGGGACTTGGTTTGCTTGCAATTATAATTCTCCTTTTTACAGGGGACAGAAGTATGTGGATCGATTTCGGAAGTTTTACCGTACAGCCTTCCGAATTTATGAAGCCGCTTATTGTACTCGTTTGTGCCTCATCGCTTCAGAGTCAGCAGACAAAGAAACAAATTGGAATATTTAATGTTTCACCGAACAATATCGCTATGATACTGGTTTCCGCTTGTGTTCTTATTTTACAGTGGTGGTGTCGCGATCTTGGAAGTATTCCTACTTTCGCTGCGGTAACAGGGTGTGCAGTTATAAACAGAATCTTTTATCCAAAAGCTAAATTATCAAAAAAGAAAATCGGAGCTTTAGCTACAGGAGTTCTTGTGCTTGTTCTGATAGCGATAAAACTGGCTCCTTCTTACGTAAAAGACAGATTATATGTTGACATCTGGGCAGATCAGTATGGAAATGGTTATCAGCAATGCAGGGCTCTTATTGGAATGGCTGAAGGCGGATGGCTGGGAAAAGGTCCGGGAGCCGGAAAACTGTGCAATGTTTTTGCATATGATACAGATATAGTTTTCTCCTCAGTAGCTGAAGAATGGGGACTTCTTGGAGCAGTATTGTTTGTAGTTCTTATACTTTTAATGCTCGCTACTACACTGATCAATACCCCAAAATGCTATTATCATGGTACAGTTGCGGTAGGTGTAACTGCAGTTTTTATAGTTCAGATGTCACTCAATATTTTTGGATCATGCAATCTTATCCCTTTTACAGGAGTTACTTTGCCTTTCCTCTCAAACGGAGGAACATCGATGGTAACAAGCGGTTTCCTTATTGGAATGCTAAAGGCGTCACAGTGCCCGGTATTTATAAGAAACATAGTTGAGATTAAGCCGTCAGAAACTGCCGAAAGGAGAAGAGAGTCAAGATGAGAAGTATAAAACGTAATCTTAATCTTATAACCGCAATGTTATCTCTTTTCCTGATTGGAATGGTAATTCTTGTATATAAAATATACAGTGAGTCATCGTTTTATATTCTGAATTCAGATTCTGCAGTCTTAGGAAAAATATATGACCGTAATGGTGAAGTACTTTTTGATCAGAATGCCTCGCCTGAAACTTACGGATATGATTATTTTACCGATGTTGCAAATTTAATTGGAAATGACAGTGGCCAGATGACAAATACTCTCGTTTCTGAAAACATAGAACTGCTTAACAACTATTCGTTTTCTTACGGACAGAGAGAAGAAGACGGGAAGAGTGCTATATATACAACTCTTAATCATAATGCTAACAGAGAAGTGTATGATTCATTCGGAAATAAAAACGGAACAGCTATAGCCTATAATTATAAAACCGGTGAAATATTAATTTGTGTGAGTAGACCCGGACTTAACCCTTTTGGAGGATATGAAAACCTTGAAGACGGCAGCCTTCTGTGTAAAGCGTTCTACAAATTTACACCCGGTTCAACACAAAAAATATCTACACTTATTGCTGCAAGGGAACAGATGGGCGAAGTACTGCTTAATTCGAAAAATTTCAGTTGTTCAGGAGCATATTTAAACAAGTCACAGCAGACAATTTATTGCCATCAGAACAGTGGACATGGCGAGCAGGATATCAATGCAGCATTCGCAAACAGTTGTAATCCTTTTTTTGCTCAGCTTGTTGAAGATATGGATTTCAACATGGATACGGCAATAGAATCTTACAAAAAAATGGGTTACTCAGTTAATGATTCTGTACCTATGAAACTTGAGATTAACAACATATCAGTACAAACTGCCTCAACTATTTTAAACGACAAGTATGAATTTTCCACTCAATGGGGATTTATAGGTCAGGGTGAGACTATGGTAAGCCCTTGTATGCTTATGATGTGGCAAAGCGCAATTGCCAATGGAACCGGAAAAGCAACATTACCATATCTTATCCATCATACTACCGATGTAACTGGTTCAGAAGATATTCATGCAGCTGTAAAATATACTTCTGAATTATTTAAACCGGAAACGGCAGAGTATGTAAAACAGATAATGCTTAATAACGGTCAGAGATATTCCGGCAGCATTTATGGTTATACAGTTGCAGTAAAAAGCGGAACTGCACAAGTGAAAAACGGGGATGAAGAAAATTCATTTCTTACAGGTTTTAATGCAGATGAGTCGAATCCTATAGCATTCTGTGTGCTTATAGAGGACAGAAAGCCGGGAGAAGTAACTACAGAAGAAATAGCAGGAACAATTCTTTCTTCATTATCCTAAGATATTTTGGAAGGCTAAAGTTTTTTGTTTATTATTGCATTGACTAAACCTTCAAAAATACGTATAATAAATATTGATTGTTATTTTAGCATTGCTAAAGGAGATGTTGATAATTTGAGAGAATCAGAATTTATAAAAGAATATTTCGAAGAATACGATGAAACATTTACATGGCGGATTATCGACGCTGAAGAACAGGAAATTTTAAAAAATGAGCTGATAAAACAAACATCCGGTAACCCGCATCTGCATATCAAGAAATTTCAAATGTCAGATATTATTCCTGCGGCAAGGCACAAAACAAGAAATGACGTACTTTTTATACTTCCGGGAGGAGAATGTGCAATAATTCATCTGGTATGTGATGCTCAGGATAAAGAAGATGAGATGCATTTTGTGTTTTTTAGCAGCTGTGACTCTGCATTAAAGTATATTTCAAAGCAGTACAGAACTGAATACCTTGGAGAAAAAGAATTTGTACTGTCATCCAAGGATAAGGCAGAGATATCAATTTTTGCTTTGCAGTTTATCTTATTTTTTACTGTGCCGTACAACATCAGAGGAATTATTACAGTCCTGTTTGGTATAATATTATATGTAATGATATTGCTTGACTGGAAAAACAGCGGATTTAATCTGATAAGAGACAGAAAGATGGAGCACAGCAAGGTTATTCCTTTGCTGAGATTTCAGGTTGCTTATGTTTTCATTATTTCTGTAATGCTTGTGATAGGAATACCGCTTTCGTTTATATCAGAATGGATTGCATCATAGGGGGATAATATATGGATACAGTAATTCAACAGAAAATAGATTCGGGAAGTGGAGTAATAAATTTGCCTTCCGGAGAATATAAAGGACCATTTTATATAAATCATCCATGTATAGTCGAAGGTAAAAACACTACACTCTGGAACAGCAAAGAAACAGTTCTTGTTATCAATTCAAGCGGTGTAATATTAAAAAATCTCAGACTGGAGATGATTAATCCTGTTAGCGGGGAATTTACGCTATTTTCAAAAAATCCCGTTACTATCGAAAATGTCGAGATTTGTGGTACGGTTTACGGTTTTGGTAAAGAAGACAGCGTTCCTGAACTCGAAAAACAGATAAGGCTGGAAAAATTTAAATCAGAGTCGAATAACAGTTTTTACGTTGATTTTTATTCACCATCAGCAGCTGAATTAAATACAGATTTAAAAGACATAAGTTTTGAACCGGGGATTCTGAAAGAGGGTATAAATAAGGTGAAAATAAACATTTCACCGTTGCCGTCAAAAACATTACTATACGGAGATATTGTCCTAAAATCAGTTTTTAACAGAAGATATTATATCAGCGGAATAGCTGATGAGAATGCAGAAACTCAAACAGATAAATATATACATAAGATAGACGAAAACATCATTACTAATGAAAATCAGAATGATAGTTCTCATAATGACGACAAATTACAGGTAATGCATTCTGTTAGAAACGAACAGCTGGTTCATTCTACGCATGAAAACAGGGAACAGGTTTGTAATCATGTTCTCACCAGAGGAGAAAGATTATGTCTTGATAATTACACTTCTTCACCTCTTAAGATAAGAATGGGATATAAAGCGTTATATAAACAAATGGATATTGATCCGTATGCTTTTATGCTTGATTCCAATGGTATCACCAGCTGTGACGATGATTTTGTGTTTTTTGGTAACAGGGATACCAACAGTCATGCATTATTTTTTAATGAAGACAAGAGTATAGATGTAGATCTTACAAAAGTCCCGGAACATATCATGCGTGTTTCGTTTGTATATTCGATATATAACCCTGAATTTAATGATAATTTCTCCAAGGTTATAGATCCATATATTACTATAAGCCAAAACAATATCGAAATAGTAAGATATACTGCGGAGGAACTATTTGCAGAAACTACAATAATCTTTCTCGATATATACAAACATAATGGAAAATGGAAACTAAACACAATAGGACAAGGATATAAAGAAGGTCTAAAAAGACTATGTGCCAACTATGGTCTAATAGTTTCATAAAATCAAAAAATAAGGATGATAACAAAATGAATAATATGAAAAATAAAATTCTTAGTCCGATATTATTTGCGGTATCAGTTTTTTGTTTTCTTATAATAAGGCTAAACCGTTCCAAGAAGAAATTGGAACAAAAAATTACTGATATGAAAAACAAAAAAATTTTAAATTAAAATTAAAAAAAATTTAAAAAAGTGTTGACAAATAAAAATATACATGATATAATAATAAAGCTGTCGGACGAGAGAGAAACTTGAAAGGCAGGACAAAGTATCTTGAAAATTGAACAATGCACTAAATGAAACCCTTGAAGATTCCAAGAG
>JAEDJV010000173.1 GCA_016296165.1 Oscillospiraceae bacterium | reverse complement strand
GAAAGAAATAAACAGTGTCGAAGCTGAAGAGGCGAGGTTCATAGTTGCTCCAAAGCTAACCGCAGAGCAGATAAAAGAAGCCGAAGAAGTTCTGATGAAAGCAGACATGAGCGCAAGGTTTACAGCTTGTGAAACAGAAAAAATCGAAATCCACACAGATGGATGCTGCCCGTACTGCGGAGCAGAGATAAACAGGAACAGAGAGGTTTGACGGTATGGGAAAAATGAAAGCGCATATAGTGAAACCGGAAAAGCAAAAGGAAAGAGAGCGGATTATTGAACTTACAAAAGAATACACAACCTTTTGCGAAGTCAAGGAAGATATTGCTCAGCAGATGGTTGCTGCTATGCTGCACGCTTACCATCTGAAAGGATACAGGCACAAACGAATAAACGATATGTTCGAAGCGTTTGTTTCTGTATTAGATATGCCGCCGGTACTCGGTCAGCAAATGGAAGGTATAAAGATCATGGAGTTCCTGACAGAGCGGTACGGAATAGATTTCAAGCGAGTAGACCTGAAGACTGAAACAGAAACAGAATACCTCGCAAGGATGATGAAAAACAGCTGAGATTATTAAGGAGTGTGAAGAATGACAGAAGAACAGAAGATAGCGAGGGCGTGGCTGTCAAGAGCATATAGAGCAGACAGTGAAGTTACAGCGCTGTATCATGTACTCGAACAGAACAAGCACATAGCAAGAATGTGTGAAGAAGACAGTGAGCTCAGAAAAAAAGTTGATGAAGAATCAGCGGAACTGGAGAAACGTATTCAAGAATTAATAATAATCCGAGCGGAAATACATCAGGCTATAAATTCTCTGGGAAACAGTAAATATACAGATATCCTGAAAATGAGATATCTCGGAAACGCGAATATGCAGAGCATAGCTGATAATATGGGATATGAAATAAAAACCATTCAGAGAAAGCATAATATCGCACTTGACAAAATATACACAAAGATGTCCTTGAATGTCGCATTTATTAAGTGATATGCTTAATATAGAAATCAATCGGAAGTCGGCGAAATGCCACATGATTTCTCCGGATACCTCCGGGTATCCGGCTTTCCTTCTTCCGTAATCTTAATACAATTATGTTTGGATGGTGGGAGATGAGTATTATGTCAGGTAAATCAACTGTATCAGTAGTTGTTCGTGACGCAGATAAGATTGAGCAGCGTCTTAGAAAGCTACAATCTGGTAGCGAGACTGCTATTAAACGCACTGTATCTGACTTTAGATCAAGAGCAACTGGATGGATAAACAAAGGCATTAAGCAACACTACGGAGTTGATTCTGCGGGAGTTAAGTCTGCTTCGGTCTCGATACAAGATACATCATCAGGCAGTACTCTTGCTGGCATTAGTATTCGTTACAGAGGACGAACCCTTACACTTACTCACTTCAACATGTCGCCTAAGGAAGCACCTGCCGGAACACAAGGCAAGTATATTCGTATTCCAGGACAGACAACGGCTGTGGCTATGGTTAAGCCACCTAAGAAGTATAGTATTAAAGCTACTGTAATCAAAGGACAACGTGTTGAAATGAGTTCAAAGAGCTTCTTGGCTAAAGGGTTGCCTTTTCAACGCCAAGGATCAGGCAGACATCCTGTTACTGTCATACATACACTTTCAGTACCTCAGATGATTGACGGCAAATCTAAAGATACAATTGAACAGATTATTAACGAAAATATTGAAAAGAGATTTGAACATAATGTCAATCAAATAATGAAATAGTTTCTAAAAGGTACTGTCAGAACTGTGAAAAATCCCTGTGGTTCTGGCGAGCCCAAAAACCCGCCAGATACAAGAAAATTTTTTCCAGTATTTTCGTTTCGGATATCGTCTAAAGGAGGAATGACAATGAGCAGTGAAAAACTGGTAACAACTGAAGTAATTGCTGACTTGCTGTCAGTAACCGTCAGACGCGTTCAGCAACTTGCAAAGGAAGGAATTATTCCAGCAGCAAAAACAAAACCTTATTCATTTGATCTGTACGAAGTTGCTCAGACTTATATAAAATATCTGAACGACAAAGTTGTCGGAAAAGAAAACCGGACTCACGACGTTAAGCAGGCGGAAGAAGAGAAGCTTCGCGCCGAGGCTGACTGGAAAATGGCAAAGGCTAAGATGTCTGAAATACAACTCGCCGAGCTGGAAGGCAATATGCACAGAGCGGAAGACGTAGTCGAAGTTATGAATGCACTTGTCTATGCTGTTCGCAGCAATATCCTCTCACTTCCAGGAAGGCTTGCCATTGATGTAGTCGAAGCAAAAACAGCAAACGAAGCATCAGCGATTATCAGAGCTGAATGCAATAACATCCTCAACGATTTATCAAACTACAAATACAATCCCGACGAATTCAGGCGGCGGGTAAAAGAACGTCAGGGCAAAAAGGAAGAATCGGAAGATGACGAAGACTGAACTTCGGAAAATCAACCGTACACTTGCAAAATCAGTAAAAAATTTCAAGCCGCCTGAAAATCTTACGCTGTCTGAATGGTCAGATAAATACCGCAGATTATCAACAGAAAGTTCAGCTGAAGCCGGACCGTGGAGAACTTCAAGAACTCCGTACCTGAAAGAACCTATGGACGCTTTCACAGACCCTAAGATTGAAAGAATAGTTATGGTTGCTGCATCTCAGGTTGGAAAAGCTTTGGATATAACAACTCCGATAGCAACACCGAACGGATGGACTACAATGAAACATTTGAAAATCGGAGATACGGTTTTTGACGAGCACGGAAACCAATGCAAGGTAACAAATGCAACGGAAATCATGTACAACAGGAAATGCTACAGAGTAACATTTTCTGACGGCTCAGTAATAACAGCCGATGCCAAGCACCAGTGGTATGTAGAGAGCATACTGTCTTTATCCAAAGGTGTATATAACGGAGTATTGACAACAGACCAGATAGCAGCTACATACAAACATAAGAACAGAAACAGATATGCAATTCCTGTTTCCGGAGCATTGCAATGTGAAAGCAGAGAACTACCTGTTCCACCGTACACATTGGGATACTGGCTCGGAGACGGAAACAGTTACTCTTCTCAGATTACAGTTCACAAAGATGATTTGGAAATTGCCGATTATATCAGATCTGAGGGAATAAGAATCAAAGTCAGAAAAGTAGAAGAAAATTCAAATGTGATGAATATCATGCTTGAGCCTAAGATTCGTACATCAGAAACAGATTTCTGTATAAGAGGTCACAACAAGAACCTTCTTGGAAGAAACAGAAAGGGATTGTGTGCCGAATGCGCTCGTCAATCGGCTATGAAGTACAAATGGGGGCATGCAATGGATCCTGTTGTCGACAAGACGGAAACGATGCACTCAAAGCTAAGAAAATTAGAATTGCTTAACAACAAGCACATTCCTGATATTTACCTCAGATCCTCTTATAATCAACGTCTTTCGTTACTTCAGGGTATACTTGATTCAGACGGAAGCATTGACAAGAGAGGCAGCTGTGAAATAACTCTTAAGTCCGGAAAGCTGATAGAAGATATCCACGAACTTCTTATATCACTTGGAATAAAGAACAGTATTCACAATAGAAAAGTCGTATGTACAAGTTCAAATTCTCCAACTCCGATTGTTGTTTATAGAATTAGCTTCATGGTTTATGACATCCCTGTATTCAGATTGAAGAGAAAAAAGGAAAGAATAAAATCAAGATTTGGCACAGGATTGAAAGGCTGCACACTCAGAACATCAGAAACAGAACGCCGAAGAATAGTAAACGTTGAAGAAACAGAAAGTGTTCCTGTAAAGTGCGTTGAAGTCGACAGTCCGTCACATCTGTACCTCGCCGGAACGGAAATGATTCCAACTCATAACTCTGAATTCGAACTCAATGCAATAGCATACATCATTGATCAGGACCCTGGCTCAATCATGTATATCCAGCCGACGCTGGAAGATGCTCAGAAATTTTCAAGGCTGAGAATTGCCCCTCTGATCAGAGACAACAAATGCCTCAGAAGAAAAGTGGCTGATTCAAAAGCTAAAGACAGCGGAAATACTATACTTCAGAAAAGCTTTCCGGGAGGTATGCTCACAATAACCGGTTCCAATAGTGCCTCTGCACTTGCATCAACTCCTGCAAGGTATGTAATAGGGGATGAGCGCGACAGATGGGCGGCTTCAGCAGGAACTGAAGGTGACCCGTGGAAACTCGCCGAAGCACGTCAAACTACATTCTATAACCGTAAAAGTATCGAAGTTTCAACACCTACGATAAAAGGGATGTCAAATATAGAAGCGAGCTTCACAGAAGGAACACAGGAACGCTGGTGTGCTGAATGTCCTCATTGCGGAGAATACAGCGATATCGTATTTGACAGGATAAAATTCACTTTTAAGAGTGAAAAAATACGAGGAAAGAATGTATATAACGTAGATGACAACATTTCATACAGTTGCCCGCACTGTGGAGCACTCTCATCCGAAAAAGAAATGAGAGACGCTCCACATAAGTGGATAGCTGAAAACCCTGCAGCATACGAAAAAGGCATCCGTTCGTTCTGGCTGAATGCATTTTCTTCTCCGTGGACGCCATGGAAAAAAATCGTCAC
>JAEDJV010000172.1 GCA_016296165.1 Oscillospiraceae bacterium | reverse complement strand
ACTGACTTATGGTGGAAGTTTTGAAGGCTCTTATGTAGTAGTTCTTCCGGAGGGAGAAAAATTTGCCGATGAATCAATAAAAGTTTCTGCTGTTAATGAGAAAGGAAATTCGTTTATTCAGACCGTTGTCCCAAAAGAGCAGGCAGTTAATCATATCATAATAGACAATGCAGATCCTGTAGTCAATGAATCTGATATTAAAATTACTTACGTTAATGACAATTGTTACAATGGAAAAGACGGCGGTGGATTTTTCGTTGCTGATGGTATTGTTTCAGATTTTGAAAGTGGTATAGCAAGACTTGAATACAAATGGGATTTTGATAATGATTATTATGAATACAGCATTGACAGACAGGGCGATCAAAAGCATTTTAGTATAGGCTCAAATAATAACTGTGTATATTACGAGGGAACAGATGCTGATAATTTTATGAAACGAAGTGCTAAAGCTTCCGAAAAGAACTTTCCGGATTTTGATAGTTCTGAGAATTCAAAGAGGAAAAATGTTCATTTCAGAATACTTGTTCCCTATGGCAGTTCGTATGATGTATCAGAAATCGACAAAAACCAACACCATACTTTGTATCTTAAGATTACTGATTTTGAGGGACATGAATCAGTAATAAATGGAAAATTTGTTGCTTCTCAGATTAGTGGCGGTAAGGATACGACGCCACCTAAGCTGACCAAGTTTGATATTAAAAGTGAGTCCGAAATTAATTTTCTTCTGTCCGGTAATTATTCTTCAAGTGATATAAGCTTTATACTGACCGGAAAAGATGAATCAGAAACTTCGTATATAGAAGGCGTAAAGAATTTTAAAATTAGTGGTAAAAATAATGTCTCTCTTGAAAATAAGCCGGATAGTAATAACTCAGCAGAGATGCAATTAATTAAAGAGAATATTAGAATTACAGATGCCAGGGTTTCTGTAGCTGATAATGGCGGGAATACCTACTCAAACAGCGTTTCAGATGAAATAAATAAAATGTTTATTATAAAGGACGAAAATGCCGGTGATGAAGATAAAATTGACGTTCCGTCAGAGAATCTGAGAAATATTAAATCTGATACATTTGTTGTTGATACTGTTGTTCCATATGCTGATTATGACGTTTCAGGCCGTACTGTTGAACAGATTTATACTATAACTGATGAGTCAGGCGAAAAGATCACAAAGAAAGATGTATGGTTTAACAGCGACAGTCAGCAGTTTAGTTTTACATTCAAAGATGATCTGAGTGGCATATTTAAAGTTAATATGCGTAGAAATGGATTAGCTTTTGAAGATGGTCAGATTGATTTTAGTAAGGAAACTGTGGCAAAAAATGAAAGTACAGTAACGGAAAAAGTGAAGAATCTTGAAACTGGTACTTATATATATTCTGCAGATATCAGCGATAATGCTCTGAATCCGCATAATTATTCTGAATTTCTTACTGTGAATGTTGATAAAGAAAGACCATCATCTGAAATATCAATAATGCCATTTAGTAATCCAAATATTTTGATTGATAATGCTCATTGGGTTGATGCATCTGATAATTTTAAAATTTCTGTAACGGGTACGGATAACTATTCAGGTATAAGTAAAATAAATTTAAGAATTAACGGTGATGAAGTAATTTTAAACGGTTTGAATGAATATGAATATTCAGAAAATCGCAAATTAACACAGACAATTACAGTTTCACGTGATGAACTCAACAAACAGAATATAATCATGAATGATGATCATACATATGTCATTGAATACAGTACAACTGACTTTGCAGGAAATACTTCGAAGACAGAGAAAATTACAGTTCATGTAGATACCAATAATCCAACGATTGATTCTGTTGAAGTTAAGAAGGTGGAAATTAACGGTGACAAGATAAATAATTCAGTAAGTCTTCTTCCTTTTGGTATTTTTTCTAACACATCACTTACATTCAGAGTTAAGGCGTCTGATGTTGAACATGACAGTGGAATTAAGGAAATCAGAGCGTATTTTAATAAAAATGATGACTCTGCAGTAATATTTTCAGGTGATGACATCAAATATATTCCTGAAGAAAACTGTTACGAATTTACAGTACAGAACATTAAGGGAATTCTGTTCAGAAAATCCATGAAGCTTGAGGTTGAGGATAATTTCGGAAAAGTAACTGCCGAATATAAGGATGTTGTTCTGACCAGGTATAACGGGTTTGACATTGTAGAATCTTCTGAAGACGAATTCGGTGATTCATTTGTAAATGTAACAATTGAAGATATTGCTCCTGAAATGCTTGTCACTCTTCCGGAACCTGATTATAAAGATGAAAATGGCGTAATCTGGTTTAACGGTAGGCGTCGTAAGATATTCCTTGAGGTTAATGATGATGGTTCGGGACTTAGCAGAGTATCAGCTTCAGTAGTAGTTCCGGAAGGCCAGAATGAGAACAATAATCAGAATATCATTAATCTTGAATATGACAGCTATGGTAATAAGCTTATAGTACCGGAAGACGTTAATTCTGTGCTTAATGAAGAATATACATATACTTTCCTTAATGACGGATCGGTTTTTTCAGATTCTGAAGAAGAAACGGAAGTCAGGGACGGAAAATATATACTGAGATTCAGTTCTGTTGATAATTCAGGAAACATAAATACAGCTCCGGCTGTTTTTAATGAGGAATACATAAGTACTGATGATTATGTAAAGGATGAAAAAGGAAAGACAATAGTAAATCAGTATACCTACAATATTGACACAAATGTTCCGGAAATAGTAAAGACGGAATTTGAACCGGTATCCGTTGGTGGAATATCAGATTCAAATCAACTAACTGAAGAACCGGAAGAATTTCAGATTGACAGTCTTCACTATGGACTGTTCTTTAAAACTGATTTTGCTCTGAAAGTATATCCTGAGGACAATGGTGCATCATCAGGTTTAAGAAATGTATATTACAGAATGATTTCATATGCTGATATTTCACAGCCTGTTATAGTTGAAAAAGGTACTGCCAAAGTTACAGAAGATGGTTACGCAGTAATAAACATTAAAAAAGGTTTCAAAGGAAGAATAGTTCTTTCAGCCGATGATAATGTAGGAAATGTTTCTGCGGAACGATACCTTGATGGCTTTGTAAGCGAAGACACAGCTCCTGAGGTTTTAGTAAAAGTTGAAACTGAAACTGACAAAACCGATGCTGATGGTAACAAGCTTTATACAGGAGATGTACTTGTAAAGGTTACGGTTTCCGACAGCGGTTCTGGAATCAAGGATTGTCGTGTAAGGATTGACTCTGAAAAAACAGGTGAAAACGGAAGAACAGAATCTGTCAGAACAGAAGATCTGCTTGCTGGTGAGAATGGTTTCAACGGATGGACCATTGAAGAAAGAGAGGCAAATCTTGTAACGAGAATATCAAAAACTTTTGTCTTCTCATCTGATGATAATAATATTTTTGTTAGCGCAAACGCACATGACAATTCTGAAAATGAGTTGTCCGAAGATGTCAGAAGCCAGAAATTCACTATTGATAAGACAGCTCCCGTAATAAATGTTAGTTATTCAGAGGGATTTAATGGATCAGAATATTATAATAAAGATAACCCAGCTGTAGTAACACTTGAAATTAATGAACGTAATTACGACGCTTCCCTTGTAAAGAATATTATTGAGAATACTTATTCAGATAAAACTCCTTCAATTGAATTTACCAGTATTTCTTCGGACAGGCACAAAGCAGTTATTACTTTTCCGGAAGGAGATTTCATATATTCTGTAACTGGTTCGGATCTTGCAGGACACGATGCTCAGATAAATGACCCGTCTGAGGGAAGAAAAAGGTTTTTCGTTGATGAGACAGCCCCGAAAATAACAACCAATTTCGAGTCATTCATAAATGACGACGAATCAGAAATATATTTCAATGGAAAGCAGAAAGTAAAGATAACTGTCGATGAACACAATTTTGATCAGAATAAGATTAATCTTGCTATAATGACTAAACAACCGGGTTCACAGCATAATGAATATGATATGAATGATAATCTTTATTCATTTGTAAAATATTCAGACTGGAAACAAAGTGAAACTGACAAGGATATTCATACTCTTGAATTTGAGATTGATCGGGATTCGGTATATCAGCTTATTGTTTCCCCTGAAGACAAAGCAGGTAATAAGTCTTCTCTGGAAAAAACAGAAGTATTTGAAATCGATACAACTGTTCCGAAAGTGAAAGAAAAAAATGGTGAATCAGTAAGCGGAAAGCCAAATGAGACAGAATTTCTGGATATTTATACTTCAGACAGAAAAGATGACGCAAATCCAAGTATCAAGTTCGATGACGTGAATTTTGATCATCTTGAATTTACTCTTGTAAAATATGTTCCGGAAAGTAAAGAGAACAGAGAACTTGGAAAGATTTCTCCTGAAATAAAAACCGGAACAATCAGCAGTAAAGAATTTGTCCTTGATGATTTTGCTGATGATGGAACATATTCACTTGAGATAAAAGCAGTTGATAAGGCTGGAAATTCAAGTATAATTAATAAAAATACTTATGTGAAGATGATTGAAAGGCGCTGATTGTCAAGGTAGTTGTCAGTAATTTTCGAAATTTTTTTCTTCAATTTA
>JAEDJV010000036.1 GCA_016296165.1 Oscillospiraceae bacterium | reverse complement strand
AGTGACCCGTACGAGAATTGAACTCATGATTCCGCCGTGAAAGGGCAGCGTCTTAACCTCTTGACCAACGGGCCTTATATAATAGCGGCAGTGGGATTCGAACCTACGACCAATCGGGTATGAACCGAGTACTCTAGCCAACTGAGCTATGCCGCCATCTTTTGTGCCGCTTGACGACTTCTATATTATACTACAATTATATGAATGTGTCAATAGAAAATTCGAAAAAAAACAAAAAAAAGTCAGATTTGTTGAATGCTAATATATTTTTGATGTTGATTGTGCTTTTGATTGTTCAAAAGAAACAGGTGCGCGACGAATATCATATCGGTCATGCACCTGCTGTAAACTATTTTTTCCTTCTGTGATAACTTACAAAATCAAATCTTATCTGCTCTGTAATAAACTCAAGCATATCAGTCATTGAAGTCATTACACTGTCTATGGTAGCTGTATCGATGTCCAGCGGAATATCTGCGGGATATCTTGTTTCTATATAGAATCTGTTGAGGGATGAACTCTGTGCAATCCACTGTTCAAAATGTTTGTCACAAATCGCAGCCTGTTTACAGAGCCATGTAAGGTTGTGACCGTCAAAAAGCTTGTGTTTTTTAAACAGAAGGTATCCTTTAAGCGCTTTTTCTATACACTGCTGGCAGTGAAATGCTGCTGAATTGTAACAGCGTGCATCTTTGATAAGATTTTTTGCAGCCAGAAAATCAAGATTGGCATGAAACAGCCAGTCAAAATATCTCCTGCTGTCAGTATCTCTATAACTTCTCCCCATAAATATATGCTCCTGTATTGTATATTTTCCATGCAAATGTTCCGATATCGTTTTTGAATTTATTCCATTCAGACATCTTATACAGAACGATGTCATACGGGATTTCACAGTCTATCTGCATATAGAGACGGCATTCAAGTTCTGCTGTGCTTTCAACTTCGTCATCAACAACGACTACAAACTTGAAACTTACCAGATCACCTTCAGTATTTACCTTGTTACTTACAAGAATAATACTCTGAGGACTGCAGATTTCTTTGATACTTTCTGCAGTTTTGTTAATTACTTCATTTTCGCACATATATTGCATCCCTTTCATAAAAAAATTATTTGATATTGTTTAATATTATCTCACCGTTTATCATAACCAGTGAAGGATCACTCATAAGATTAAGAGGATCGGAACTATAAATCTGGATATCAGCGTCTTTTCCTTTTTCTATGCTTCCGACTCTGCTGTCGATACCTGCAATCTGCGCGGCGTTTATAGTTATGCTTCTGAGAGCTTCCCTGTAATCCAGACCGCCTTTTACTGCAGCTGCGGCATTAAGCGGAAGGTACTGTATCGGAATTACCGGATGATCGGTACATATAGCAACTTTTACTCCGTTTTTGTGAAGTTCTCCGGCTGTTATTATACTGTGGTTTACCAGTTCAGGCTTTGAACGGTCGCATATTACCGGACCAACAACTGCACATGCACCGTCTTCGGCCAGAAGATCTGCTATAAGATGACCTTCAGTTGCATGAATAAGCACGCAGTCAAGGTCATATTTTTTTGATATACGGACAGCTGTCATTATATCATCTGCTCTGTGACAGTGAAAATGAGCTTTCTGTTCGTGCCTTAGGAGAGGTATGGTTGCTTCAAGTTTAGCATCATATTCAGGCGGGTCATTGTTTTCGCTGTCGTTTTCAGAAGCTTCACTGTCTTCATAGTATTTTTTTGCTTTTGACAGGTGTTCGCGGATAAGTCCGGCTGTAGCCATTCTGGTTACAGGTGTTTCATCCCGGTCGTTATATGCAGTCTTAGGATTCTCACCGAGAGCAAATTTTATACCTGCCTCTTTTATAATCATGTTTTCTATACGCCGGCCGTTTGTCTTAATAGCGCATATTATGCCGCCTATCGCATTTGCACTGCCGGGTGCGCACAGAACGCTTGTTATTCCCCGGTTTCTTGCCTCTTTAAAACAAAAGTCAAAAGGATTTATTCCGTCTGAAGCCATTATGTGAGGTGTTATAGGATCGGTTTCCTCATTACAGTCATCAGATTCAAATCCAAGACCATTGCCAACTATTCCAAGATGTGTGTGTGCATCGATGAAACCGGGAAGCAGTACCTGTCCTTCTGCATCAATATCCGTTTCTGAAACGGAAGTTTTCCCTGAACCGACAGCGGATATTATACCATTTTTTATCTCAATCCATCCGTTTTCAATGATGGTGTCATTTTCATCCATGGTGTATATCCTGGCGTTGAATATTTTCAAAGAATGACCACCTTTGCTTATTTTTGAAGAGTCTTTAGTGTATTTATAATGTTTTCACATATCATTGCAGGAGATTTGTCTGCATCTATTGTGACAGTTGAATTTTTCAGATAAATATCGTGTCTGGTGTCGAATATGTTTTTCAGCTGTTCTCTTGTGTTATTTGCAACCAGAGGACGATGTGTGTCATTTTTTATTCTGTCATAGCATACTTCAAAAGGAATATCAAGGAAGAATACAGTACCGTTTTCTCTCGCAATGCGTGCGCTGTTGTCATTAATGATAGTGCCGCCTCCGCATGCGACTACAGAGTTTTTGGCCGAGAGCTCCTTTACAGCCTGAGCTTCTTTTTCTCTGAAGTATGCTTCTCCTTTTGACGCAAATATTTCGGGAATCGACATTCCCTCTTTTTCTTCTATATAATCATCGAGATCAGTAAAGTGAAGTCCTGTTTTCTGTGCCAGAAGCGGTCCGGTTGTTGATTTACCGCATCCCATAAATCCGCATAGATAAATTGTCATACGTTACCACCTGATATTATTTCATTTGTTTTATCAATAATTTCCTGAACCTGTTCTTTGGTATAGCTTGAACCGTTCCATATTTCATGGGCTTTTACAGCCTGATATACGAGCATGGCAGTTCCGTTTACAGCCGGCTTTCCAAAAGATTCAGCAATCTGCAGTATTTTTGTTTTAACCGGATTGTACACAACATCAAAAACGCCGCCGCACATACCGATAAGTTCTGCAGAAACAGGGCATGCATCAGTTTTTGGATACATTCCTACAGGTGATGCGTTTATAATAAGGTCATAAGTTCCGGATATTGAATCAACAGGTTTTACACGAACTTTACTGTTTTCAGACAGCATATGTATCTCATCGCAGAGATCGGCAGCAGCTTTTACAGCTTCAGGAATGATGGCAATCGTAAGGTCAGCTCCGTGAAGCGCAGCCTCAATCGCTATCATTCTGCCAACACCACCGCAGCCTATGAGGAGAACATTTCCTGAAAGTGCAAGACCACGTGACTGTGCAGAGAGGAGAAATCCGTCACAGTCTGTGTTGTAACCTATTGATTTTCCGTTGATATTGTGAACACAGTTTACGGATTTGTAGCGTTTTGCTGATTCATGCAGTTCATCAGTGAACGGAATAATATCTCTCTTGTAAGGAATAGTTATATTGTAACCGTTGAGAGTTTTAAGATCATTTGTTTTTTCTGCAAATTCTTCCCCCGGAATATCTGTGCAGTCATAGGAGGCTTCTATCCCGCTTATTCTGAAAAGTTCATCATGAATGAACGGTGACATTGAATGGCCAAGAGGATGACCTATAAGTGTGTATCTGAGCATGTTTTATTTCCTTTCATAAAAAATTATAATTCAGCTTCTTCGAGTGCTTTTATGCTGTCGATATTAAATGCAGTAATGTCAGTAAGTGTTTTCTTTACAAGTCCTGTGAGAGCCTTTCCAGGTCCGAGTTCAATATATCTGTCAAATCCTGCATCCTTAACAGCGGCAAGTTCATCGGTAAATCTTACAGGTGAAATTACATGCTTTGCAAGAAGTGAAGGCATATCAGAAAAATCTGTAAGTTCACTGCCTGTAAGATTTGAGAAAAACTTAACACATGGAGCGTTGAATTTAATATCCTTAATTTTTTCATAGAATTCTTCACTTGCCGGTTTCATAATCTCAGAATGGAAAGCTGATTCTGTTTTAAGAGGGGCTACTCTTGCTTTCATGCCTGAGAATATTTCACTTGCCTTTGTAACGGCAGCTGATTCACCTGCGATAACAGTCTGTGCCGGTGAGTTGTAATTTACCGGTACAACATATCCGTCAACAGATTCGCATACTTCTCTGACCTGGTCAGCTGTGAGTTTAAGAACTGCAGCCATTGCGCCGTCAGTCGAGGAAGCAACTCTGTCAAAAGCTTCAGCACGTGCTTTGATTACTTTAAATCCATCTTCTGCTGAGAGCATTTCTGAGGCAACCATTGCAGCATATTCACCGAGAGAGTGGCCTGCAACTGCGTCAAATTTTAATCCTTTTTCCTTTGCTGCTTCAAAGCACATAAGCTCCATAGCCATTATAGCCGGCTGTGCGTAAAGTGTACGGGAGAGTTCTGTGAAACTTTCATCGAAACATACTTTTTCAAGGTCATACCCAAGTATGTCGGAACCTTTTTTTAACACTTCAGCGGCAGCCGGGCAACTGTCAAAAAGATCCTTTCCCATTCCTGCATACTGGGCACCCTGTCCTGCAAATAATATTATGTTCATAAAAAATACCCTTTCTATTGTAAATTTGCACAATTTCGCGTGAAATCACAATCAGGATTTTCGCGAAATGTTTAAACTTTGCTTTGTATAAATTATTAGCTAAGATGTTTTATTGCAATAATTCAAAAAATAGTTTAAAATAATATTTGAATGGTTTCTTAAACAAAGGAAATATTTGTATAAGAAGAACGCAAAAAAATAATTTACATTAATAATCATAACATAAAATGATAAATAAAACAATCTTAACAGGAGGAAAATTTCTTGCGCGGTATAAAATTTTTAAGTATTGCCTCTTTTGTTCCTGAAACCGTCATAAAAAATGACGATTTTACATCATTTATTGAAACAAATGATGAATGGATTAAGACAAGAACAGGTATAAATACAAGACATTACGCTATGGGTGTCCCAACATGGAAAATAGGCAGCAATGCTGCAGAAAAAGCAATAGAAAAATCCGGCATTCAAAAAGACGAAATAGACCTGATAATATGCACCACTGTTACACCGGATACACTTATTCCGTCAACTGCATGTCATATTCAGAGAGAACTTGATATGAGTGGATGTATGGCTTTTGATATTAACTGTGCATGTTCAGGTTTTGTTTATGCAGTTGATATGGCACAGAAGTATATTGCGTCCGGTTCCGTAAGAAATGTTCTCGTTGTCAGTGCTGAAGAACTTTCAAAAATAACAGATTACAGTGACAGATCATCATGCATTCTTTTCGGAGACGGTGCAGCAGCTACTGTTATAGGACCTGCAGATACAGACTTTAACAGTTTTCTTGGTGCAGACGGACGAGGCGCTGATTATCTCAGAGCAACCAGCATTCATCCGCTTCCGCATCCATTCTATAAGATTAAAGGCGTAGATCCTGCTGTAGATGAAAATGATTACGGATTCCTTTATCAGGACGGAAAGGAAGTATATAAGTTTGCAGTTGGAATAATGCCGCTTGCAGTTGAAAAGGTACTAGAGAAGGCCGGAGTTTCTGTGGATGATATTGATATGTTTATTCCTCATCAGGCTAATATCCGTATAATTCAGACAGCTGCCTCAAAACTTGGTGTACCTATGGAAAAATTTAGTCTTAATATCGATAAATTCGGCAATACTTCAAGCGCAAGCATTCCTCTTGCTCTTGCTGAGGCAATAGAAAACGGAAAAATTAAAAGAGGCGACAAAATAGTTATGGTTGGATTTGGCGCCGGACTGACATATGGTGCAGTTTATATGGAATATTAAATAACGGAGGGAAAACGATGGCGCATACAGTAATTGTAACAGGTGCAGTACAGGGTATAGGTGCTGCTATAGCCGAAAAACTTGCTGAAAAAGGTTTCAATGTGGCTATTAACTGCAGCAGTGAGGCCCGAATTGAAAACGGCGGGAAGCAGATTGCGGAAAAACTTCGCGGATACGGTGTTGAAGCAGAATGTTTTGCAGCCGATGTATCAGATTATGAGCAGTGCAGTACAATGGTTAATGCAGTTAAAGAAAGATTTGGTTCGATAGACGGTCTGGTAAATAATGCAGGTATTACACGTGACGGACTTCTTGTCAGAATGTCAGAAGAAGCATATGACAGTGTTATAGCTGTAAACCAGAAAAGCGTCTACAATATGATGAAACTTGTCAGTGCAGTTATGATAAGACAGAGAAGCGGCAGGATTGTCAATATCTCATCTGTATCAGGTTTATACGGAAATCCGGGACAGTTTAATTATTCAGCTTCTAAGGCCGCAATCATCGGTATGACAAAATCAGCAGCCAAGGAACTTGGTCCGAGAGGAATCAATGTAAATGCTGTTGCTCCCGGATTTATTGAAACCCCTATGACAGATAAGCTTACTGATGAACAGAAACAGGCTATTCTTTCTGCGGTGGCTATGAACAGATACGGCAAACCTGAAGAAGTTGCAAATCTGGTAGCTTTCCTTCTTTCAGATGAAGCTGCATATATTACGGGGCAGGCAATAGAAATTTCAGGCGGACTTTCTATGTAATAACTGCTTTACAGGCTATTTTTAAAATTAATTATTGATTTACTGGTTTATAATACAGAAAAGGAGATGCGGTTTTTTGAGACGAGTAGTAATCACAGGTATGGGCACAGTAAACTCACTTGGAAAAAACAAGGATGAGTACTGGAACAGCATAAAAGAAGGAAAGCTTGGCTTTTCTTTTATTGATAAATTTGACACATCTGATTTTGATGTTAAGATAGTAAGTCAGGTAAAGGATTTTGTTCCGGATGAATGCATAGACAAGAAGGAACAGAGACGCACAGACAGATTTACGCAGTTTGCCGTTACTGCTGCTATGGAAGCAGTAAGAGACTGCGGCTCAGATCTTAAAGATCTTGATCCCTACAGAGTGGGAGTTATCGTAGGATGTGGCATTGGCGGTCTCGAACTTACTGAACAGGAACACTCCAAGTATCTTGAAAAAGGTCCTGGAAAGATTTCAGTTTTCTACGTTCCTATGATGATTGGAAATATGGCGGCAGGAACTATTTCTATGAAAACAGGATTCAAGGGAGACAACTTCTCCACAGTTACAGCATGTGCCTCATCAACTCATGCAATCGGAGAGGCGTTCAGAAAGATTAAAGACGGATATATGGACGCAGCGGTATGCGGCGGAACAGAAAGCTGTATAACAGAGTTTGCTCTTGGCGGATTCAACAATATGAAAGCACTGACAAGATCAGCTGATCTGGAACGTGCATCAATTCCTTTTGATAAGGAAAGAAACGGTTTTGTACTTGGAGAAGGAAGCGGTATGCTCGTTCTTGAAGAATACGAACATGCTAAGGCAAGAGGCGCAAAAATCTACGCAGAGATCGCAGGATACGGCGCAACAGCCGATGCATATCACATGACCTCACCTTCACCTGAGGGAGACGCAGCAGCAAGAGCCATGATAAATGCTTATACAGAAGCTGGTCTTAAGGCTGAAGACGTTGATTATATCAATGCTCATGGAACTTCTACAGGTCTTAATGACAAGTACGAAACAACAGCTATAAAGAAGGCTTTTGGTGAATATGCATCAAAACTTAAGATAAACTCCACAAAATCCATGTTAGGACACCTTCTCGGTGCTGCAGGGGCAGTTGAAGCAGTTGCAACAGCTCTTCAGATTAAGGAAGGGCTGGTTCATCAGACAGTAGGATATAAGGTTCCTGATGAAGAATGCGATCTTTATTATTGTACAGAAGGAAATATCAACATGGAAATAAGAGCAGCCCTCTCAAATTCTCTGGGATTTGGCGGACACAATGCTACTTTATGTTTTAAAGCAGTAAAATAGGAGGATACTATGTCTGAAAAAATTTGCAATCTTACATTTGAAGAAATAAAAGAACTTGCAGAACTTGTTGCGGACAAGAAACTGGGCAAGATAGATATAAAAGTTCAGGACAGCCGAATTGTAATTGAAGATAAGGAAATGCCTGTATCTGTACCTGTACCGGTTCTGGCTAATTCAGAAACACCGCAGCCGGCAGCTGTCTCTTCTGTTCATGCAAATATGCCGCAGGAAGTAAAGGAAGAATTACCTAAGTCTGAAACTGTTTCAGGAAATGCAGTAAAGGCTCCTATAGTAGGAACCTTCTATTCAGCTCCTTCTCCGGAAAAGCCTGCTTTTGTTCAGGTGGGGCAGCAGGTTAAGAAAGGCGATATACTCTTCATCATCGAATCAATGAAACTTATGAACGAGATTCCGAGTGAATATGATGGCGTTGTAAAGCAGATACTTGTTTCAAATGCATCTGCAGTAGAATATGATCAGCCTATAATGATTATAGAATAATAACAGGACAGGGTGATACAGATGGATATACTTATGGATCAGGAAAAAATCAAGGAAATTATTCCTCACAGAGATCCGTTTCTTCTCATTGACGAAATCGTTGAGATGGAGGTTGGTAAGAAGATTGTTGCAAGAAAATATATCAAGGCAGAAGATTTCTGGTTTAAAGGACATTTTCCGGAGAAACCCGTTGTTCCGGGAGTACTTATAATCGAAATGCTTGCACAGGCAGGAGCAGTAGCAATGCTTTCGATGGACGAACACAAGGGAAAGATAGGTTTCCTCGGTGGTGTTGACAAAGCAAAATTCAGAAGAATGGTTGTACCTGGCGATACACTTACACTTGAAATTGAAATAATTAAAATCAAGGGACCTGTTGGTGTTGGTAAGGCAGTTGCAACTGTAGACGGAGAAAAGGCTGTAACTGCAGAAATTTCTTTCGTATTAAAATAATATCAGGAGAACACAAAAATGTTCAGAAAAATATTAATAGCTAACAGAGGCGAGATAGCTGTAAGGATAATAAGAGCATGCCGGGAACTTGGAATACGTACGGTAGCTGTTTATTCCACAGCAGACAGAAGTTCGCTTCATGCACAGATTGCAGATGAAGCGGTATGTATAGGACCTGCAGATTCAAACAGGAGTTATCTTAACATAGAAGCTATAATATCAGCCTGTGAGATAACAGGTGCAGATGCAGTTCATCCGGGTTTCGGATTTCTTTCTGAAAGCTCAAAGTTTGCAAGAATATGTGAAAAATGCGGAATTACATTTATAGGTCCTTCACCTGAGTCAATAGACATGCTTGGAGATAAGGCAAATGCCAAGAAGACAATGGAAGAAGCTGGTGTTCCTGTTATACCAGGTTCTAAGGGCGAGATAAAAACTGTTGATGAGGCTCGTGAACTTGCAGAAAAGATAGGCTATCCTGTACTGATCAAAGCGGCAGCAGGCGGTGGCGGAAGAGGAATCAGAATAGTAAATGACAGTTCTGAACTTGACGCACAGGTTACTGCGGCAAAACAGGAATCGTTAAACTTTTTTGGTGATGATGCTGTTTATCTTGAAAAATTTATTGAACGCCCGCGTCATGTTGAGATACAGATTGCAGCTGACAAGTCTGGAAATATCGTTCATCTTGGGGAACGTGACTGTTCACTTCAGAGAAGACACCAGAAGGTTCTTGAAGAAAGCCCTAGTCCTGTAATGACTGAGGATCTCAGAGCAAGAATGGGGGCAGCAGCAGTTCTGGCGGCTAAAGTCAGCAATTATTACAATGTTGGTACAATAGAATTCCTTGTAGATAAAAACAATGATTTTTACTTCATGGAAATGAATACAAGAATTCAGGTTGAACATCCGGTTACTGAATTTGTAACAGGAATTGATCTGGTAAAGACGCAGATTAAAATTGCAAACGGCGAAGAGCTTGGATTTTCACAGGAGGATGTTAAACTTCGTGGTCATGCAATCGAGTGTCGTATAAACGCAGAGTGTCCTGATAAGAATTTCAGACCGTGTCCGGGAACAATTACGGCACTTTATACGCCGGGAGGTCCAGGTGTCAGAGTAGACAGTGCTGTTTATCAGGGATACACTATTACGCCATATTATGATTCGATGATATCAAAGCTTATCGTACATGGAAAAGACAGAGAAGAAGCTATAAAGAAGATGTCATGGGCTCTCTCAGAGTTTATCGTTGGCGGTATTGATACAAACATAGAATTTCAGCTTGAACTTATCAGAAACAAGACGTTTGAAGAAGGAACGTATGATGTAGGTTTTATTGAAACGTTCCTTGAGCAGTATTGATTATTGACTTGCTAGGAGGAGTCTCAGAAAATGCTTGAAGATATCTTTAAGGTGGTAAAAACCAGGTTCAACGGCAAAGAAACTGAGCAGGATGTGGTTTCGGATACAAGTATTCCGGAAAACATTATGTTCAAATGTCCTCGCTGCAGAACTACAATGTTTGAAGATGACTATATCAGAAACAATAAGGTTTGTACTGCGTGTAACTATCACGGAAGGCTTTCGGCAAGGGAAAGAATAAAACTTACAGTTGACAAGGGTTCCTTTGTAGAGTATGATAAGGAAATGATAAGTAAAAATCCTATCGAGTTTCCGGGATATGAAAAGAAGCAGGAAGAGTTAAGAAGCTCTACAGGACTTAATGATGCCGTTATAACAGGTGAATGCCGCATAAGAAAGATAAAAGCAGTTATTGCTGTCATGGATGCCTCATATATGATGGCTTCTATGGGAAGTGTTGTCGGTGAAAAGATAACACGGGCAATAGAGACGGCTACGGAAAAGAAACTGCCGTTTATAGCATTTACAGCGTCAGGCGGTGCAAGGATGCAGGAGGGAATGGTATCTCTCATGCAGATGGCCAAAACTTCCGGAGCTGTTGCAAGACATGATGAAGCGGGTCAGCTGTATATTACAGTACTTACCGATCCGACAACCGGCGGTGTTACAGCTTCATTTGCTTCACTTGGCGATATTATTATAGCAGAGCCTAAGGTTCTTGTAGGTTTTGCCGGAAGACGTGTAATAGAAGGTACAATTAAGCAGAGGCTTCCTGACGATTTTCAGCTTGCAGAGTTTCAGCTGGAAAAGGGATTTGTAGATATGATAGTTGAGAGAAAGAAAATGAGAAGTGTTCTTTCACATCTCATGATCCTCAACAACTACCGTCCTGAAGATTTATAATTGCGGAGGGCAGAGAATATCATGAATGACAGTGTAAATACATTAACCCCATGGGAACGTCTTCAGCTTATCAGAAATAAAGAACGTCCTACTATCAATGATTATATTCCCCTGATTTTTGAAGAATTCTATGAACTTCATGGAGATCGTTACTATGGTGATGATTCAGCTGTACTTGGCGGACTTGCCATGCTTGAGGGAAAACCTGTAACTGTTATCTCACAGGTTAAGGGAAGAAATCTTAATGAAAACAAGAAAGTGAACTTTGCCATGCCGCATCCGGAGGGTTACAGAAAGGCTCTCAGACTTGCAAGGCAGGCTGAAAAATTTCACAGACCGGTTATATGCTTTATTGATACACCCGGGGCATTTTGCGGCGTAGAAGCTGAGGAACGCGGTCAGGGTGAAGCTATTGCGAGAAATATATGTGAATTTATGGGACTTAAGACTCCTGTAATTTCAATCGTTCTTGGAGAGGCGGGAAGCGGTGGTGCACTTGCACTAGGTGTATGTGACGAACTTGCCATGCTTTCAAACGCAATGTACTCTGTAATTTCACCAAGAGGATTTGCCAGCATATTATGGAAAGATGCTTCGAGAGAAAAAGATGCATGTAACATGATGAAGATAACGGCTGAAGATATGCTCAGACTTGGGATAGCAGAGCATATAATTGAAGAGCCGCTTGGCGGTGCTCATACTGATTTGTGCACAACTGCTGAAAATATTAAAGAATATTTGTTAGGTATTACAGCAGAAAAATGCAAAAAAAGTATTGACGTTTTGCTTAATGAACGATATACTAAATTTAGAAAAATTGGCGAGTTTGAAATGAAACAAAAGGAAGAACTTGTCAATTAAAACTAGCAGGTTTGTTTATTATGGTGAATAACCATTATAATATAAAAAATATAATATGGAGGAAATATTAATGGTATTTGAAAAGCTTAAAGAGATCATTGCTGATCAGTTAGATGCAGACGCAGAAGCAATCAAGATGGAGTCTTCAATCACAGAAGACCTTCACGCTGACTCACTTGACGTAGTTGATCTTATCATGACAATCGAAAGTGAATTTGATTTAGAGTTCCCTGACAGTGATGTTGAAGCTATCAAGACTGTTGGCGATATTGTAAACTATATCGAAGCAAATACTTCAGCAGAATAATTAAAAAAGTCACCCGACCATTTAATTATGTCGGGTGATATTAATTTAGGGGGATAATTGTCAGGATTAAGGAGAAAGGACAAAAACGATGAAAAAAGTTGAAGAAAAAGCACTCGTTCTCAGTACCTTAACATCCGTTATCTTATCTTTTACGGTTGTTATAGGTGCAATTTCCTTTATCATATTAAAAATCAAGCAAAACCGTGAATACAAGGATAAATGGAAAGACTATGATGAATGCGGAGTTTAATCTTTAAAACAAAAAACACATACCGGACGGTATGTGTTTTTTGTTTATTTTCCACGTCTTGCGCTACGACGTTTACTGTCTATATTTCTTTTCAGATCGCTCATTTTTTCTTCACTACTCTGCTTGAACTTTGAAAGCATATCTTCAAAGGCACTTTCCGGAGTCTGAGGCTTAGCCGGAGCCTGAGGGCGGCTTAAACCGTTTGAACCTTCTCTGTTTCCAAAGTTTCTCTGTCCGTTTCTTTCTGGTCTGTCTGTTCTTTCAAACTTTTCAGATCTGTCAGTTTTAGAAACCTGCTGTCTTGGTCTTGGAACAGGGTTATCCATTGCTTTTTTGATTGAGAGACTTGTTTTTCCGTTTTCGTCAATGTTTAATACTTTAACCTTTACTTCCTGACCTTCGGACAGATGATCTTTTATTTCATTTACATAAGTGTTTGAAATCTCTGAGATATGAACCATACCTACATGAACTTTTCCATCAAGAGTTATTTCCACAAAAGCTCCGTAAGGGGCGATATTGCGAACTTTTCCATCATAAATTTTACCTGTTTCAAGCGACATAAAAAAATAGTATCCTCCTAAATAATCTGTTAATTTCTTGATGTATCATAAAATCTGATTTCGTTTGGATAAGCATAGTTCATGTTTTCTATTGCCAGTTTTTCTTTGTAGGCATTGATATCATCCTCGTTAAAAAGGCGTTTATATTCTTCGTTCTGGTTGTTTATTTCCTCAATCTTAACATTGAGTTCCTGAAGTTCTTCGCGTTTTTCTGCAAGAGACGCCTGGGTAGAAATTATAGAAATAAAACATGCTATAACAGAGATAATTATAATTGCTCTGCCGCAAACTTTTAGAGCATTCTTTCCAGTTTCTTTTTTACCCAATTAGTATCACTTTCCTTTATGATAATCTGTTTATACAATTTAATTATACTACAAAAAACTTGTTCGTTCAAGCGTTTTTTGAGAAATTTTATTGAATTTTCCTGTTTTTATTCATTGAAACGAATATACTAACCAAGGTTTTCTTTATTATAAAGCTTATTCTTACAAAAAATCCGGCAATAAATTTCCCGGCAGTAAAATAATAAAATGCAAATCCTGTAATGTTTCCTGCGACAAAGTACATACGGAACTCGCTTCTGGCTGCGGCAAAGGTAAAGGACATAATAAATACTGAGTAAACAGCAAAAAATAATACATCCTCAACTGCGGTGGCAAGGCTGTTGTGAGGAAGTATTATTCTGATAATCCTGAAAATATCATAAAAGAAACCAATCGGAATGCCGAGAAAACAGCTTAACAGAAAAAGGTGCATCTGTTCTGATACAGTGAAAAACGATTCAAGTCTCAACTGCTTTTCCCCCGTTTATCTGAAGAGTTTCCCGATAAACGACACAGGACCTTTTCTGTCCTTGTCACCGTAGTTTAATCCCCATATATCTCCCTCTACGGTCATCTCACCTGTCTCTATGCTCATGGAATTTACATGAAGATTTTTCCCGGTCACAGTAAGTTCGCCTAACTGGGTATATATAAGGATTTCCTTTTCATCAAAGTTATCCACATCAGTTACGCCGGATACAGACAGGGTTTTTCTGTTTTCCATTATGATATTATGAGCTTTGCGTATGATTTTATCGTCTGTCATATTAATAAACTCTCCCCTTTGGAAAAATACTTTATATGAAAGTATATTCAGAAGGGGAGAGTTTTATGATTTTTATTTTATCTCATGTAGCCTGACATTATGCAGACGCCGTCAGCACCCCATTTGTAAACTTCAGATTCATTTTCCGGATTGATTCCGCCAATGGCATAGACCGGAATTTCAACATTTGAAACGATTTCTGTTAAAAACTTTTCTCCGCGGGGAGCTAGTCCTTTTTTACAGTCGGTTTCGAAAATATGACCAGCAATAAGGAAATCAGCGCCGTATTTTTCAGCCGATAATGCTTCGCTAAGAGAATGGACTGATACGCCTGTAAGTATTTCCTTTTTCGTGTATTTAATAAAATCATTATATGATAGCTGGAGTGCATCAGGTTTAATTTTCTCAGCGATATCTGAGAACGTGTTTATACAGAAAAGGGTATCATTGTCTTTGCAGATTTTCTGTACGGTTTCAGCAGTTTTTTCGTATTCTGTGCTGCTCATATCTTTTTCTCTTAAGATTACCATGTCTGCAGTCTGGCATGCCTTTGAGACCGTTTCAAAAAAGTCACCTGAGCAGAGATTTCTGTTTGTAACGCATATTCTCATACATATTAAACCCTTACATAGTCTGTGAATACAGGCTGACATCCCATGTCCTTTATAGCCTGACGGACTTCTTCCACATTTCTCGGATCGGAGATAATAAACTGAGAATCACCTTTTTCTTCTTCACCGTCATGTCCTCCGATACCGGTACATACACCTGCGGATATCTTTGTTGCTGCAAGACCAATGACGTTGTCCCGGAAACCGGCACGTTCACGAGTCGATATAGTCATGCTGGCAAAAGGCATGAAAATGCGGTATGAACACATTACCTGCAGAAGCTGACGTTCATGAACATCTTTAGGATTGATTTCATCATGGTTTATAGTAGGTCGGAGTCTTGGACAGGAAAATGCTATCTCTGCATGAGGATATTTTTTCTGGATGAGATATGCGTGCATTCCTGTAGCAAATGCATCTTTTCTGAAATCAGAAAGTCCGAGAAGTGCGGCGAATCCTACTCCTCTCATCCCCCCCATAAGAGCTCTTTCCTGTGCGTTTATTCTGTAAGGGAAAATCCTCTTGTGTCCGGCAAGGTGGAGTGTTTCATACCTGTCGCTGTCATAGGTTTCCTGAAATACAGTTATATAGTCAGCTCCACATTCCTGAAGATATCTGTATTCATCAGAGTTTACCGGATATATCTCAAGTCCGATTACGCGAAAATATTTTGAGGCAATTCTGCAGGCTTCTCCGATATATTTTATATCAGACATTTTCCTGCTTTCGCCTGTAAGGATCAGTACTTCTTCAAGACCTGTCTGAGCAATTAGTTCCATTTCGTGTTCTATTTCCTCAGAGTTAAGTTTTGCCCTGTTTATCTTGTTGTGACAGTTAAATCCGCAGTATATACAGTGATTCTCGCAGTAATTTGCTATATACAGGGGGGTAAACATCGTTACAGAGTTGCCGAAATGTTTTCTGGTTTCCTCCTTTGCTCTTTGCGCTATCTGTTCAAGATAAGGATCAGCTGCAGGCGAGAGGAGTGCACCAAAGTCGTATGGTGAGAGAACATCTTTCCGGAGAGCGTTAGTAACGTCTGACGCTTTATAGCTGCTGTAGTCAAAGTCGTTCATTGCAGCAATTACTTTGTCAGGAATGTCTGTTTCGATAACTTCCATTCCCTCAAGGTATTTCATATGATCAATTCTGTTGTTGTTCAATTCCAAATTACCTCCGCTTAATCATGAAGAAATCCTGTAAGCGGGCTTGATGCTTCGCCTCTGTTTTCAAGCACACGTCCTGTTCCTGCAAGGTAAGCAAGACGACCGGATTCCACAGCAAGTTTAAATGCTTTTGACATAAGAGCAACGTCTCCTGCGGTTGCTATCGCAGTATTTGCCATTACTGCCGCACATCCCAGTTCCATTGCCTCACATGCCTGTGATGGTTTACCTATTCCTGCGTCTACTATTACAGGAAGGTCTGTTTCTTCGATTATAATTTTTATAAAGTCTTTTGTGCACAGTCCCTTGTTGCTTCCTATAGGCGCTGCAAGGGGCATTATTGATGCGGCACCAGCTGCCTCGAGTTTTCTTGCTGCAGCAAGGTCCGGCATCATGTAAGGCATTACTATGAAGCCTTCCTTTGCAAGTATTTCTGTTGCTTTGATAGTTTCCTCGTTGTCAGGGAGGAGATATTTTGAATCACGTATGATTTCAATCTTTACAAACTCTCCGCAGCCCATTTCTCTTGTAAGTCTGGCGATGCGGACAGCTTCATCTGCTGTTCTCGCACCGCTTGTATTAGGGAGAAGTGTGATTCCGTCAGGGATGTAGTCCAGGATATTTTCCTTGTCGCCTGTATTGGCCCTCCTTACAGAGAGAGTTGCCATCTCAACTCCGCCGTTTTCAAGTACTGTTTTTGTGTCTTTTACGGAGAATTTTCCGGATCCCAGAATGAAACGGGATGAAAATGAATGTCCGCCTATTATAAGATTGTCTTTATTCATGTTTTTATCTTCCTTTGAAATTATTGGGCTTTTGTATTTTAGAATATATTTATGGATTTTCTTAACCGCCGCCCATGAAGGTTACAATTTCGATTGTATCAGAATCGGAGAGGATACGGGATTCGTACTGGGACTTTGGGAGTATTTCTCCGTTTATTTCTACAGCTATGCGTTTAGTCTGATAATTGTTCTCAGTTAAAAATTCGCTTACTGATACTGGCGTTTCAAGTGAAATTTGTTTTCCGTTTACAGTCATGGATAAAAACCTCCTTTTATTAATTCTTCAAAAATGCAGAAAAAGGGATGCACCCGTGGTGGTGCACCCCTTTGACGCTGCAAGATTAAAGTTATTTAATTAATGATATTTTATCATAAAAATACAGACTTGTCAAGTTGTTTGTGCAAAACTGGAAAAATATTTCAGATGTTAATTAAGAAATCAGCATATTTTTCATCATGACAAAATCAACGATGTTCATGATTAATAATTATCCCATCACTACTGTGATTTCGTTTGTATCTTTGAGAACGTCTGCAGGAACATAATCGCCTTCAGCCTTTGCGCCGTTGATGATAACTTCCTTTACGCCACTCTGTACGTGTGCGCTGTTGTCAACTTTAATGTTAAGCCATTTGCCTCTGAAGAACTTTTTGATTGAGAAACTGTTCCATTCAGAAGGGATTGAAGGATTAATGTGAAGACCATCAGCGTCAGGACGCATTCCGCATATACCTTCAACACAGCCTACCATAACTGTTGAAGCTGTACCTGTGAGCCAGTGCACGTGTGAACGTCCTTCGTATGGTGAACGCTTTGATTCTGTAAACTGGCCGTGAGCATAAGGTTCGATAACTCTTATTTCAGCCTTGTCATTCATAGCTGCAGGAGCGCTGTTCATGAAATACTTAAACGCTCTGTCGCCATGGCCGATGAGAGATTCAGCAAGGATAGCCCATCCCTGAGGCTGTGAGAATATACCGCCGTTTTCCTTAGTGTCAGCGTTAAATATGTGCATAAGAGCGCCGTTGAAGTGGTGGTCAGCATACGGAGGATCGAGGAGCTTTATTCCGTAAGGAGTGCTCAGGATATCTTCAACAGTCTGCATTGACTTTTCAGCTCTTTCCTTTGAAGAGAAACCTGAGATGATACCCCAGCTCTGTGGGTTGAGCCACATGTTTGCTTCAGGATCTTTCTTTGCGCCAACGATAACGCCGTTGTCACGAATGCCTCTGATGTATCTGTCTTCATCCCAGCATTTGTCGAGGGAAACAGCGAGATCTGCCTGAATCTTGTCAAGGTACTGGATGTACTCTGTGTCGTTCTTTCTCTCAGCATATTTTCTGAGAACATTAATTGCATAATAAAGCTGGAATGCAACAAATGTACTTTCGCCCTTTGCACCGAGTCTTAAGCAGTCATTCCAGTCAGCGTGGAGACCTGCAGGCATGTTGTGGTCACCCATGTGATCCATTGAGAATTTGATTGCTCTCTTGAGGTGATCGTAAACAGTATCTTCGCCGCCGTTTGCATATACAATAACTTCATCAAGAAATGCGATATTTCCGCTTTCACCAATGTATTTTTCAATTGTAGGGAAGAGCCAGAGGGCATCGTCAGCTCTGTATGAAGGATGTCCTGTTGCCTTAACGTATGAAGCGTCATCAGGAGTGTCCTCATGACCTGCATTATGATCGAACTTAACAAGCGGGAGACCGCCGCCGTTGTCAACCTGAGCAGAAAGCATGAAACGAATCTTGTCTGCAGCCATCTCAGGATCCAGATGAATGATACCCTGAATGTCCTGAACAGTATCTCTGTAGCCGTAACCGTTTCTGAGACCGCAGTAGATAAATGATGCAGCTCTTGACCAGATGAATGTGATGAAACACTGATATGAGTTCCAGACATTAATCATGTTGTTGAATTCTTCACTTGGAGTTTCAACCTGGAAGTTATCAAGTTTGCTGTGCCAGTAGTTCTTGAGCTCTTCAACTTCTCTGTCAGCAAGAGTCCTGTCATTGTACTGGTCGATTACAGCTGAAGCCTTAACATCATCAGCCTGTCCGAGAATGTATGTGAGTGTTACAGACTGACCAGGAGCAAGAGTTAAGTCTGACTGAAGAGCACCGCATGAATTTGAGTTGAAGTTCATTGTGTTGTCACACTTACCGTTTTCAACAGCAACAGGATTTGAGTAGGTTCTGTATGAGCCTATGAAGTTGTCAAAGTTGCCGCAGTAACCGGAAATCTCTGCTCCTACCATACCAAAGAAACGTTCTCTGTGGTTTGATCCTGTTTCATCTTTCTTTTCGTTTTCGTTGATGTGCTGGAGAATTTTGTTCTTTTCAAAGCTCGTTCTTGAAATGAAGAGTGAGTACTGGAGGTTTACCTGATCTTGTTCGTAGTTGTCTTCGTTTGTGAATTCAATAAATCCGAATGCTGAAAGATTTCTTGGCTTGCTGTCGTTGTTTGTAATCTTTGTGTTCCATACTTCGTATGTTTTCCCTAGAGGAACATAATATGTTACTTCTGAAGCGATATTTTCATATTCAGAGCTGATAACTGTGTATGCTGTGCCATGAACTGTCTTTGTTTTGAACTTGTCAAGCGGCTTGCCTACAGGCTGCCATGAAGCTGACCAGTAGTCCTTTGTATCATTGTCTCTGATATATATATATCTGCCAGGAAGTGCCATGTTTGAGTTGAATCTGAATCTTGAGATTCTCCCGTTTGCACCTGACTTAACAAAGCTGTAACCTGCAGCGTTGTTTGAAATGATAGCACCGTATTCAGGTGAGCCAAGATAGTTTACCCATGGAGCCGGTGTGTCTGGTTTTGTGATAACATATTCTTTGTTTTTAAGATCAAAATAGCCAAAATTCATTGGATGTTTCTCCTTTTTACTGAAAAATTATAAAACTTGAATTAAAAATTGTGCCAGGGATTGACTTTTACCATACAATCCATTCCCTTTTATAATATCATTTTTACGAGATGTTTGCAAGTAGTTTGTAAAAAAAGAAATATTTTTACTTTGTTATGGCAAATTTGATGCTTTTTATGTATTTGTTTAGATTTTTTTGAGTCATCTGCACTCTTGGTCGATGAAAATTTAATATAGGGTATTGAAAAACCATTGTGTTTCATGTATTCTTAAAGTTA
>JAEDJV010000171.1 GCA_016296165.1 Oscillospiraceae bacterium | reverse complement strand
TATATACCTGAAAAATATTTTTTAATAAAAGTATTGACATTTGTGTTTGTATATGTTATAATTATTAAGCGTTATGAAGTTGAATACATAAGCCGCTGTGGTGGAATAGGCAGACACAAGGGACTTAAAATCCCTCGGAATAACATCCGTACCGGTTCAAGTCCGGTCAGCGGCACTATTTTTAACAAATAAGATGCTCTTTTGAGTGTCTTTTTTGTTTATAATGACGTAAATTTCACCTATTTTGTACCAAATTAACCGTATTTTTCAATACGGATTTTTTTATTATCTACCGGATTTTCTTCTCACCCTCTACCAGAGTGTGAGATTTTTTTGTTTTTAGATGCGGCATAATCGGCGCAACTGCGTGAGTTACGCCTTCTGACTTTTCTACCACACGCATGTACCTGAAAGTCTTGAAAGAAAAAGGAACGCTCTTAAAGAAGAACGTTCCGCCAAAAACAATGAATATTCGGTTTTAAAGTCTGAAATAAATGAACTGAACTACGCACGTCAGACTCTTGAAGACTATCTGAAAAATGAACGTGATGTACAGAACCTCAGAAAGAAAAAAGGTTCACTGGAATAATCAGTTTTCTGTTTCAGGTGCATCCGGATCAGGTAGCTTAGGCACATCTGTAGGATGATTGTTCTGATACTCAATAATAGACTTTACAAGCAGCTTGTTTACGCTTAGTCCTACGGATGCCGCATATTCCTTAAGAAGCTCACGCTGTCCAACAGGAAGTATAAAACGAACCTGCTCGTAATTCTCTTTGTTATACTGACTGCTTGAAACAGTTTTCTTCTTAATCATCTGCGCATGGTTACAGTCCGAACAGAATTTCTGAATTCCGGTATTCTTGACAAAATCTTTTCCGCATACCGGACATTTCTGCGTACTGCCTACAGGCTGGGTTTCGTTATTCTTTTTCTTTTCCGCATAAGCCTTGTTTCTCATATACTGAGCTTTTCCGCGGCAGTATTTGCAGTATTTTGCAGTATTGCTGGCGGTCTGAAATTCATTTCCGCATATTTCACATGTATGAGTAAAAATCTTCATCAGGTTCACTCCTTATAGAATCGTGGTTCAATAAAAAAATTATACCATCTATCTTGTATCATGTCAAATATATGTATTATACATGAATTTCATTATTGATATTGCTGCAGTATTCACGAATATAAAAACATGAAAAATATTTCAAAAAATTATATTTGACAATAGTATTATGTCGGTGTATAATATCAATACACTCAGACGAAAGGATTTGATAGAATGCTTAACAATATTATAATTATGGGCAGATTAACAGCAGACCCGGAGCTTAAAAGCACGGAAAACTCACAGTTTTGTCGCTTTAGCATAGCAACAGACAGACCTAAGAAAAAAGGCAAAGATAACTTTGAAACAGATTTTTTTAACTGCATCTCGTGGAATAGTCTTGCAAAAGTGGTTAATTTGTATTATCATAAAGGAGATATGATTGTACTTGGTGGCCATCTCAGAAATAATAAGTATGATAAGGACGATAAACTGCATGTCTCAGATGAAAAGCCTTCAATGACTTATCTGATTATGACTGCATGTATGAATGGCAAAGTAAGTCCGGAGCTTGTAAAATCAGCGATTCGCCACTGTGATGACATTGACGTTGACTATATTCCTGCTGATCTGAATCTTGCAGGTTCCGAAACAATGATGTCAACTGCTTTATCAAGAGAAACAATTCTCAGACGTATTCTTTCTGAAGAAATCAGCAGAAACTATGACTTTATTCTGATTGACAGCCTTCCTTCACTTGGAACATTACTGGTTAATGCACTTGCGGCAGCGGATAAAGTACTGATACCAGTTCAGACTCAGAAGTTCTCAATGGACGGTCTTGCTGCTCTTGAAAATCTTTATGAACAGATCAGGGACACAATAAATCCGAACTTATCAATTCTCGGAATTATGCCGGCAATGACAGAAAGAACTACAGTCAGCAAATCAGCTATGAAAAAGCTTGAAGAAAAATACGTAGAACTTCTTTTCAAAACATCCATAAGCAAATCTGTAGAAGCTCAGAAAAGCTGTGAAAATAAAGTACAGCTGTGTATAACCGAATGCAGACGCGGCATGGAATATGCTCAGCTGACATCTGAGATACTCTCAAGATGCCGCAATAATACAAATATAGCACAATAAGGGGTAGATTATAATGAACACTCAGTTTGATTTAAAGGCAATGCTTGCAACACCTCCTGCACTTCAGAATGCAGTAAAGCAGATACCATGCGAAATGCTTAAACCATACCACAACCACAGGTTTGAGATGTATTCAGGCGAAAGACTCGATGACATGGTAGCCAGCATCAGAGCAAACGGAGTTCTCTGTCCTATAGTAGTACAGCCTTCCGGTGACGGATTCTACGAAATACTTATCGGACACAACAGATGGAACGCTTCAAAAGCAGCAGGTCTTCCTTCCGTTCCTGCAATTATTAAGGAAGGTCTCACACCTGAAGAAGCAGAAATGTATGTAGTAGAATCCAATTTAATCCAGCGAGGTTTCGATAATCTGAAGATAAGTGAACAGGCTGCAGTAGTTGCCGAAAGGCACGACGCCATGTTCTCCCAGGGCAAGAGAAATGATATTATCAGAGAGATACAGACTCTTGAGGGGACAGATGGTTTAACTTTGCGTCCAATGGAATCAAACAATGAAAATGGATTTGATTCAAGTCGTGAAGTTGGAGCCGAATATGGTCTGAGCAAGGCTTCAGTTGTAAGACTTCTCAGAGTAAACGTGCTTCTTGATGATCTGAAAAAATATGTTGATGACAGAACACTTGCAGTCCGCAGCGCAGTTGAGATATCATTTCTGAATGAGCAGACACAGAAAAGGATAGCTGAAGTTATAGATGACTTCCCTGTTGATATGAAAAAAGCGAAGCTTCTGAGAGACTCAGCAGATGAATTCTGTAATCTAACAATGGATGATATTATTCGTATTCTTGACGGAAAAAAGAAAGAACCTGAACCGACTGTCAAAGGAAAAGCTGTTAAAATCAGCCATGAATCATTTAAAAAATACTTCAAAGACAGTTCCGAAAAAGATATTTACGATACGATTGAACGTGCTCTGGAACTGTATTTTAAAAAATACGGTAAATAGTTCAAATACGCACACATACGCAAAAAGTTATAATAAATACGAGGGACTCCCGTATGATACACAGAAAAATACGGGAATCCCAGAGATAAAGATATATATTCAAGGAGAAAACGACATGAGATTAAAGAATATTTTAGCCGGTGTTCTGGCAGGATTTGTTCTTGCCGGAACCGAAATAAGCTATACTTCATATGCTGATGAAACAGATATGATTAGTAAGGATACTGTTATCAGTGAGTTATGGGAAGAAAACTGGAACGGACGCGGCGATGACGGTGTAATCTTCCCTGAAGCGAGCTATAAGCGACACATTCTTGAAAAGTGGGTTGAAGATAATTACGGTGACGATAACTACAGCTGGTATGACATCGGTCAGATTAAATATTCCTACGCTGACTATTACAGAGATCTTGTAAGCGAATGGGATTTTGATGATGACGAGGACGGAAACTGGTTCATCACTACCCCGGAACACAAATACAGCTTCAGACTGATTTCAGGTAAATGGAATATGATTGACGAGAACGGAGACACAGCTGATATGTTCATGCCGTTCAGCACACTTGAAGAGGACGAAATTCCGGTTGCGCCTTTCCTGTTTATTGACGATGACGGAGAAGACTCTCCACGCGTCGTTGGACAGCCTGCAAAAGCTGAGAGTGAAAACTAATCCGGTGACAGCTGAGAATGGCACAGCAAGCCGTTCAGGTGCTTCTCCTGCGATTCCGTTAGCTGTATGCGGAATTGCTGCTGTTGGAGTCGGAGCATTTGTATTAATCAAAAGAAAGAAATAAGATACAGAAAACGAGGCTGATAATACGATTATCAAAAATGATACATGGACACTTGACACTGAGAATCTTACAGTAGAAAACCTTAAAACCGGCGAGATCACAAATATTTACGGCGATCACCTTAAATACCACATTCATTATTCAGCTGAAAACAATCCTGAAAGGCTTCAGAAGCTCGTTGATGAAGGAAAGATCATTGAATATCTTGAAGAGCTTGATATCAAAATCAGAGATGCTGTTATGAATCAGGCTGAAAAGCTTATGAATGAGGACATTGAATACCGTGCCGCTGTCGAGTCCGGTAACCTTGTCGAAGTCGGCAGGATTGGTAATATATTTACAGAGAAAGCCAAAGAGATTGTTTATCCGGCTATGGTGTATGTGTGATATTAAAATTTGAATATAAATGACGAGACGGTCAATCGCAGACAATTCATACTGCGGTTGACCGTTTTTTATTATACCGAAATTAAAATAAATATCTCATTCAAACTTCTTTTAAGGACGTCTTGAGATCTTAATTCTGTTATATAACCATTTAACGCTGCCATTGATATATTTCGAAATACATCGTTCTTCCAGAAAAGCATACATAAAAAACATAAGAACGTTTATGAGTATTGAGACTGACAATTCAAGTCCTAAAATATGCATTATCAGAACGCCGAAAATCATCAGGAGAATCAATACACAAGTGTTACAAATAAAGCATAGTGCGAGCTGTGAAATTCGCTATGCAATAGCAGAATTTCCACTGGTTAC
>JAEDJV010000170.1 GCA_016296165.1 Oscillospiraceae bacterium | reverse complement strand
AGGGTATGGAGATATTTGAACTTGAAGATTCCGATGAACATTATGAAACCACAAATATCAAGTTTATTCGTATGTCCGATACTCCCGAAAAAATAATAAGATTTCTTGCTGAAAATGCAACAGTATTTGCGGTCTCTGCAACCGCAGAAGTAAGTACTGTTATAGGCAACTATAACCACAGCTATCTTCGTTCAAAGCTTGGAGCGCTTTATCATCCGATGGATAAGCAATTGTATGAACGCGTAAAAGCAGAAACAAACAGGATATGGCAGCCATACAAAGGAGGTTTTGTGAAAGTTCATGCCGAAATGCTGAAATCATACAACGGCACTGCCGATGCAGAAAAAATATGCAGTGAAATACTTGACTCAGAACAGCTTGCGGAAGATGCTGCACGGCTTATAAATAACTGTACATCGAAAAAGAATGAGATCGAAAGATACTGCAATCTACTGAGAGTGATGTGCAGATTCTGGATCCACGATGATATCAGATCTTTTCTTTATCTTGGAATGGCTCTGCCAAAGAAAAACACCTCTTCAATGGATAAGGATCTTCTGCAAAAGCTGTTTGAAATTGCTGCTGAGGATACATGTGCAGAATATGATAAAGATGCACTTTTTGTCCTTTCGGGAAATTCTTTTGATTCCGATAAGGAGATTCTTCTTGCAGAGCTTGAAAAAGGTAAAAAAAGATTTGTAATGTCATCATATGCTACTATCGGAGCAGGACAGAATTTACAGTATAATGTTCCCGCCGGTATCACAACGACAGAACTTGCCCCCAATCTGAATAACGGTGACAAACGTCACCTTACCAAAGATTTTGATGCTCTTTATCTTGGAGATATTACCCATGTTCTTGTAAACACCTATTCGGAAGGGGCAATAACAGGGACAGATATGATCACCATGCTTACCCATGCAGAGGAGCTGTATAATATAGGTGAGATAAATTACAGCAAAAAGAATGAAATGATAAAGCAGGCATTCAAAGCATACAGCGGCAAAAAGCATAATATTGGAAATGATCTTTATCACTGCAGAGATGTCAGGATAAAGAAAACCAAAGATGTGATACAGGCTGTGGGAAGAATGAACAGGACCTTTATGAAAAATCCTCATATATATCTTTATATTGATGAGAAGCTTCTTAGTGAGCTAGATGTATCGGAAATGAAGAAAAGCATATTGTCGCCTGAAATGGAAAGTATTCTTATACTGCGTACACAACTTGGAAAACCCACTTCTGATACTGAAAATCGAGTCCTTAATAATGCAGAAAGGATTTCCACAGAAGGCAAGTGGAAAATCAGAAGCACGCTTTCAAGAAACTGGACAGAGGAAAGCATTATGTTCTGGAAAGAGCTTCGTGAGATAGTACTGAGATATCCGACTGCCGATGAAAATGAGCTTGCTCTGATTGACCTGATACGGGAATATTATATTACTTCGGGCGAAAAACAGGCAAGGTATTTTTATTCTCAGTATTCAGATTTTACCGATGTTACCATTGATTTCGGAAATGATGCAACTGCCTTCAGGAACAGTGGGCGTGCTAAGCAGAAAAGCATTACTGGCGAAGTGACTGTAAGTGAAATGTCAGAGAAAGAATCGGGTCTTGAGGCTATTCTCGGATATAACGGAATGAGGAATATGTTTATCCAAAACGGTTACGCTGTTGGATTTGAAGAGAAAATGTATATGATGAGCCCTGTCCTTTTTCATAATATCTACAAGGGTGCTCTTGGTGAGGTTGCAGGCAGATTTATACTTGAAAAAGAACGTGGCATTCATTTGAGTGATATTACAGATGCGGATAAATTCGAGTTCTTTGATTATGAAATGTCAGAGGGAGTTTATGTTGATTTCAAAAACTGGAAATATTCTTATATACAGGATAAGGATGAACTGCGAAATGAAATTATCCGTAAGCTTGACCATATCGGCGGTAGAAGAGTTTATATCATCAATATTGTAAAAAACGGTGATTTCATATGCTCGGAAACAGAGGATTCGAGAATAATTGAAATTCCTGCACTTATTGATGAAAACGGGAAAATCATATGCGGAGCACTCGATAAACTGAAAAAGGAGGATTATGAGTAATGGAAAGAAGAATTTATACTAATCAGTTTCATGCTGAATATAATTACGAAGCTATAGACAGGGACTTTGATATTTATGTGATTACAAAGCCAAAAGGTCTGCAGAAAACCAACATACTTGATACGCCTTCCGTAAAATATAAAGCCGTTGCTGTTCAGTATATGTACGGTAAAAATGTGCTTGTACTATTCAGAAAAGAATCAGTAGACGAGTATGATTATCGTATGGAAATACAGAATGAATATGAAGATGCAGCAGTCAAAAAGATCAATATTTTCGATGAGACAGATAGACAGACATATTTTTATTATAATGACAGGCTCCTTGCACAGCTCCTTCTTAATTCACTGAGCAATTCTTCAAGTGAGGAAAGAACGTATCACAACCTCACCGGCAAACTCTTTTATTCATGTCCCGATTGGATAAAACGCAGAAAAGGAAAAATATATTCGCTGTATATGCTTGAAGCCGCTTTTGCGCCGGGAATGTACCTTTCTCTGAAAGTAAAGTCATTCCGTACGTCCGATAACGGTAAGAAAAGAGAATATGTTTTTGATAAAAAAAGCGGTGCATTCCGAAGAAAAAATAAAACTGACAAACAATGCGATTCCTTTACCGAAGGCGGTTCATACAACGGAAAACATAATACTGCCCCTTTTCTTAATATAAAAAATATAGATGCATACCGCTCCTGCAGATTGGGTATTCTGAAAAAGCTTCTTGATGATTCCGAAAAAAAGCTGGGTAAATATATGACACTTGAATCTGTTCCTATTCCGAAGGCAAATAAATTTGAGGTATCTGTGGAACAGAAAAAAGCAATGGATCCCGAGCATCTTTCAGGATTGATAGATTCACCCATATATATTGCAGATGAGATCGGTACCGAGGAATCGTCGGAACTTTCGGAAAAGATAAAGAGCGAGCTGGAAAAATATTATGGTCTGAATGCTGTTATGGGAACACTTCACAAAAATGCATTCAACATCAGAATAATACATGATAAGGAATATTATTCGGAAAATGATCTTACGGATTTGCATGAAAGTATTCCGAAAAATATTATTGTCCAGCATGTAACAATAGAAAGTGCACAGGAAGCCGAGCTGCTTTATGGAAAGGATAAAAATAGAGCTCATCCAATGATAAACAAACTTTTGCAGGAGCTGGTAATAAAAAGAGATATTCAAAGTGAACGCATAACTGTTTTTGACTGGCAGAGTATCGGATATGACAGAGATGTTACCTTTGTGATGCGTAAAAAAACAGATGATGATAATGAGACTTCGCATATTAATTCTGCAGGAAAAAAAGTATACCATTGGTATGAATATACAACGGTGACAATCTCACCAAACGGAGTAATGAAGTTTAACGAATTTACCGATAATGATAAAAAGATTCTGGAGCTTCATGAAAAAATAATCAGAGCATATGAGATCGCAGATTACAATGCAGGAAAAATTAAGGAAGATGTTGAAGGGCTTGTATATTATGAGTCTGACAATATTCATTCCATAATACGAACTCCAATGTCCACCATGCCCAATATTCATGCAATATGGAACGGACTTGAGGAGACCGATCCCCATATCAGGATAGAAAAAGCTGTGCTTATTGATGCGCTGGATGAATTTGAAGCTGCACACGCTGAATATGCGGAATATGTTTGTTATCTGAAAAAGTCTTTAGAAATATGTGAGGATAGTATTGAAAAAAGGGAAATAAACAAGATTATGGATTACAAGCGTCACCCAAATGCATTTAAGAAAGTGAACAGATTTCTGCACAGCAATTACGGCATAAGAATAAACTCAGAGATCAAAAGCAAAGATTTTGAAAATGAATACCTGCTTGATAATATACTTGATATAAAATACTATATACATACAGATGAGAAGGGAATAAATGAATTCAGGTATTTTGTGGGTACGAAAAGAAATGCACTTCAGACTTCCGTTCATAATGCCTGTGCAGTCAGAAAGGTAGTTTCGGAAAAAGGCGACATAGAGTTTGAAACGCTTCTCCCGCTTATGGCGGTGGATTTTGTAAGGAATAATCAATATACTGTACTGCCGTTTCCATTTAAGTTTTTACGGGAATACTAAACGATGATAATGCTATCGTTATTTTGTACGCTATTTTAGTATTCCGTCCGAGCATACGGTTTACGCCGTGTGCTCTTTCTTTTTAGTAATGATTCCAAAAGAATCGTCAAAAATATTTTTGCAAAACTTTATGCAACAATTTATCCCCGAGTATTGAAATGGGCGGGAATATGTGGTATAATAATGATAATAACATCGGAATAATTTCGGGAGGTGTGAAAATGGGAATATACCTTAACCCCGGCAACGATCTTTTCAGACAGGCAGTAAACTCAAAAATATATGTGGATAAAACAATGCTGATAGAAGCCACAAACAGCTTATTGGATACGTCCGATAAACACATCTGCATTAGCCGTCCACGCCGCTTCGGTAAATCAATGGCAGCAAATATGCTCTCCGCATATTACAGCCGAGATTGTGATTCAAGAGATCTTTTCAGCAAACTGAAAATTTCAAAATCTGACAGCTTTGAAAAACATCTTAACAAGTATAACGTTTTTCGCTTTGATATAAGAGGTTTCGCTTCAAA
>JAEDJV010000169.1 GCA_016296165.1 Oscillospiraceae bacterium | reverse complement strand
ATATAAAAATAATCCAGTCAAAGACCCGGTTTACTCTGTCTTTGGCTGGATATTTTATTTTCAGATAATCTTTGTTCAGATTAAGAACAATTCTGATACATTTATTATTCCTCGGTTATCCTTTCAATCCTGCAGGTATGTTTCTTGTATTCTGTGTTCGGATCTGTTGTATAGTTGATTCCGACCAGAATTATTTCTCCGCTGTAAGCTGACAGTTTTTCAGTATATTGTCTGTTTCTGATTTGCTCAATCAAGTTTATTCGATATAAAGCATGCATCAGGTAACCGTTTCGGTTTCCGCAAAAAGAGAAAGGCTGCGCAGGATGTTCTGCGCAGCCTTAATTCAAATCATAAAATCTTATTTATGAGTTTCCGTCTTTTTATCAGCCTTTAAGTGCAATCCCCTGGTTTTTAAGGATTTCTATAATCTTATCAGCGATTTCCATAACTTCTTCCTTGGTAAGTGTTCTTTCAGGATGAACGAAACTAAGTCTGACTGTAATAGCCTTGCCCTGATCATCACTGTAAGTACCTACGAGGGCTACTTTCTTAATAAGCTCTGAATTTACTGTATCGATTGCTTCCTTAACAGGAGCATATTTTTCTGAAACAAATGTAAGGTCTACGTCGATTGACGGGAATTTGGATGTTTCTTCGTACTTAATTCCCTTGTTCTCCGTATTTACAATTGCATCTATTTCAAGTTCTGCAAATACAACATTTGCCTTCTTGTCAATTTTTCTTAAAACTGTTGGATAAACAAGACCTGTCTTACCTATTTCCCTGCCGTCACAGATTACCTGATTGTAATTCTTAGGGTGGATATAAGCATGGTCAGGAGCAATTGTCCTGTATGAAAGCGGCTTGTGCTTAATATCATCCATCACTACTGAAAGCATATTAACAAGTCTGAAGTAGAGTGTTTCTGTGTCTGCCGTCTTTGAGAAAAGTGTTATGCCGAGCATTTTCTTTTCGCGGCAAATCCCGTTTTCATCAAGGCCGTCTACAACACGTCCTATTTCAAAAATACCAAAATCAGTATCATATGAAACATTTGCTCTTACCTGACAGAGCTGTGTAGGAATCATTGAACGTCTGATTGTTTCAATATTTGGATTAACAGAACCGGAAAGCTTTACATTTTCTTCAATTTCTATTCCAAGTTTCTTATATTCATCAGCATATGCCCAGATATATGAATGAACTTCATGCATTGAAAAACGTTTAACAAGAATATCCTTAATCTGTTCTTCAACGTTCTTTTCTTCAAACATACGTACCGGATACAGAGGAGCTGTGGCTGTATTTACATCAAAATTGTCATAGCCGTAGATTCTGGTGATTTCCTCAATAATGTCAGCTTTTATAGTTACATCCTTTGTGGCTCTCCATGTAGGAACATCAACTGTAAAATCATCCCCTTCAAGCTTAACACCAAATCCAAGTGACGTAAGTGTTTTTACGATAGTATCATTTGAAATCTCAATACCTGTGTATCTGTCAACAAACTTCTTGTCAAAGTTAAGTGTTACCTTGTCAAACTTCTGAACGTACTCATCTGTAAGTGATGAAGTAACTTTGACACCGTTGTCGTATTCAGAAAGAAGCTTTACAAAACGTGCAGCAGCAACAGTTGTCATCTCCGGATCGAGACTCTTTTCATAACGCATTGAAGCATCTGTTCTGTGTGAAAGACGTGATGAAGACTTTCTTATAGATACTGCGTCAAAGTTTGCTGATTCAAGAGTAAGTGATGTTGTGTCATCAACAATCTCTGAATCAAGTCCGCCCATGATACCGGCAATGGCAACAGGAGTATCGCCGTTGCAAATCATAAGGGTATTTTCATCTATATGTCTTGAAACGCCGTCGAGTGTTGTGAATTCAAAAGGCTTCTCAAAACGTTTAACTCTTATCTTTTCAACCTTTCTTGAGTCGAAGGCGTGCATTGGCTGACCCATCTCAAGCATGAGGTAGTTTGTAAGGTCTGCAAGATAGTTTATTGCTCTCATTCCGCAGTAGAAAAGTCTGATTCTCATGTTTACAGGGCTGACTTTTCTTGTGATGTTTTCAAATCTGATACCTGAATAACGCTTGCAAAGTGAATCCTCAATCTTAATATCAACCTTTGGAAGATCATTATATACTGAAAGATCTGCTGTATCAAGCGGTTTTAACGGTCTTCCTGCAAGAGTAGCGATCTCACGTGCTATTCCGTAGTGTCCCCACAGATCAGGACGGTTTGTGAGAGATTTGTTGTCTACTTCAAAAATAATGTCGTCAATTTCATACAGGCTCTTGATATCTGTACCAACCGCTGCATCATCTATTATTTCCATGATACCTGAATTATCATCACTGATACCGAGTTCCTTTTCTGAACAGCACATACCATGTGATGTAAAACCTGCGAGATCTCTTGGAGCAATTGTGATGTCGCCAATCTGTGCTCCGAGCTTTGCAAATGCTGTTTTCATTCCCACACGGACATTTGGTGCACCGCATACTACGTCAACAAGTTCCTTTTCACCGGCATCTACTTTGAGAAGATGAAGTTTCTTTGACTTTGGATGTTCTTCAACAGACTTGATCTCTGCAACCACAACACCGCTTAGGTCACTGCCCTTGTAGAAGATTTCATTTTCAACTTCCGCTGTTGAAAGTGAGAACTTGTGAATAAGTTCATCTATATTAATACCTTCAAGATCTACGAAATCCCTGATCCAGTTAATTGATATAAGCATTCGTTAAACCTCCTTATTTGTCATCTGTAAACTGAGAAAGATCTGTAAGACTTCCAGCGTTCAGATCACGTATATCCTTAATTCCGTACTTCATCATAGCAAGTCTGGTAAGACCAAGACCGAAGGCAAAACCTGTGTACTCGTCAGGATCAATTCCGCCTTCTCTAAGAACATTAGGATGAATCATTCCGCATGGACAAAGTTCAAGCCATCCGCTGTGTTTGCATGAAGGACATCCTTCACCGCCGCATATAAGACAGCTTATATCGAGTTCAAAACCAGGTTCCACAAACGGGAAGAAACCAGGACGAAGTCTTACTTTTATATCCTGTTCAAATACTTCTGAGAGCATTGTCTTCATAAAGAAAATGAGATTTGAGATTGAAATGTTTTTATCGACCATGACGCCTTCCATCTGGAAGAAAGTATTTTCGTGACATGCATCTGTTGATTCGTTTCTAAAGCATCTTCCAGGGAAAATGGCACGAATTGGCTTGCCTTCATTTACAAGCTGATCTCTGTATTTTCTGTAAATAGCATTCTGTGCAGCTGATGTCTGTGATTTTAAAAGCTGACCGTTTTCAAGATAATAAGTATCCTGCATATCTCTTGCCGGATGGAACTTAGGTATATTGAGTGATTCAAAACATTCGTAGTCTGTTACCACTTCACTGTAATCCTCAACTGTAAATCCCATGGATCTGAATATCTTTTCACATTTTCTCTGTACAAGAGTAATCGGATGATATGAGCCTCTTTCAAGCTGAGGAGGAACTGCAACGTCAAAATCAGGCATTGAATTAATTTCACGTTCCATTTCTTCCTTCGCAAGAACAGCCTGCTTTTCGTTAATCTTTTCTGTGCATGCATTCTTAAGCTGGTTTACCTGCTGACCAAAAGATTTTTTCTCTTCCGGTGAAAGTTTACCCATCTGTTTCATAAGTCCTGTAACAGAACCGTTTTTGCCTAAAAATGAAATTCGGATTTCCTCCAGATCGGCTGCGGCTGATACTGCAGCGAGCTTGTCTTCAAATTCCTGCTGTAACTGAACAATCTGTTCGTTCATTTTTTTACCTCCTTAAAAAATAAAATTCCGTCTCTTTGTAAAAATACAATGAGACGGAATGTTGTTTCCGCGGTACCACTCAAATTGCAGTCTGAATACTGCCACTCTGTGCTGATAACAGCTGTGCCTTAATGCGGCACTCACATCCTGCTTTTCACAGGCAGCTCCCGGGGCGAAATTCAAAACACCGCAGACTGCAGGTTCCCACCATCCCTGCTCTCTGAAAAGTCCTGAACGCGATGAATCTACTATGCATAAGCAAACCCGATCAAAGCTTTTTAATATCATCTAAGGTATTAAGAAATACCAATCGGTTTTTATTATATCACAGGTTCATTCAAAAGTCAACTGTGTTTTGAAATCATAACTACCCCGGATTCGCCCGTTTCGGAATTATACGTACTGCAGAGAAATTCATCTTCTGAGATTGCATATATTTCATTTACATCAATATCGCTTAAATCATCAGACGAAAAATCTGCAACACCCTTGCTTTTATTTTCAGCAATTGAATGCCCGAATATTTTTTCATCGGTCTTATAGTAAAAATCATATCCGCTGTCTCCACCTATGATGGTTGCATTTTCATCATAGGTGATTTCTGTTTTTTTATACGAATCATTGCTGTAGTCAAGTTCAGCAGCGCTTACACTGCCTTTCTGATCCTGATAAATAACATAGTCTTTGTCCTCAGTAAAAATAATGTCACCTACAACACTTACTTCTTCAGCGTCATAAAACTTATTAAGTATCTTTCCATGTGTATCCGTCTTGTAGAGAACGGAGGAAATACCATCAGTACTAAAAACCTGAAAACACATATAGAGATTTCCTTCTTCATCAGTTTCAAGATTTGATATTACCGCATCTCCGTAATTATCAATCTCATCTATAGTGAATGTATCAGTATGTTTTCCTGAAGGATCAATAACATGGAATATATAGGCCATGTTGTATCCGCTTACAGTTTCCGTATCATTAAACGGATCGTATGTTTCTG
>JAEDJV010000168.1 GCA_016296165.1 Oscillospiraceae bacterium | reverse complement strand
GGCGTGCCGGTTGCAAATATTATTCCTTTTCCACCTGTCAGCTCATCAAGATACCGGCATTTCATAAGAAGATCAGCAGTTTTCTTTACATCACTGTTCGTTGAAATACCCGATATATTGCTTAGCTTGGTCGTGATAAGCAAATTCTTAAACTCATGTGCTTCGTCCAGTATAAGCTTATCTATTCCCAGTTCTTCAAACGTTACAGTATCATCCTTCGGTGAATCAAGCAAAGCCTGAAGCTGTACACGAAGATTATTTTCAACCTTTACAAGCTGCTTTATCTGAAAGTCCTCACCATTCTGTTCTTTAAGAGCTGCAATGCCATCTACTACGTCCTGAATCTGTTCATTAATAAGACGTTCCTGTCTTTCTTTTGAAATAGGCAGGAATGAAAGCTGGGAGTGCCCGATTATAACCGCATCATAATCACCGGTTGCTATCTTTGCAAACAGTTTCTTTCGATTTTTCTTCTGAAAATCCTTTGAAGTTGCGACAAGAATATTTGCACCTGGATAAAGATGTATGAAATCACTGCCTATCTGCTCTGTCAGGTGATTTGGTACGCACATCAGAGCTTTGTTATGTAACCCGAGACGTTTCCCCTCCATTGCCGCAGCAATCATTTCGTATGTCTTACCGGCACCAACTTCATGTGCAAACAACGTATTTCCGCCATACAAAGCTCTCGCGACAGCATCCTTCTGATGTTTTCTAAGTGTCACTTCTGAATTCATACCAGGAAAAGAAAGATGTGAGCCATCATATTCACGCGGACGTGATGAATTGAATATTCTGTTGTACTGAGCAACCACCTGTTCCCGTCTTTCAGGATCTTCATATATCCATTCCCTGAACCTGTTCTGAAGCTCACGCTGCTTTTCCTGGGCGTATTCAGTCTCTTTCCTGTTAGTAACATATGTATGAGTCCCATCAGGGTTATCAATTCTGTCACGAACAACTGTACTCTTGAGATTAAGACAATCCTCAAGAAGAGCATATGCAGAACGAACGTTTGTACCATACTGTGAATTAGCAGCCTGATTATATTTATCATCAGACTTGTTTGTTATATTCCAGAGTGAAGTCATATCACAGTATTCAACACGAATACTATCCTTTCTGAAGTTTCTCTGCTGCATATAGACAGGTGTTTTAAACGTCTCATACATAAATTTCTGTATAAGTTTTGGATCAAGCCAGCACGCACCAAGTTTTATATCTATATCTGCAGCCTGAAGAGGAACGGGCATAACCTTTTCAAGAGCAGCTATGTTATGTGTATAACGAGGATCTTCCGGATAGTTTACCTTAAGAAATTCAAGTTTACTTAAGATGTTTCCGGAAAGATATTCATCGGCTGTTTCTATCACAGGATTACCGGTTTCATCGGATTTCATAGGATTTTCATAGACTACATTTTTAAGAGCACTAAGAAGTTCATCTTTTGTTTTTCCGGTAAGATGCTGCATAAATTCTATATCAACAAAAGCTTTTTCTGAAAGTGAAACAGCAAGTGCTTCATTAGCTGTTTCAACATGATCAATCTCAGTTTTCGCATGTATTGTCCTGTGATCAAATATAGCAGCTTTACACTTAAATTCCGCACCTTTATATTCTTCAAGCGAGGCAAGAAGCGGAAGAGAAGCATCATCTCCAAAAGCTTTTTTATTTGCTTTTTCATTAAGTCTGCCGTTTTTGCTAACAAAGCTGTCGTATTCATAATTCAGTTTTTCCTGAATGTCTCTGACAGTTATATCATCAGCGTTATCAAGCTGTGCCTGTATCAGTTCTCTGAGAGTATCGCGTATCTTTATCATACCTCTGATACGATTCTCATCTTTCTTATTTCCATCAAAAGGCTGCATTATCTCATTGTCTCTGAAATACAGTTTATCCTGAACAGTGACATAACTGAAATTCTTTGTTCCGAGTGGTACAGGAACAGTATCCGCTTGTGTTTTTTCAGCTTCGACATCAATAAATACTGATTCTTCTCTGGCAGCATTAAAATGTATATTTTTTACCGCAGCATCCAGCAATTCCTTCAGGTTTGAATTTTCAAACGGAACACAAGTAGTTGAATCGGCTCTTCCATACATTTTATTTCCAAAGGTCATTTCACCAAGTATCATTTCAGGATGCTCGGCAAAATAAAGATTGACCGGTACACCATTTTCCGTTTCTCCAAGACTGATCCAGTAAGGCATAGATGAAGATGTAAGCTCTATTGGCTCAGGCCTTTTCTGAAGAAATATAATATCCGATGCAACATCCGTTCCTGCATTTTCCTTAAAAGTTCCCCCCGGAAGTCTTATAGCTCCAACAAGTTCAGCCCTTTGTGCCAGATATTTTCTAACATCAGGATTTTTCCTGTCAAGTGTACCGGTTGAAGTAACAAATGCCACTATTCCTCCGGGCTTTACCTTGTCAAGTGACTTTGCAAAGAAGTAATCGTGTATACGAAAGTTGTATTTGCTGTATTCTTTTTCATACAGAGAGTGCGAACCAAAAGGTACATTTCCGACAGCAAGATCAAAGTAAGCATTAGAAAAATTTGTTTTTTCAAATCCGGATATCCTGATATCGGCGTTCTGATATAACTCTTTTGCTATTCTTCCGGATATACTATCAATTTCAACACCGTACAGCTGTGAATTTTTACGCATTTCTTCAGGCATTTTTCCAAAGAAATTACCTGTACCCATTGCCGGCTCAAGTATTCTTCCGCCGTTAAATCCGTTGTTCTCAAGTACAGTATATATGGATTCTATAATCCTTGGAGATGTATAATATGCATCAAGTACCGATGTTACCGCACTTGCATATTCTTTTTCAGTAAGCAGCTCCTTTAGTTCCGCATTTTCCTTTTTCCAGTCATCATGGAAATTTTCAAAAGCATTCTTCAGTCCTCCCCATCCAACGTATTTTGCAAGTACTTTCTGTTCTTCAGCACTTGCGAATCTGTTTTCATGTTCAAGCTGTTTCAAAAGCTTAATTGCGTCGATATTTGCCTTGTACTTTGTTTTCGGTCCGCCGATGCTGAGATTTTCATCAGTGATAGTAAAATCAATTTTTTCATGAGTGTTTTCTGTAATTGTTCCCGATGAGCTGTCATAGGATATACCCGCAAAAGATACAGCGGAAGCAACCGCCTCCGCTGTAATTTCTTCTATGGCATTCTCTCTATCAGTTCCTTCCGGATTATTTCCTGTGCTGTTTGTCTGTAATTGTTCATCAGACCGACCCACTTCATCTGATCTGTCGCTTTCAGTTCCTCGTTCGTTCCATCCGCTTCCGCCAGTTCTTCCATTATCTGCTCTTCCATTATCATCGCTTGCTCCTCTACTGATATCAGATGAGGAATCAGTTCGTTTTTCATCAGCATTTTGCTGTATGTCGCGCCGTAATGTTCCTGAAGATATTTTTCCCTCATCCTTCCGAATTTCCCGATGTGTATCTTCTCCGGTTCTTTGTCCTGAAAGTCCGGGATATAGGTCTGTGTTTTCTCGTCCAGAATGTAGTGTATCCCGTTCTCTGTCATTTCCTTTGGTAATGTTTCCTCTTTGATCATTATTCATACCCCTTTCTATTCTCTGCTGAGCTTTTACAACGTTTTCGGCTGTGCGTATTACAATAGCTGAAACATCGGCAGTAGCTTTGCCAATTAATGCAGCAAAGTCCGGAGGAAAAACGCTAAGGCCGGCAAAATCCAGATTAGTTTCAAGTCTGTCAGTGCTTATACCGCATCGTTTCATTGACATAATCACTGAACTGTTAGCAATAATATCACGGAACCGATTACGAAACACTTCGCTTGAAATATTGTTATTCCGACATAACATTTCAAACTCTTCATCATAATATTTCAGTTTTGAATTTGTCATTGAAACAGCAATACTGGTTATAGTTTTTTCAAGTGAGTCCGAGTTGATTTTTAGTTTGGAACAGAGAGCAGCATTAACGACTTCACGTCTATCCTTGTCTATTCGCCATATAAAATCATCAGGATTTTTTGAAAGGCCACTGCTACGCACTTCTGTATCTTCTACTGCATAAACATAATGCGTTTTATGTGTCTCGCGATCAATAAGCGTAATAGCCTTTGAACCCTTACGGATGTGTCTGTTCATCCGATTTCTGCCTGTCCAGAAATCAAAATCCGCACACGCTTTACATTCCGGTCTTTGTGCATGAATCAGGATCTGATCCTCGAAGTTGTACTTATACATTCTTGATGCTGTATCAAGAAAGCTAAGCCAGCTGTTTTTGTCAGAAAGTAATCCATTCAAAGTTTCTTCACAAAGTCTGGAATATTGCTCATACTTTGTTTGCAAAATTGTATCCTCCTAAGCTATATTTTAGCACTTTAAAGCATAAAAGTCAATATTTTTCCCATAATTTTTTCTTACAAATTTCTGTATTTATCGCATTGGAAAAGAAAAAACCGGCAAGTTTTCAACAATTCAACATCTTTCAACATATATATTTCTATAACTCTATGCAAGATATAAATATATTTTTCTTTTTCCAAGTGTAGAAAATATTTGGGTACTGAATATGAGATTAATTTCTGGGACTACCCCTTGTCAGAAAAAAAATCATTTCCTTCTCTTGACTTTTCAATTTATAAATGCTAATATTTATATGGATTTTGTCGTTAAGATATGTATTTAACGATAATATTGAGGAATGCAGTTTCAGTGACAAGTGAACTGTATTCCTCTTTTTCTTTATTTTCCCTTGTACGAATATAATAATCTGATAATGATTGTCCACATAAACCTTTCTGTTTTCTCTTGACTTCCTTCTTGACTTTAT
>JAEDJV010000035.1 GCA_016296165.1 Oscillospiraceae bacterium | reverse complement strand
GATTTTTCCCTTTGGACGAACCCCCTCAAAAACACCCCCGAAAACACCCTGAAAAGAGGAGGTCTGTCCAAAAATTATGTTGACATTGTTAATAAACTATGATATAATTGTAAATATAATATTAATAAATTATGTACGGACTATATGTGGTATGATGATGTTTCCGCTGACACAAAATGTGGCAGTTCTTGTACGCTCGCTATATGGGTATTGAAACTTGTCCATTAAATTGTCCAGTCCATACCCTGGACGGTTCTTGTACGCTCGCTATACGGGTATAAAATAAAAACGCATCACTGATAAAGATACAGTGATGCGTTTTTATGTCTGCAGAAAAATATGAGAGCGTAAAAAACCGCATGTTATAATATAAACACAGGCAGAAAATAAAACGGTTGATAAAAGAAAGGCGTGGTAGAGATGACAGAGAATACAAATAATTTTTACGGAGAATACATCAGGTACGAAAAAGATGCGGAACAGGTGATTGAAGAGGGGAAAACAGAGACTTTACTGGGAAAGGCACTGAAAATAATAGCCAAAGTACCGGTGCTGAAAAGTCTTGCAGCAGATGTACCCGTGATGGTGAATATGGTAAAGGACTACATGAGGAAGAAATACAGAAGGGTACCGTTAAAGACAATAACAATGATAACAGCGGCATTAATATACCTTGTAAATCCGAATGATGCAGTACCTGATTATTTGCCGGGAGTGGGATATCTCGATGATGCGGCAGTGATGAATTTTGTACTTGTGTCAGTGAATGGGGACGTGGAGAAATATAAGGAATGGAAATGTGCATTGTGGAGTTAAAGTGAGTACAGCCGGAGGAGTAAACCGTATTGTTTTTCCGGCTGTTTCAGTAAAACTGTATAAAAATGAACAGCGAAAAAATATGCCGGAACAACCGGAACCGGTATTTATATGTCCGCAGAAAAATATGAGAGCAGTGAAAAACAAGATGTATAATGGAAATAAAGAAAAGAAACCCTCATAGTATGTGAAAGGTGTGGTTGGAATGACAAATTATATTTACTGTACAAGAACCAGAGGAACACACAATATGATAGATTTCTATATTGAAGCGGAGGGAAAGGAAATCTATATGTTCACGCAGCATTACACGACAACGGTATATGAGAGATTCAGAAAAAATGCAGAGTTGAGGATGCCCTGAAATTTATGAAGGTGGGAAGAGCAATGGACAACCTTAATGAGAAACTGCCGAAATATATCAGATACATAGAGAAGGAGGAAGGGATAGAGGTACTGAACAAAACAAAAGCCAAAAAGAAAAGAAGGGCAGCATAAACAAACCGTAACACCGCAGAGAAATATGAAAGCAGATCTGAAACTGATGTACAATGAAAAAGTAAACAGAAGTCCAGTAGTTCATGAAAGGTGTGGTTGGGATGACAGACAACAGATTTTTAATGCAGATAGTAAAATCAAGGGAAAACGTAGTTACATATCCTGTTAAGCCGCAGATAGCAAATGCAAGTACGAAAGCCAAACTCGAATGTGCGGCCATAGGATTTGAAGCAGCGGCAAAAATATGCAGGATACTGGCAGAGGATGAAAGAAACAGGAATGACAATAATATCTGGACGGCATACTGATAAAATGCGAACCTGAAAGGATTGACGAGCAGATAAAAAACCGGAAGAGCGAACCCCTCCGTTCTTCCGGTTTTTTTCTGAACAATCGGATAATACAATTATGACTAAACTGTTAACAAAATCACTCCAATCCACGTAAACAAGCCGCTTAACCCGATTTCCTCCTTTGGACGAACCACCTCAAAAACACCCCCGAAAACGCCCTGAAAAGAGGAGGTCTGTCCAAAAAATATGTTGACATTATTAATAAACTATGATATAATTGTAAATAGAATATTAATAAAATATGTACGGACTATATGTGGTATGATGAGGTTTCCGCTGACACAAGATGTGGCAGTTCTTGTACGCTCGCTATATGGGTATTGAAACTTCTGCAAATTCCTGCATGTGCTGCTTGTGTTCGGGTTCTTGTACGCTCGCTATATGGGTATTGAAACCTTTTCTTGGTAAGATATTTGGATGCATTAAACGTTCTTGTACACTCGCTATACGGGTATAAAATAAAAACGCATCACTGATAAGATTCAGTGATGCGTTTTTTATGTCCGCAGAAAAATATGAGAGCATTAAAAACAGCATGTTATAATATAAACACAGGCAGAAAATAAGATGGTTGATAAAAGAAAGGTGTGGTTGGGATGACAGATTTTAGAGATTACAGAACGGAAGACATCAGAAGAAACCTTGCGGTGGCTCGGCTGAGACCGCTGGATGTTATGGTTACCGGTGTGACAGGGGCAGGTAAATCCACGACACTTAATTCGCTTTTCAGTAAGATTGTTGCAGAACCCGGTAACGGAACTGATCCTATGACTATGGAGGTTGACAGCTATGCACTTAATGATGTAATGAGAATATGGGATACACCGGGACTTGGAGACGGGGTGGAGAAAGACAGGATTCATTCGCAGAAATTAATTGATATGCTCTACAAGACCTATAACCTGGACAACAATACATACGGATTCATAGACACAGTTCTGGTTATAATTGAAGGTTCAAACAGAGATATGGGAACAACGTACAGACTGCTGAATGAGATTGTGGTTCCTAATTTTCAGAGAGACAGAATAATGGTGGCGATAAATCAGGCTGATGTTGCGATGAAAGGAAGGCACTGGGATGAAGAACGTGGCATGCCGGATGAAGTGCTGTTAAATTATCTTGAAAATCAGGCAAGGTCGGTGCAGGCAAGAGTGAAGGAAGCGACTGGAATAGAAATAATAAAGCCTGTGTACTATTCAGCAGAAAAAAACTACAATATTGAGGCTTTCTATGATATGATAATTGATAATATGCCAAGATGCAGAAGGAGACTGGTAAGCTGAACTCCGCAGAAAAATATGAAAGCGGGGATAAATTAAGGGTTACAATATAAACACGGAAACCGAGAGAGGTGATAAGCCATGCTTTTAACTGAAAAATATGAATGAAGTACGCAGGTTTTTTGAACAAATGAAAGGTGTGGTTAGAATGACAGAAATGAATAATACAGAGAAGAACGTAACGGAAATGAATAGTGGAACAATGAGAGGAGAATGCGGAATGACAGATAACAAAAACATCTATGAAACAATGGAAAAGGACGTAATGAATGCAGACATCCCGGAAAGCGTAAGACAGAAACTGCTTCAGAACATCGTAAACCTTAAGAACCAGAAACTCAACATACTTATAACCGGGGCGACCGGATGCGGCAAGAGTTCTACTATAAATGCTCTGTTTAACGCTGAAGTTGCAAAAGTAGGCGTAGGAGTGGATCCGGAAACAATGGAAATACAGAAGTATGTTATGAATAATATGATTCTCTGGGACAGCCCTGGACTTGGAGACGGAAAGGAAGCTGATAACAGACATGCGAAAAATATTATAAAAAAGCTTGCGGAAACAGACGAAGACGGAAATGCACTTATAGACCTTGTTCTTGTTATACTAGATGGCGGCAGCAGAGATCTCGGAACTTCATATGAACTGATAAATAACGTTATAATCCCTAACCTCGGACCAAACAGAAAGGGAAGAATACTTGTTGCGATTAATCAGGCAGATATGGCTATGAAGGGTAAACACTGGGATTATGAAGAAAACAAACCTGATAATGTGCTGACTGAATTTCTTGAGGACAAGGTAAGATCTGTGAGGGAGCGAATAAAGGAAGGAACGGGAGAAGATGTCGAGCCGATATATTACAGTGCAGGATACAAGGAAGAGGGAGAAGAACAGCAGGCTCCGTACAATCTCAGTAAACTTCTTTATTACATACTCCAGATGACACCTAAGCAGAAGAGAATGGCATACCATGATAATTTAAACCAGCAGGAGGAGATGTGGAAGAGCAATGATGACCTTAAGGATTACGGAGAAGAGATAAGGAAGAGTTTTGCGGAAACGGTTATTGACTGTGCGAGTGAAGGGGCGGATATAGGAGAGAGGATAGGCAGTATATTCGGCGAAACAGCAGGTAAAATAGGAAGAGTAGCAGGCGGTATAGTAGGTGCGGTTAAGGGTGTAGTTACATCGATATTCAATGGTATAAAGGGATGGTTTTCATAATAATTAGCTGATAAAAACCCCGGATGCAGAAAATTCTGTATCCGGGGTTTAATGTTTAAAAAAGTTCAAAACGCTGAATTACAGCTTGCTGTAAACAGCCTTTGCTACCTTGTACACATCGCCGCAGCCCATTGTGATGATTAGGTCACCCTCTTCAGCGTTTTCACAGAGGAAGTCTGTGACCTTGTCGAAGTCGGCCTGCTTGCATTCATTTGTCTGTTCAGCTGTTTTTTCCTTGTCAAAGTAAATGCAGCCGTCAATTTTGTCTGCCAGGTCCTTTGTATAGATTCCTATGGTGTTCTTTTCACGGGAACCCATGATATTTGTAAGAACTGCCTTGTCAGGGATTGAAAGTGCTGCTGCAAAGTCGTCAAGGAGCAGGGATGTTCTTGAGAATGTAAACGGCTGGAATACAGCCCATACTTTGTTGAATCCCATTTCCATTGCTGCGTTAAGAGTTACTGTAAGTTCTGCCGGGTGGTGAGCGTAGTCATCAGCTACTGTTATGCCCCTCTTCTTGCCGATTATCTCGAATCTTCTCTTTGCTCCGCCGAATTCTTCAAGTCCCTTTGCTATGAATTCAGGTGAGGCACCGGTACTATGTGCGGCAGCAGCTGCGGCAACGGAGTTGAGGATGTTGTGTGTTCCCGGAACATTGAGAGTGATATCGCAGAGCTTTTCACCCTTGTGCATAAGCTCGTATGTTGTCTGAACACCACCCGTTTTCTTAACGTTTACAGGGTAGTAGTCGCATGTGTCTGCAGTACCGAAGGTAATGATGTTTTTATTTGTGAGACCGGAAATGGCTTTCATTGTGTTTGCATCATCAGCATTTACGATGAGAGTTTTGGTTGTCTTTTCGGCAAACTTTCTGAATGAGGCGATGATGTTGTCAAGGGTTTTGAAATAGTCCAGGTGATCAGCATCTATGTTAAGAATAACTGATGTGTCAGGATAAAGTTTAAGGAAAGTGTCAACAAATTCGCATGCTTCACATACGAGAATTTCACTGTTTCCGGCTTTTCCGCTTCCGCCTATGCAAGGTAGTTTTCCTCCGATAAATGCAGAGATGTCGATACCCTGAGTGTGGAGTATCTGTGTTATCATTGATGTTGTGGTTGTTTTTCCGTGTGTACCTGATACACAGACTGCATTTTCATACCAGCTTGTAACGATGCCGAGAAGTTCACTTCTTTCAAGTACAGGAACACCGCTTTCCTTTGAGGCGATAAGTTCCGGATTATCAGCCATTATAGCTGCTGTGTGTACGATAAGATCAGCGCCTTCTATATTTTCAGCACGCTGTCCTAAAAATACCGGAATTCCCATATTTCTTACTGCGTCAAGCGTTTCAGTTTCATTATTGTCAGAACCTGTCAGATAAAATCCTTTTGCATGAAGTATCTGTGCAAGAGGATACATACCTGAACCGCCAATGCCAATAAAATGGATGTGTTTCTTTCCGTCTAAAATATTTTTGTTAATCAATTGTATCATTCCTTTTCAATTTTATTTCAAAAAATGCCTGTATAATTTTACAATATAAAGCAATAATAAAAATATCAAAACATTTTGGAGGTCACTATGGAAATTACAGATATCAAAATCAGAAAAATATTAAGTGAAGGCCGCCTCAGAGCGATTGTATCAGTTACAATAGAAAATCTCCTTGCAGTTCATGACATAAAAGTTGTTCAGGGAGATGACAGACTGTTTGTCGCTATGCCAAGCCGAAAGGATGAAAGCGGAGTATTCAGAGATGTTGTTCATCCTATCTCTCCGGCTTCAAGAAAGTTTTTTGAAGAACAGATACTTGAAGCCTATGAACATCATATGGCGCTGCTTGAAGCTGAAGAGGCTGTATAATATTTTATGGTGTCAGAATTATAGTGGAAACATGATTTTTGCTGAAAATTCTGATACCATTTTTATTTGTTAAGCAAAAGCCATGCTTTCATGATAACAATCATAGTTTTTGAATCCTTTATTGTGCCATCCATCACCATACGCAGCGCCTCGTCAAAAGGAAGTTTAACAACATCCAGAAATTCATCACTGTCAAGATTCTGTTCTGTAAATGTAAGATTACGAGCCATGTACATATGGATTTTCTCAGTTGTATATGCTGGGATTGGATATATTTCGCCGAGATATTCTATTGAAGAAGCTGAGGCTCCGGTTTCTTCAAGAAGTTCTCTCTTACCGGCTTCAAGGTGATCCTCATCTGCCGAATTAAGTTTTCCGGCAGGGACTTCAAGGGTTGCTTCAGCGAGTGGATAACGGTATTGTTTAACCATCAGTATTTCGTTGTTTTCTGTAACAGGGAGAATGCATACACCACCATGATGAATAACATATTCTCTTACTGCTTCACTGTTATCTTCCAGGATAACAGTATCTTTTTTTATTTTAAATATTTTTCCGTCGTACACCACACTGCTGTCTTTTGTTTTTTCATTAAGATGCATTTACTTTACCTCCGTTATGTTTATATCAATAACGCTTCCTTCGACAATTTTTATAGCTGCAGTCTGGTCATCAGGCTGTATTTCCTCTGATGAGAGCTGTAGTGTTTTTGCATTTTTGGAGTTTATATTTTTGTATATAAGATAAATCAGGATATACATAAGTATTATCAGAAATGCAGCAGCTGAAATCCTTATGCCTGTAAGTAACCCGTATGTAGTATAACTGAAGGTAATACTGTTATCGCCTTCCGGAACTACAACGGCCATAAATCCGTTGTTCACTTTTAATATCTCGGTTTCTTCTCCGTTTACAAAGGCTGTAAAACCCTTGTCATATGGCACACTGAAGAATACCATTGATTCTTTATCGGTTGATATTTTTGCCCTGAATCCTCCTGTGGATTTGCTGAACTCATCACAGGAAGAGAAGATACGGTTGATACAGTCGTCTATGTAGCTTTCCTGAGTCAGTGATTTGCTGTCAATAGAGTCCGGATTATCAAAGATGTTTCCGTATTTTTTGATTTGTTCATCACTTAGGAGTAAAGCACGCATGAGGACATTGGTTTTATTCTGGTCAGAAAGCTTATTGAATTCCTCTTCTGAAATATAACTGTCGTAAGTAAATCCCATTGGTATATAGTATTTGTTCTTATAAACGGCAAAATTATCTCCGTCTGATATTTTTTCGAACCCAGGCATATCAGGAGTTTTAAGTTCAGTTCCGTCAGCATTTTTTCTGCTGAAATAATATTTTACAGAAAATAACCCTCTGAGTGCATAGAAAGATGTATCCGCACGTGATGCGACATCTCTTTTTATTCCGACAGAATTGTAAAATTCCATTATGGAAGGTGAAACAGTGCTGTGAAAACTTCTCATTGACGGATATCCCCAGAACATAGCATAGTTATCACAGTTTTCAGAGATATCAGTTCGGAAGAAATCTGTATCATCATTGAGTATCTCTGCGGATTTGTCGTTTATTGATGACGCAATAAACTGTTCAGGATATGGTCCTTCATATATCCCAAAGGAGAAAGTTACTGCTGTAGAGATGAAACATGCTGCAGTTGTACAGCAGACGCCTTTTTTCAGATATTCTTTTCCGTTTTTCTTCCGGCTGAAGATTGAAGCTGCAATTAAGAGAAATACAAATGATATACCAAGAGTTATATAGAAATATACCTTGTGTTCTGCAAATCCCATCCACACAACTTCATCGTCTTGTGTTTTTGACGGAAGAAAAGAAATAATAAGTGCAGCAAACATAAAGATACTACATACTCTTATTCCCGGTTTTGTGTCGATATCGGAACGTTCAAAAACCTGTGCAGTTATGAGTGCCATTATAAGTATCGGCATATAGAACCATCTTGCATAGTATTCAGAATTTAGCATAAAGAAAACGGAGTTGAGTATAGGTATGAAAGCGAAGACAATGCATATTTTAATTAATCTTGATTTCCATGTGTCAGGTTTTGCTTTCAGATACGAAATAACACCGATCATGGAAAACAGCGGCAGATAACCAGCTATTGATGACCACTTTGAAGTTCCGTCACTGAAAAGATTAGGACGTGCCGGAGAGTCGGGAATCATAAAAAATCCCTGAATTATTCTCCAGATTCGTGTCCGGTCAGAGTATGCAAGCAGATCCATTCCGTACAGATGATTTGAAAGTCTCTGGTTTTCCAGTACGGAGAGGGCTGAAGGAAAAAGAATGAAAGCAGCAGCGGCAGTCCCGAGTATTGCTTCGAGAAGAAGTGTAAAGAATTTTGCAGGTGTAACCTTAAAGTCTCTGCTTCGTGAGCGTATGATAAAATATATGATCAGGAATACTGTCTGTCCGGCAAAGAAGAAGTAACTGGTTAAGGCCGACAGAGCAACAGTAATTGCAAATATGCCTCGTCTTCCCCTGGTAATATGCTCTTCCATAGCCAGAAGCAGGAGCGGGAAAAATGCAGTAGGATCATGAAACTGATTAAAGAAAATATTGTACGCCTGGAAACCTGAGAAAGCATACAGCATACCACCGATAAAAGCTGAGCTGTCAATTTTGGTAAATCTTTTTATATATGCATATGAAGTAAGTGCTGCAACTGCATATTTTAAAGAAAGTATCCAGGGAACCGAATACAGTACAAGCTTGTGTGGAAGGGTCAGCATAATCCAGAAAAACGGGCTTCCAAGAAGATAATAGGAATACGTTGAGATAAAGTCTGACCCCAGATCAGTATTCCAGTCCCAGAGAATGTTTCCACTCCTTATGTTTTCATACATATGCTGAAGGAACGGAAGCTGCTGAGAATTAAAGTCACCGTAATACGTCATATATCCTTTATTGTATATTATCACAGGGAGTGTGATAATCATAAAAGAAATAAATGCAGTTATAAATATTTTTAAATATGAGTTCTTTTGTCTTGTCATAAAAAAATCTCCGAAAACATGAACAAAAAAAATATAGTTACATATAATGATTATATAGTGCAGTAACAGAAATGTCAGAGTGAGATATGGCTTTTAAAAATACCGTCACCGACCACATCTATATAGGCGTATGAAGGAGCAAGTCCGTCACGCGGGCATGAACAGCTTCCCGGATTAAGAATGTGTATTCCGTTTTCGTAGCTGTTACATCTCTCGTGAGTGTGTCCATAGAGGGCAATGTCACATCTGTTGCTTATGGCAGCATCGATCAGTTCGGTTTTTGTCCAGTTTACACCGTACCTGTGTCCGTGAGTTGCAAAAATCCTGTGTTTGTTTTCAAGAGGGATAACCAGAAATCCCGGAAGCTCGGAATTAAAATCGCAGTTTCCTCTAAGAAAATAAAATTTTTTGTCCGGATACATTTCTTCAAGCCTTGAACAGCCTGTTTCACTGTCACCGAGATGTATGAATATATCAGCCTCCGGCTGGGCTTCAACAATTTTTTGAAGCGGACCAAACAACCGGTGCGAATCAGACATAACTACTATGCGCATTTTTTATAATTCTCCTTTCAGTTTTTGCGAAAAAAATTGCTCAGGGATATGACCCTGACTAATAAATTATAGCATAACAAAAATAAAAAAACAATAAATTTTGGAGGTATATTGCGATATGGATGCAAAATTTAATAATTCAAATGTTGATGCACTGTTAAAAATAGCAGCTGCAAAACTTAACATGAAACCGGATGTGTTAAGAAAACAGCTTGAAGCCGGTAAATTTGATGCCGCACTTAAAAATATGAATTCCAGGGATGCGGCCAGATTTAAACAGGTAATGAAGAATCCATCCATGGTTAAGGATATGATGTCAGGAGAACAGGCCAGGGAAATGTATAAAAAAATAACCGGAAATGACCCGGGCTAAACATTCAGGGAGTGAGATTGATGGAGAATATTTCAGACAAACTTCAGGCACTTTTATCAGATGAGGAGGGAATAAAACAGCTTCAGTCGTTGTATGAGATATTGTCCGGAGAGAAGAAAAAGGATAAAGAAGATGATATTTCAGAAAATGAAAATATTTCTGCTGAGGACAGCAGCTGCACTGAAAACGAGGAGAGTCAGGAAGATGATTTTGATTTCAGTACTTTTTTTCGGCTTCAGAGTCTTCTGGATGCCGGAAATACTGAAAATAAAAATACAGCACTGATAGTTGCACTAAAGCCATATCTGTCGTATGATAAGCAAATGCGTGCAGACAAGGCGATAAAAATTCTGAATATTATTGAGGCAGCTGCTGTACTCAGAGAAAGCGGACTGTTAAACAACATTCTGTAAAGGGGCTTTAGCAAATGGCTAATGATAATTACCGGAATATGAGACAAAACGCTATACATCATACAAGGCAGCTAAAGTCTGAATCAGGTGAGTCAGAGGTGCAAAACAATGATATAGGATATGACAAAAAGTCTATTGAAAACAATAATCAAAATAATTCAAATGCTTCTGAAAATACAGATTTTTTTCAGAAAATAAAAAAATATTTTAATAATCCGGGATTGAAAATGGACAGAGATACATTTATTATTCTGATGTTCATATGGATTTTGTATAAAAACGGTGCAGACTTCAAACTGCTTGCAGCACTTGCGTATATAATATTATGATATATTGTTATAAAAAAATAAATAATAAAATCTTGTTATTAAAATATTAATAATTAATACATAATTTGTTAATAGATATATATCCATTTCATTATATAATATTTATAAATAAAATTTTGTGTAGATATGAAAGGAATGAAAAAACAATGGATGAAAATCAGACAGGCAGAAGAAGCATAAATCTTTCAAAAGAAACTTCTGAACAGCCTAAAGTTAGAGAAGCTTATCCGGTATATAAAAATAATAACGTAGACCGGGAATCTCTTGAAAGACAGGAATATAGAAATACACAAAGCAGTTATCAGCGTAGTTCATATCCACCACAGGCAGAACCGATGTATCAGGATCCTCCGCCGGCAGTAAACCACTATAATATACCTGAGGTTCAGCCTTCAAGAGTTAATAATCCTCCTGTTCTCCATAATACAAATGATGATCTTGGACAGTACTATAATTATGGTAATCCGGAACCGGCATATAATCCTGCGCCTCAGCAACCGGCATATAATCCTTCACATCAGCAGGTATATCAGCAGTCACCTGTTCAGCAGAGTATGAAGTTCTGTAAATACTGTGGAGAAAAGATTCCGCTTGATGCAGTTGTATGTACGCATTGCGGCAGACAGGTTGAAGAACTGAAAGGTTCAGCTCAGGTTCCGATAAATAACAATATTAATGTTCAGCCTCAGCAGTATTATGGTTCGCCTAATATAAGTTCTGTTTCTGACAAGACCAAGGGAATATCCATTCTTCTTGCTGCTTTCGGCTTCATAGGGCTTGCAGGATTACACAGATTTTATCTTGGGAAACCGCTTTCAGGTATTTTATATCTTGTTACAGGTGGAATATGCGGTCTTGGTACACTAATCGACATATTAAAGATTGCCAGCGGAACAGCCACAGATGGATCCGGAAGGATAATTTCCAAGTAAGTTATTTTTATCTGCCGGAGTTGTTTGATATACAAAACGTCAGGCGATAAACAATGAGATGTATTTCAATAATTATCAGAGCGTATACAGATTTTTTCTGTATACGTTTTTATTTAACAAAAAAACCTGCAGACAATCTGCAGGTTTTTTTGATTATTTTGAGAAAAAAATGAAGGGAGTTTTAAGATTTTTTTCTGGATAGCGTTTGTTATAAGTTGTTATTTTCCTCATTATCTGAATTATCAATGTTGTTCAGGGCATATTCAATACACTGTACTACGAGCTGATTTACGGAAATATTATTCTCTTCTGCAAGTTTTTCAAGCATTTCAATCATAGGTACAGGAAGCCTGAACGTTTTAGGGTGACTCTCAAAGCCTTTGGAGATTTTGAATATGCAAATCATCTCGCTTTCTGTAATACATCTACATGTATATTATACTATATAAATTAATATAATGTGTGAACAAATTATAAATTAATATTTGAATTAAAATAAATTAGAAATATTATATTAATATAATGATATTATATTATAAAATGAAATGTAATTGTCATACAAAAAGAATACAAAATAATATCCGATGTTATTTTACACCGGATATTATTATTATATAACAAAAAAAGGCTGCGTAAAACGCAGCCTTTTGTATGAAGTAATATAAAATTACTTGATTTCGATTGTGGCACCAGCAGCTTCGAGCTTAGCCTTGATGTCTTCAGCATCAGCCTTAGAAACGCCTTCCTTAACGTTCTTTGGAAGTCCTTCAACGAATTCCTTGGATTCCTTAAGACCAAGACCCATAACGTCCTTGATAGCCTTGATAACGTTCATCTTGCTGTCACCGAATGATGTCATAACAACATCGAATTCTGTCTTTTCAGCAGCACCGCCAGCAGCACCGCCAGCAGCAGGAGCTGCAGCAACAGCAGCTGTTACACCGAATTCTTCCTGAATAGCGTCTACTAATTCAGCGAGCTCTAAAACTGTGAGAGCCTTGATATCTTCAATAAATTTCATTGTCTTTTCTGAAGCCATGATAATATTCTCCTTTAAATAATTTTTTTGATAAAATTTACGCAGCAATTAAATTAAGCTGCTTCTCCGTCCTTTTCAGATACTGCCTTAAGCAGAGCAGCGAGCTTCTGGATAGGACCCTGGAGTGAACCAACGAGCTGAGCGAGAAGTACATCTCTTGATGGGATCTTTGAAAGAGCCATAACGCCTGCTTCGTCGTAAATGTCTTCGCCGATAAATCCGGCCTTAACATTGAACTTACCTTCTGAATTCTTTGCAAACTTGCCGAGAATTCTTGCTGGAGCTGTCTGATCCTCTGCTGAGAGAGCGATAGCTGTTGTACCTTCGAGTACGTTTTCAAGACCTGAGATACCAGCTTCCTTAAGAGCGAAACGAAGGATTGAGTTCTTTTCTACAAAGTAAGTAACGCCAGCTTCACGAAGTTCCTTACGGAGCTTTGTGTCTTCTTCAACTGTGATGCCCTTGTAGTCTACAACAACACCGGCACATGAATTTTTGAGAAGTTCAGCAACTTCTGAAACTCTAGCCTTTTTACCTGCTAAAATCTGTTCACTTGGCATGAATTTCACCTCCGAAAGATATGATATCGTATCAATAAAGAGATGGCAATAAAAAACCTTCCTCATAACAAGACGAGAAAGGAGAAATCACTATTATAAAATGATAGCCACATTCCTCGGCTGGATTTACGGTAACCTACCAGCTGTCTTTAGAATACGATTTGTTTATGAACTGTGTTCACAACATTTAATATTATACTACAGAAAAAATTGTTTGTCAATAGAAAAAACAAAAAAAATTCCCTTCTGTTTAAGACAGAAGGGAAAGAGTGATTATTTCTGGTTGTATTTTGTAAGAAGCTGGTGTATCTTTTCGTGTGGATCGATAACTTTGCTTATTGATACATCATGGTTGATTGCGGCGATAAAATAAGCGATGTACTTGGAAACGTCTACTTCCATGAACCATTCTCTCTTGAGAAGTTCAGGTGATCTGTATGTCATGTTTGTTCCAAGAATTCCGTCAATGTAACCATCCTTGTATGCCTTGTCAAACTTTTCGAGACCATCTGTGAAGAGTCCGTAAGTTGCATATGCATATATCTTATTAGCTTTCTTTTCCTTGAGGGCATAAGCGATGTCAAGAACAGATTCACCTGATGAGATGATATCGTCTGCGATAAATATATCCATACCTTCAACTGAATTACCAAGGTATTCGTGAGCAACGATTGGATTTCTTCCGTTTACGATCCTTGAATAGTCACGTCTCTTGTAGAACATACCGAGTTCAACACCGAGAACTGATGCGTAGTACATATTTCTGTTAAGGGCACCCTCGTCAGGGCTGACAATCATAAAGTTGTCCTTTGTGATGTGAAGACCGTCAATTTCTCTGAACATTGTCTTGAGAACCTGATAAGTAGGCATAACATTGTCAAATCCCATAAGCGGAATAGCATTGTGAACTCTTGGGTCATGTGCGTCAAAAGTTACGATGTTTGAAACACCCATGCTCTGTAATTCCTGAAGAGCCCATGCACAGTCCAGTGATTCGCGGTAATTTCTTCTGTGCTGTCTTCCGCCGTAAAGTATTGGCATGATAACATTGATTCTGTGTGCCTTGCCGCCTGCAGCCTGAATTATTCTTTTGAGATCCTGAAAGTGATCATCCGGTGACATTGAATTTTCCTGTCCGAACATTTTGTACTTGCAGCTGTAGTTACCTACATCAACGATAATAAAGAGATCGTTACCGCGTACTGTTGATTTGATAAGACCCTTTCCGTCTCCTGACGCGAAACGAGGGCACTGGCTTTCGATAAGAAATGATTCTGTATCTTCTCCGTTCTGATTTGCCCATTCTACAAGGTACTGATTTATTTTGTCACCAAGTTCAGTTGCACCGTTCATTGCGATAAGACCAAGAGGTGCTACTCTTGTTTTGGGATTGAATAATACCTCATTAACAGAATTACTTGTCATTTAACCATATCCTTTCAAGATGAAATTAAGCATTGCTAATTAAAAGTATAACATTATTGTTCATTGCTTGTCAATTATCGTATTATTATAAAAACATAAAAAAAAAATGTGCTTTATCGTCGAATGCAATAATTAATATACAATATATTTTTATACACATATGTTTTCTTTAAGTTTTTCAAAAGTTTTTTCTCCTATTCCGCTTACATTTGTAAGTTCTTCAATACTATTGAACGGACCATTGGTTTCACGATATTCCACAATGGTCATAGCCTTTTTTTCACCTATGCCGTTTAAACTCATCAGTTCCTCAGCTGACGCAGTATTAATATTAATCAGTACGGAATGGGAAGCAGGTGGTTCGGTTGTACTGGAAGATGTCTGTTCTGATATGATTTCGGATAACTGTGTTGTTTCATTTGACATACTACTGGTACTGGTAACAGTTTGTGCGGTTATTGTCTGTGTAAATATAGTGTCACTGATTTTTTTCTGATCACTTTCTTTATGAGGAATTTCTCTGTAAATAAGTGTAAGAAGAAGAAAGACCGACAGTGTGGCAGCGACAGAAAAATATATTTTCTTTTCGTTATTCATTAATAATCTCCTTAAAATTCATATATTTACATTTTACACCAATTCGAAAGAAATGTAAAGAGGCAAAATATATTCATAATAATGCTTGACTTTTAAAAAAAATCATGTTAGAATATAAGTACCTCTTTGTGAGGTGTATTTTTTTGCGCTTTTGCAGGAAATACTCACTCAGCTTCAGAGGGAGGCCGGGTAAGCTTTTTAAGCTTACGTATCAGAAGAAGATAAATTCATTCAGGAGGTGCCGACACGTGAGAGTTAAGGTAACATTAGCTTGTACAGAGTGCAAGCAGCGCAATTACAACACTAAGAAAAACAAGAAAAATGACCCTGACAGAATCGAGATGAAAAAACATTGTAAATTCTGCAGAAAGCATACTCTGCACAGGGAAACAAAGTAAAACCGGAGGTCTGCTCTATGGCAAAGGAAGAGTTGAAATCTGAAAAGGTTTCTGACAAAAATAAAGGTAAAACTCCGGCAAAGTCTTCTGAAAAAAAGCAGAAGAAGCAGCCAAACAAGGTTGCAAAATATTTTAAGGACCTGAAGAGCGAATTCAAAAAGGTCGTTTGGCCTACTAAAAAACAGGTAATCAACAATACAATGGTTGTTCTCGTAACAATTCTTCTTATTGGATTATTTGTTGGTGGAATTGATGTTTTCATGGGATGGCTCCTTAAGACTTTATTGAACAGATAGCAGTTACAGGCTTAGATGCAAGGAGGTAATTTTATGTCAGAAGCAGCAAAATGGTATGTTATTCACACTTATTCAGGTTATGAGAACAAAGTTAAGCAGAACATTGAAAAAGTTGTTGAAAACAGAAAGCTTCACGACTTGATCCTTGAAGTAAGAGTACCTACAGAAAAGGTAACAGAAATTACTGACGGCAAAACAAGAGAAGTGGAAAGAAAAACATTTCCGGGCTATGTTCTGCTGAAAATGGTATACACAGACGATTCATGGTATATAGTTAAGAGTACACGAGGAGTTACAGGGTTTGTAGGACCTGCTTCAGAGCCTACTCCGCTTTCAGAAAAGGAAGTTGAAGCACTCGGTGTTTCTCTCGAGTCGAAAACTGTTGAAGTTAATATCGCTCCTGGTGATAGTGTTCGTATATCAGGTACTGCGATGGACGGTTTCGTCGGTGTTGTACAGAAGGTTGACGTTGATAACGGAACAGCTGATGTACTGGTATCAATGTTTGGCCGTGAAGCTCCGGCAACATTAAACCTTACACAGGTTATCAGGCTGGAAGACAATTAATAAGTAAGAAGAGTAAACGTATTTTTAACTGACTGAAGATTAACAGTCAGAGTGGGAGAGATAAAATTCTAGTCATTATCTCGTCGTGACCACTTTATGGAGGTGCAAAAAACCATGGCACAGAAAGTCGTTGGCTATATTAAATTACAGATTGCAGCAGGTAAGGCTACACCTGCACCACCGGTTGGTCCTGCTTTAGGTCAGCACGGTGTTAACATTATGGCTTTTACAAAGGAATTCAATGAAAGAACAAAGAATGATATCGGTCTTATCATCCCTGTTGTTATTACAGTATACGCTGACCGTACATTCTCATTCGTTACAAAGACACCACCGGCAGCTGTTCTTATCAAGAAGGCTTGCGGAATCGAAAGCGGTTCAGGTGTTCCAAACAAGACAAAGGTTGCAAGCATTACTAAGGAACAGATCCAGAAGATTGCTGAAACAAAGATGCCTGACCTCAACGCAAGCAGCCTCGAATCTGCTATGAGCATGATCGCTGGTACAGCTCGTTCAATGGGCGTTACAGTAGTAGACTAATCACAGGAATTTGTTATACATTCAAAATTTTTATTGACTGTATGTTATCTAATGGTGGGAGGAAACTTTCCGCTAACTGAAATAGCGTTTAAGCATTTTAGTATTACCACTTTATAGGAGGATAAATATGAAACACGGCAAGAAATATTTAGACAGTGTAAAGACTGTTGAAGCTGATAAATTTTATGATTCTGTAGAAGCTCTTGACTTAGTATGCAAGAATGCAAAGGCTAAGTTTGACGAGACTGTAGAAGTTCACGTTCGTCTCGGCGTTGACTCAAGACATGCTGACCAGCAGGTTCGTGGCGCTGTAGTACTTCCAAACGGTACAGGTAAGAATGTAAGAGTTTGTGTATTCTGTAAGGAAGATAAGTACGAAGCTGCTAAGGCTGCAGGTGCTGAATTCGTTGGCGGACAGGATCTCGTTGACAAGATTGTTAAGGAAAACTGGATGGACTTTGACGTAGTAATTGCTTCCCCTGACATGATGGGTCTTGTTGGTCGTCTTGGTAAGGTACTTGGTCCTAGAGGTCTCATGCCAAACCCGAAGGCTGGTACAGTTACTCCAGACGTAGCTAAGGCTGTTACAGAAGCTAAGGCTGGTAAGATCGAATACCGTCTTGACAAGACAAACATCATTCACTGCCCCATCGGCAAGGCTTCATTCGGTGCAGAAAAGCTCGATGCTAACTTCACAACACTTCTCGAAGCTATCGTTAAGGCTAAGCCTGCTGCTGCAAAGGGTACTTATCTTAAGTCATGCGTAGTTACTTCAACTATGGGTGTTGGTGTGCCTGTTTCTACAGCTAAGTTCGGTGCATAATTTTTACTGAAATATATTATAGAAGAGATATCCCTGATAATGAGTAATACTTTATCAGGGATTTTTTGATATCTAATCTTATTTTCCAGATGGTTTGTTAAAATCCGGTTGACATATATGGATTTGTAGTATTGGAGGATGATTGAATGAAGACGGAAACAAATCATACAAGGTTGGTAATCAGTCGAATAATAATAATTTTCCTTATAGTATTAGTAATAGTTGTGATGAAGCTGACTGAAGATGCTGGTTCAACTATTGACAGTAATATTCTTCTTAAGGATAACTGGCAGATTAATCTTTGCGGAAAAGAATATCAAGATGTGTCTCTTGATAATTTTTCCTTTCCATGTACACAAAAGGGTGACAGGATTGAGATGTGTTGTGAACTCCCTTATAAGTATGATATTGCTTCTATTGGATTTTATTCTATACACAGCAGATTTACCGTTACATTTGACGGCAAATTAATATACACTTACGGATATGAAGATCTTTCTGAAAAAAAAATTATCGGATACGGGACTCATTTGATTAAACTCCCTAAAGAATATGAAGGAAAGACGCTGGCAATCAGTCTGGAAGTTACAGAAAACAATGCTTTTACAACTCTTGAATGCCCGCGACTGTGTAATCCGTTTAACTATGACAGATCGGTTATATTTAAAAACAGAATACCTTTCACGGTAAATATCTTTCTAGTTCTTTTTGGTTTAATAACATCATTGGTTGCGGTATCGATGGTGAGTGTCAATAAAAAGATTTTTCAGCTTTTTTATCTGGGCATGTTTTCGTTGTGCGTAGGATTATGGACACTTGCCAATCATAATCTGTTTTTTGTTTTTTCCTATGATTTGCTTGTGAAAACACTTGTTGAATACGGAACACTGTATCTAGCATGTTTGTTTTTTTTGCTTTATTTCAAAAATCAGTCCTGTGCCGGTTCGAAGTTCCGGAAAATTATTTATTACAATCTGCTTTCAGTTTATATATTATTTCTGATAGTGGCATTTGGCGGTCAGATTCTGAATTTAGTTCATTTCCCGGAATTGCTGTTTTTCTGTCATATTCTTCTCGGGATGGTTATGATATTTGTGATATATGTAATTTTTTCAGATATAAAAAGAAAAAAGACAGAATCCAAAGTTCTGTTCTGGGGACTTGTTATTATGTTCTTTTTCTGTTCATCAGATGTTGTTCGTTTTTATTATACAAAATATTCAAATCCTTCGTGGTCTTATGATTACCAAAGCAGGATATCTATAGGTATTCTTTTTTTCGTAATATCTATGTTTACTGATTATATCGGAAGAATAATGATTTCCCTCTACGAAACTGCTGAAAAAGAAACTCTTGAGAAACTTGCGTTTACGGATTCAATGACAGGTCTGTCAAACAGAAGGAGATGCGAAAATGTTTTTGATGAGATAGACCGTGATAATAGCGCTTATACTGTTATTGTTTTTGATCTTAATCATCTTAAAATGGTAAATGATACAAGAGGGCATGAAGAGGGAGACAGATATATAAGAGCATTCGGTCAGATTCTTCATGAAGTTTTCGGTGGGTATGGCGAAACAGGACGTACAGGCGGAGATGAATTTGTAGTTATATTAAAGGATTCAAATTTTGAAAAATTATCAGATCTTATTTCAGAGATGAATGAAAAGATTGAAGAAATTAACATGACAAATGAATACTGGAACATGAGTACAGCATACGGATATTGTACGTCAAATGAAAAAGAATTTGATAATATCCGAAAAGCTTATAAGGAAGCTGACGCAAGAATGTACGCAAATAAAATCCGGATGAAAAATAAATAATATATTTTGAGACACGTATCTATGCGGTTTTAAATGGATATGTGTCTTTTTTTATTTGTTTTATAACGCTTTCGTGAAAAAAAATAAAATTTTTTTTAATTGTAGGGAACCTTTGTTTATTCTGATGCGTCTAATTAACAGAAAACAAAAAACACAAAAAATTAAACTGCAGTTTTAAAAGGTAAAGAAAATAAAATCAAACGAAAAAAATTTTAAAATTCGAAAGGAAGTAATTATCATGAAAGCAAACAAGGTTATCGCTGGAGTATCAGCACTCGTAATGGCAGCAGCAAATGTATGTGCAGTATCAGCACAGGCTATCGAAGAAGAAGTTATCACAAACACAACCGGTTCAGAAGAAACAGTTGTTACACCTGTTGAAGACGAAGAAATCGACGAATTTTTCACAGAAGCAGCAGGGGATAAGGGCAACAGACCTGATTTCCAGAGACCTGGTAATGGCGAAAACTGTGAAAAGCCTGAAATCACAGACGAAGAAAAGCCGGAACTTCCTGAAAAACCGGAAATCACAGATGAAGAAAAACCGGAACGTCCTGAAAAGCCTGAAATAACAGATGAGGAAAGACCAGGACACAATGGTGAGAACAGACCGGAACAGGGCAAAAATAATTTTAGTGAAGAAATAATTAA
>JAEDJV010000167.1 GCA_016296165.1 Oscillospiraceae bacterium | reverse complement strand
CAGAGGCAGAGAAATAATCAGTATCGCAGCCTTCCCGGATATCTCAGCTGCAGTCGATATGGCATTTTCACCGCAGTCTTTACATATATCACATGCAAACTGTGTTATATAGCATATGCCTATTGACTTGAAAAGTATAACTGTGTACTTTTCATCGAGACTGCACATATCACACATCCTGTCTATAAATCCGGTTACAGGTGAAAGATGAAGAACAACAAATGTGAGTATAATGCAGCAGACAGCCGCCGACAGCATAAGGGACTGTTCCCGGCTGTACTTTGATATAAGCCTGCACATTACTGCACCGATAATGCACAGAGCAAGCATTGCCGTAATTTTCTCTACCATATGCCAAACACATTCTTTACAGTATCAAAAAGATTTCCTATCTCATTTACTATGATCATTAGCACTACAATAAGTCCGGCAAGTGTTGTCAGCATAGCCTGTTCATCTCTTTCCGCACGTTTGAGTACAAGATTAAGAACAGAAACAATTATTCCTATTCCCGCTATTTTAAAGATAAGATCTGTTTCCATTTTTACAATCTCCTCATATCAGCATGACCGATATAAAAATTCCGGTAAGTACACCAAGCGAAGAATACAGTTTCCTTTTGTTTCTCAGTTCAGGAACAATTCGTTCCCTTATGCTCCTGAGATTTTCTGTATGTATTTCCATCATTGAGATCTGGCTTTTTTTACCTGACTTGCCAAGAGAACTGCCCATCTGCAGAAGTATCTCCCTTTCTTCACATCCCAGAGTACTGTCATTTCTCACAGACATGTCCCATGCTTGTGCAAAATCCTTCCCTGAATCAATAAATTTTACAGCCTGTTTTGGGAACTCAATCATCTGAAAGTTTTTGTCCGACGCTACACGTTTTAAGATTTCTCTGGTGTGAAAGGAACCGTATTTTATCAGAGACACTATCCTGTCAGTCATAAGCAAAAGACAATCTATTCTTTTTTCACGCATGGCATATTCTCCTGATATTCTGATCCCGGTAAGCGTTGTAACCAGAATTATCAGCAGTATTCCCAGAGTTTTAATATTCATGTTTCTTTTCACCTTTCCTTAAAAACTCTTCCATTTTAATAACAGTATGTACTCTGCCCTTTTCCTTCATGAAAACAATATTGTCAAAAACCCCCTGCTCAAGAAGTTTCATAATTTTCTTTTTTCTCTTAAGTTCATCACAATTTCCGGCATGCACAGAGGCTATGACAGCTACTCCGCAATTTACAGAGGTCATTATCGCACTAACATCCTGACTGTTGCCTATCTCATCACAAAGCATTATATCCGGAGACATCGTTCTGACAGCTGTTTCAAGAGCCTTGTCCTTAGGATATCCGCTGAATATGTCACACATAGGTCCCACATCATTCTGAGGAATTCCCTGACTAACTGCGGCAATCTCATATCTCTCGTCTATTACCGAAACAACATATTTTTCCGAAAGCAGTCTGCAGAGGTCTCTTAGCATAGTTGTTTTACCGCTTGACGGTGCTCCTGCAACGAGCAGTCCGGAAGGCGCATCGGAAAACAATCTGAAGCAGAGTTCTTCCGCACATCCTTTTACCTGTCGTGCTATCCTAAAGTTCATACTGCCAATCTCTCTTACAGATTTTATTCCTTTTGAAGACATAACTGCTGTTCCGCATATTCCCACTCTGTGACCACCGCCAAGGGTTATGAAACCCTCTTTTAATTCATTTTCATAACTGTACAGCGAATTATCGCAGACTTCCATAAAAGTATATTCCATATCATTTTCCGTACATATCAGAGCCATGTCTGCATTCGTTATCTTTTCCCCGCTAACTCCCAGAAAATAATTTTTCTCGCTTCCCCTTAACATAACCGGCCGGTTGATTCTTAAACGAACCTCATATATTTCCCTGTCATCTAATATCTTTCCTTTTTTAAGAGCAGAATTAATCTCATCCGGAAAATACTTTAACAGATTGTCTGAATTAGTCTCGCATATCATTTTTCTGAATTCCTTTCTTCTGATTGTCCTGATATAAATATATTATGCCATCAGGGAATTTTTTAGAACAGAATACAAATTGGTGCAAAACAAAAAACTCCTGTTATACAACACATAAATGCTGTATAACAGGAGTAAAAATCATCTCCAGAGAATAATATTATCAGGACCTAAAACAACATTCGGATTGCTAAGGTACTGTTTAAGTTTTGCCATATCGGCTACGTTTACTTTCATGTCAAAGGAAACATCAGCGGCATAGTATTCGCTGTCAGTAAGATCATGCTCTCTCAGAAAATAGAGTGAAAGGGTCGAAAGATCAAGCATATCTACTGTATAATCTGAATTTACATCACCGTAGTCATTGACCGGAATCCAGTATTGTGTAAAGCTTTCATCCGTTGTAACAGAAGTTGTAGTATCTGAGTTTTCAGCAGTCGGTCCATCAGCATTTGTTTCCGAATATGAGGTTGCAGGCAGTGTACCTGTTGTACTGACCGGCGTTGTCTTTTGCGTAGCTGCAGTTGTACTGGTGACTGTTGTGATTACTCCAGTTGTAGTCGTAACGGTAATAACAGGGGTAGTAGTAGCTTCAGTAACTGTTGTACACTCCGGAGCTTTTACGCTGAATACTTCAACCAGAACTGTAAGAATCTTTCCGTCTGTTGTATATGCACGAATTAAAAATTCACCCGATGAGTCATCGGAAACACGTTTAACTCTTGTATATGCCTTCCCGCTTGGTGTCATATAACTTTCCGTATCTACTGTAATGTATTCTGTTTCAGGGATGATTTTTTCATAACTGTATGAAGGATCCCATCCGAATATGATCTCATTCTCATCTTCATACAGGGATACTTTTCTGTATATATCGCTGGAATCATAACTTGCTGAAACACCTGATACTTCATACATACCGGTAACTCCGGTAAGAAAAGCGGCTGACATAACAAATGAAATAATCTTTGCTGTTTTCAAGGCAATCACTTCTTTCGACGTTAGAATTTCGAAAGGATATCTGAGATAATCATGTTTGAGACCAAAAATCCTTCCGGTGTAAGACTTATAGTGTTGTTATCTGTTTTAATAAGACCTGCTTTTTTGTATTTTTCTGCTTTTTTTATTATTTTTCCGGCATATGCAGGGTATCTGTCAAGACACAGTCCTTCAGTAAGTCTCAGTGCAAGCATGGCTTTTTCAAAAAAACTGCCGGGATGACTCTCGTTTACATTTTCCTCCTGTTTCGGCTGCTCAAGGAAATCTCTGAGACTGCGGGGAACTTCATATCTTCTTCCATCAAAAAATGAATGGGCTGAAGGGCCTATCCCGATATATTCTTCACAGTGCCAGTACTTCAGATTATGCCTGCTTTCATATCCCTCTGCAGAAAAGTTTGAAATCTCATACTGCTTAAATCCTCTGGTTTCCAGCTCTCTTACTGCAAGAAGATACATATCAGCTGCTTCATCTTCATCCGGAACTTCGTTAATTATGCCGTTTTTATAATACTCAGTCCCCTCTTCAATCTTAAGAATATATGAAGAAATATGCTTAACCGGAAGTGCTGAAATTTTATCCACGGAACTGACCAGCGTTTCTGCAGTCTGACCTTTTATTCCAATCATAAGATCGGCAGAGATATTCTCAAATCCGACTTCATGAGCTTTAAGAATAATATCTTCAGCTTCTCTGAAACTATGGATACGACCTAAAGCTCTGAGTTCTGAGTCTATTGCTGACTGTACTCCGACAGAAAGTCTGTTGATTCCTGTTTTTCGTAAACTGCGGAGTTTCGAAGAGTCTGCCGTTTTAGGATTGAGTTCCATAGTTATCTCAGCATCAGATTCAATACAAGAAGAAATACCTTCAAAAAACCGATTGAAAAATGATAACGGCATAAGAGAAGGCGTACCGCCTCCAAAATACACAGTATCAAACGTCAGACCATCAAAATCCGCAAGATATCTTCTGATATTTGATATGACAGCTTTAGTGTACTTTTCACAGATCTCATCATCAGGACTTGAAACGGAATAAAAATCACAGTACGGACATTTCCTTAAGCAGAACGGTACATGAATATACAGACCTGTTTTCATCTTACATCTTTTCGGTTGTTTTCTTCAAGTCCAAAAAACAAAGCGCATATTATATGGCACAGAATCAGTGAACCTGCAAAAACTCCCATACATAAGTACATATCAGGGCTGGAACTAAAGTAATTGATCATAATAAACACAAGTACTGCAGCCATGATGACAATCCGGAAAATATTTGCCTTCATGCCATGAACAGCATGCCTTCCGCATTCAGGACATGCCCGCCCTTTTGAGGCCATCCCGCCGGTAATCAGTTTTCTCCAGACTGAAAATGTCCTTTTTCCGCAGTACGGACATTTGTATTTTTTCATATCGCACTTCCTTTATTGAAAAAGATTATTCATCAAGTTTCAGAACACTCATAAATGCCTCCTGAGGCACTTCTACTGTACCTAACTGGCGCATTCTCTTCTTACCTTCCTTCTGCTTTTCGAGGAGTTTCTTCTTACGTGTAATGTCACCGCCATAACACTTTGCAAGGACATCCTTACGCATAGCCTTAATTGTTTCTCTGGCAATAATCTTTCCGCCTATTGCAGCCTGAACCGGAACCTCAAAGAGCTGACGCGGGATGTTTTCCTTAAGTTTTTCAACCATCTTTCTTGCGCGTGCATAAGCGTTGTCAGCATGAACGATAAACGAAAGTGCGTCGACATTGTCACCGTTAAGAAGAATATCCAGCTTAACAAGTTTTGACGGCGCATATCCGATAAGTTCATAGTCAAAGGACGCATACCCT
>JAEDJV010000034.1 GCA_016296165.1 Oscillospiraceae bacterium | reverse complement strand
GGCACGCCTGTTTCAAACTCTATTTCTGAAATATATACAATGATGAAATATCTGCAGTCAGACTTGCTTAACGAAAAGGGTCTTAAACATTTTGATGCATGGGCAGCGAATTTTGCAGATATTGTCACAGAACCACAGCTCACACCTGAAGGAACAGGCTATCAGCAAAAAACAAGGTTTGCCCATTTCAACAATCTTCCGGAACTTATGTCACTTTTCAAGGAGAGTGCAGATATAAAAACATCAGATCAGTTAGGGTTGAAGATACCTGAATGTGAACTTGAAACGGTTGTAGCAAAGCCTTCGGATATCCAGAAGGCGATTATGGAGCAGATTGGTGAACGTGCAGAAAGGATACGATGTGGTTCAGTAAATCCAAAACAGGATAACATGCTGAACATAGTCAATGATGGCAAGAAAAATGGTCTTGATCCAAGAATACTGAATCCTGACCTGCCTGACTTTGAGGGCTCAAAGGTTAATCTGTGTGTGAAAAATGTATTTGATATCTGGAAGGATACGGCCGATGACAGACTTACACAGCTTATTTTTTGTGATATGAGTACACCAAAATCAGCTGCAGAAAAGCAAAGTGATATACCTTCTTTTTCAGTATATGATGATATAAAGGACAAGCTTATCAAATCAGGTGTACCAGAAAATGAAATAGCATTTATACATGATGCTAAGTCGGAAACTGAAAAAGATAAGCTTTTTGCTAAAGTACGCAGCGGAGAAATAAGAATTCTTATGGGGTCTACCAAGAAGATGGGTGCCGGAACAAATGTTCAGGACAGACTTATTGCATCACACGATCTGGATGCACCATACAGACCTTCAGATATGGAACAGCGACGCGGCAGAATGGTGCGTCAGGGTAATATGAATGAAAAAGTACATCTGTACAGATATGTTACAGAAGGAACGTTCGATTCTTATTCATATCAGATTCTGGAGAATAAACAGGCTTTTGGATCGCAGATTATGACAAGCAAGTCTCCTGTTCGTTCCTGCGATGATGTTGATGATGTTCAGATGAGTTTTGCTACGGCAAAAGCTCTGTGTGTTAACAACCCTCTTATAAAGGAGCGAATGGAATTGGAAAACAGTTTGAATACACTTAAAATGCTTAAGGCAAGTCATATGAATATGCAATATACCCTTCAGGATAAGGTGTCGAAAGAATTGCCTGCTATGATATCTGCACAGGAATACCATTTAGAGTGTATGAGAAAAGATAAACAGAAGGCTGATTCATATGTTCTGAAACTTGGTGAAGATGGTAAACCAATCTTTCAGGGAGTGACTGTCAGGGGAACATATTATGCAGAGAAAGAAGCCGGAGGTTCAGCACTTCATGACGCTGTCAAAGAAGCTGTTGCAAAAAATATATCAGGAAAAACTCCGGTCGGAGAATACAAAGGATTTGACTTGGTAGCTGCATTTGATCCGATGTCAAGGTTGTATGTAGTTTACTTGAAGGGTGCTGAAGAATCACGTACGGAAATGGGCAGTAGTGAAACAGGCTTATTCACAAGGCTTGATAATGTACTCAATAACCTTGGTAAGAAAATAGAGCAGAGTGAAGCACAGCTTGTAAGCCTGAAAGAACAGCTTGAAACAGCTGAAAAACAGATTAATAAACCTTTTGGTCGTGAACAGGAACTTCAGGAAAAATCAGAAAGACTGGAAGAAGTCATTTTTCAGATCGAGTATGGCGATGAACTGAAGAAATTAGAAGCAATTGTTGATCCGTATTTTATTGAACTGAGATCGACAGATGATTTAGAAAAGTTAAAAAAAGCAGGAATAAAACATGATTTCTTAGAAACTAAGGATGGGAAACTTATTGCTCAGGTAGCGAAAAATGATTCAGGAAAAGTTAAGTCGATTTTGAATAATAGTATGGTAAAAAGGTAAATGTGCTATTATAGCACATTTTAAGTTTACCGTATTATCCTGTGTTTGTGCCAGCTTTTGCTGGTACGGATACGGGGTTTTATCAGGTCACAATAAAAATTATCTGAAATTTACATAGTGCTATTATATACTGTTATAAAAACGGAGATGTAGTACTTATGATACAAAAACTATTGATGGATGAATCGATTAAGCAGTTTACACTTACGAAAAATGAAATCAGATCGGATATAAAATCAGGTAATATACGCAATATTGAAATGAACATATCGCTTAAGATTGTATATGCAGATTCTGATGATGAGGAAGAAGTCACATTTGAAAATTATATCAACGACTGGCTTTACGATGTAAAAATGGGGAAAATAAAGCCAACAAGTTTTGATCGGTTGGAAAACACAGTGAAATATCAGGTTGTTCCGTATATTGGAGGAATTGCAATTAATCGTTTGTGTTCACATGATATTGAAGGGATGATTCAGGAGCTTAAAGAAGACTACTCTTATTCGACAATAAAAAAAGCGTTTGAAGCTGTAAAAGCATGTCTGAAGTATGCTAAACAAAGAAATATAATCTATAATAATCCGGCAGAGCTGGTTGAACTTCCAAAAAACAATGAGGCTTTGAAGATAAAGTTTTGGTCTGATTATGAGATGTCGTTGTTTAAAAATGAAGCACTTCGTACGGATGAATACGGGATGTATGTTTACAGACTTGGTGCTGCGTTTATTTTTCTTCTTTCCACAGGTATAAGAGTTGGTGAAGCACTTGCACTTAAGTGGAGTGATATTGATTTTGAAAAATCTATTGTACATATAAATAAGAATGTTGCACTTGTTAAGAATCGAGATGCCCAAAAGAATGACAAACGATATGTTGTGGTTGAACAAACGGCAAAAACTAGATCTGGTATTAGAATAGTTCCTTTGAATAACCTTGCTGTCAGTTCTCTGGAGAAACTTAAAAAAATAAACGGAAATTTTGAATTTGTTCTTGCCAATTCCAAAGGAGGCTATACTCTGCATAAAAATCTTGATCGTGTATTCAAGAATATTCTGGAAAACTGCGGACTTGAAAAAACAGGAATTCACACTTTAAGACATACATTTGCATCAAAGCTTTTCCGTAGTGGAACGGATTTGAAAATTATCAGTGAAATACTTGGTCATTCAGATATACAAGTTACTTCCGATATTTATGTTCATGTAATGCAGGAACAGAAAATGAGTGCTGTAAATCTGGTTGATTTTTTATGAAAAAAGATGTGCTATTATATCACAAAAAAATATGAAAATTAGATTTTATGTATCCCTGTGCGATTGACAAACTTCGTGAATTGTGTTATAATATGAATGTAAGGTAAACTGATGTAAACAGCGAAAACATATGTAAACATTGTGCTTGCATGGAGGTGTGATATGGCTGAAAAGGTTTTTTCGATAAGAACAGATGAAACGCTTATTTCCAGATTTAAAAAAATTAGCTCGGAATTTGAGAATGGTTCCGAATGCTTTCAGGCATTGCTTAATGCTCATGAAATGAATCAGGCAAAAAAAATGGTGCCAGATCAAAAGACTAATATAGAAGATTTTCAGACCAGAGTAGACGGTGTGGTCAGAGCTTATATTGCAGCACTTGATCTTGCCACTAATACTGAGGAACGTGTCAGAAAAGAATATGAATGGTCAATCGACAGTAAAGATAAGATAATTTTTGATTTACAGAATAGAATTAGGGAACTTGAAGTTGAAAATCAGAAACTTGAAAAACTTGATAAAGAAAATCGTTCTTTGGAAAACAAACTTTCTGCTGCTGAGTTGTTACTGAAAAGTGCCAATGAGGCTGTTGCGGATAAACAGAGCATTATAAATAATCTTCTTGAACGTTTGCCTGAACAGGAAGAGCTTGAGAGCCTTAACAGGCAGCTTGCACAGTCTAAGGAGAATGAACAGAAGTTTAAATTTGAAATCCAGAAGCGAGAACTTGACGTAAGAGAAGAATATCTTGAAAAAATAGAAAAGCTTCAGGAACAGATTAGAGAGTTAAACGGTAGGTAGTGAAAATGTGCTATTATAGCACAAGCTGATGATAAAAATAATAGTGAGGTAAATATTATGAGAGATTTAGCATTTGAGATGGATGCAGTTAAAGATATTATTGATTTTGAAAAAAAAGAATTTTTAAAATATTTCAGAGAAAACAATATAGAGGTTTCTGAAGATGCTGGACGCCCGGAAGTGAAAAAATACATTGAACTTTGCGATCTTCGTGCGAGCGTTTATGACTGCAAAAGTCAGGAAGAATTAAAGAAGTTAGAAGAAAAGGCAAAGAAAATGAGGGACGTTATAAGTGGAAAATAATGAATTGCTTATGTCAGATGCGGAGTTTCATGAAGCATATAATTTGATAAAGAATGATGTGCTTAGAGGCAAAGTGCCGGTTGAGACTCCGGTTGCTATAGTGCTTGGAGGTCAGCCTGGAGCTGGCAAGAGTAATATCTATGTTGTTGCCAATGAACGTTTTAATAAAAATATTGTTGAACTGGATTGCGATGCGTTCAGGGTGTATCATCCATATTATGATGAGATAAAACTGAAATATGGGAAAGAAGATGCTGAAAAAACCAATCCGTTTGTTTTTAAGGTAGTGGATACGCTTGTTGATGAATTGAGCGATTGCAAATATAATATGATTATTGAAAGTTCGTTGAAAACACCACATACAGCTATAGAGAATGGCGAAAATTTATCCTCGAAAGGATATGCTGTTGAATTGCAGGTTATGGCTACGTCTAAGCATGTATCTTGGAAAGGTACAGAGGATAGATATAATGAGGCTTTGAAAAATGGCGGAAGCCCTCGTGCAGTTCCGAAAGAATTTCATGACCTTGTGGTGAATAATATTTGCAATAGTTTGAATGCGGTAAAAGCTTCTGGTTTGATGTCTAATATTATGATATATGACAGAAACAAAGAATGTCTGTATGATATGAAGCGTGATTCTTCTGTGAATCCAAGCGTTCTTCTTGATGCGGTTATTAACAGTGATCCTATGAAGATAGAAAAACCTGTGATGTTCTATACGTCTCTTGAAAATATAAATCTGATAAAGGAAAATGAATATCCTTATTCTGTTGGGTTTAAAGAAGGCCGACTGGTTGTTTCTATAGATAAGTCAAATAAAGACGCAATTTTGGGACTCCTTCGTGACGGCATGGTAAAAGATGCTTATTTTATTGAAGGAGTAACGTCTCAACAATTTGATAAAATCAAACAAGCTGGCATAGCTTCAGGATATAATCCGAAGTCTGGAATTTTGAAGATTGATAAATCAGATAAGAGTAAAGTTGAAAAAATACTTTCTGGTTCGCTTAAAATATAATGTGCTATTATAACACATTTTTTAGAATGGAAAAGGGTCTGCTTCGCTAAGGCTCTTTTCTTTTTTTATATGTATAGTATTAAAAATGACGTATTAATAAAAAGTATTAAAAACAGTTGATTTGCGATGAATTTTAATTAAGAAAAACGGTACGTAAAATAACGGTCGTTTGTTTTGATACAAATTTATTTCATAGTGAGGTGCTATTGATGGTATATGGTTATTGCAGAATAAGTACGCCTAAACAGAATATCGAGCGTCAGATTCGCAATATAAAGACTGAGTATCCGGAAGCTTTGATTATTCAGGATACATATTCGGGAACTAAAATCAACAGAAAGAATTTTGATAAGCTGCTGGCAGCTGTTGCTCCGGGAGATATCATTGTATTTGACAGTGTAAGCCGGATGAGCAGAAACGCTGAGGACGGCATAGAATTGTATATGAATCTGTACGATATTGGTGTTGAGCTTGTGTTTTTGAAAGAGCCTCATATTAATACTGAGACTTACAGGCAGGCTCATGATAGCAGTGTGGACTGCGTGGGAAATGAAATTGCTGATATCTACATTGAAGCTACAAATAAAGTGCTTATGCTGCTGGCAAGACAGCAGATAAGACTTGCTTTTGAACAGGCTGAAAAAGAAGTAAATGACCTGAGACAACGTACCAGAGAAGGTATTGTTACTGCACGAATTAACGGACAACAGATTGGCGCTGTTAAAGGTAAGAAACTTGTGACTAAAAAAAGCCTGGCTGCTAAAGAAATAATAAAAAAATATTCCAGGGATTTCAATGGGTCATTGCCTGATAAAGAGTGCATAAAACTGGCTCAAGTGTCGAGAAATACGTATTATGTATATAAAAAGCAGCTGATTGCTGAAGAGATGATAACCGATGGTAAGTGATAGTAACGAAAAAAAGGTTGACAAGAAAATAAAAAAATGATATAATAATATTAGAGATATTTTAAAGATATGTTTAAGGAAGGTGCGAAAATGAGGGTAAAAACAGAAAAGAAGCTGATTTCGCTTGCGAAACCAGATTTGATCAACAGGATTCTGAAAGATAAGTCAGAAACATTAAACATCACTGAATCAGCAGTTGTGGAGCAGGTTTTAGTGGATAACTTTCTCCCTAAGAATTCAGGCGCAAGATTTATAGTTGAAAATTGTTTGTATTCTGAAAATGGAAGCGTTTCTAAAACACTTTCAGCATTGTTTTCTGATAATGCCGCTGGCACAAGGGGGTGCTGGAGTTCAAGATATGGCAATTTTCTGCCCCTGGTTATGCTGGCTCAAGGTTTATCTGTACATTCTGAGATGATGCTGACTGGTGAGGAACACGAATATCATCATTTATGTGAACAAATGGACTCTGTTGCTAAGAAATTCAAACTCATATACGATAATGAGGAGGATTCAGGAATAAAGTATGATTTATCAAAGGAAGTTAAAGCTTCTGAGTATTTACTTAAAGAATTAAAAAACGAGCCTCAATTTACAAGATTTGTAAATATTTATAGATTACTTACTGATAATTGGTCTTATTTCAAAGATTGGTCGATAACGTTCCGCTTGCTCGCTGATATGGCGGCTTTGGATAGTGGTATGGGCAATAATGCAGAAGACAGAATGAGATTGCTGGAAATTATAAAGGACATATCTGATGAATGGGAGTAGTTGCTTGTACGTATTCATGATTTATAGGAGGAATTTGCAATGATTGATGAAAAAACATTAAAAGAACTCGAGTATGATGAGGAATGGGGTATATCTGAAGCAGAGATTGAAGAACGATTCAATGAAGTAATCAGGCTCAGAAAAGAACTGGCTAAGGTGCGTAAAGAACCAACATCTGAATATGATGAGAAAAAGGGCAAACCGTATATTCTTTATCCGGATGGCCACAGGGAATATTAAGAGGAAACTGAAATGGATAAAAAACCGATGATTCTTGTGTTTGCTGGTCCGAATGGTTCAGGAAAGAGCACTATTACTTCAGCTGTTTCTCCTATAGGCGAATATATAAACGCTGATGATATAAAGAAAGTGATAGGATGTACTGATCTTGAAGCAGCACAAATGGCCGAGGCTAAGAGAAATAAGTGCTTAGAGGACAAAAGAGACTTTACTTTTGAAACAGTTTTATCAACAGAAAGAAACCTAAATCTTTTGAAAAAAGCGAAAGAAAAAGGCTATTTCATTAAAAGCTTTTTTGTTCTTACAAATTCTCCTGATGTAAATGTTAACAGAGTTCAAATCAGGGTTGCTACTGGAGGACATGATGTTCCGGAGGATAAGATAAGAGCAAGATATGAACGTTCGCTTAATATATTACCTGAACTTATAAAAGTAAGTGATATTTGTAATGTTTTTGATAATACCCAAAGGGCATCCAGAATATTCAGCAAGAAAAAAGATAAATACAGAGTCTGGGAGAATCAGTTCTGGAATGCCAAAGATATCGAAAGTCTTACAAAGGTGTCAGATTATGATCTGATGAAAGGCACACAGACTTCTATTAAAGATCCATATTATGTTGGTGGAATTACAAAGGAACAGGCGGCAGTTATTGTAAAGTCAGGAATATCACTTGGATATAATGCGAAAACGGGTGTAATAGCTATAAATAAACAGGATAAGGAAAAGGCGATGACTGTTCTGGGTAATGGTCTTAAAAGATAAAAATGTGCTATTATAGCACGTTTAAGTAAATGTGGAGGTATAATTATGGAAGAGAAAAGATATGATATCGATGTTGAGAGAGATGTTTTTAAAGAACGTGGAAATAATGCTTGTGCACGATTTGCTGATATAGTAGAAAAAATGGGGCTTACTTTTGAAAAAGATGAAGATAATCCGGTTATGAAAAAGTATAACGAACTTATAAGGCTTGTTAATGACGCATACAAATTAAAAACATATGAAGATATCGATGCTGCAGAAGGAAAATTAACAGAGATAAGGGAATATTGCAGTGGGTTACAATAAGGAGATATTTAAAAATCCAAAGTTTGAAAAGGCGTATCAAAAAATAAAGATAACTTCTCTTAGAGGAATCATTCCAGTTAAACATCCGGTTGCTGTCGTTCTGGGAGGATTACCTGGTTCAGGAAAAGGGAATATTTATGATTTTTATGATGCGAAGAATAATATTAACGGAAATATAGTTCATTTAGACTGCGATAAATTTAGAAGATATCATCCGGAAGCAACAAGTTTCTCACCGGAGGAATATGGAGAAAAGACAAATGAATTTGTTTTTGCCGTAGTAGATAGGATGATAGATGAAATTACACCTGAAAAATATAATTTTATAGTTGAAAGTGCAATGAAATCGCCTAATACCGCATTTTTAAATACAGCTTCACTCAAACCACTTGGCTACAGGATTGAACTTGCTGTAATGGCAACCAATATTGATACTGCATGGCAGGGAACGATTAACAGGTTTGAGGCCGCAAAGTTGAAATATAATAAAGATATTGTGGAAGGTGTGCCTCATCCGGAGCCGCCCCGTCCTGTTCCAAGAGAATTTTTTGAACTTGTCAGAGATAATATTGAGAACAGTTTTCAGCTGATATATGAATCGAAAAATGAAGAAGGTAAACCGCAGATACCTGTGGATGATATATATATTTATACACGTGACGGAGAAGTACTTTATCATATGGCTGATACACCTGATCTAAATCCGGTTCCGATATTATCCGCAAGATTAAAAAACACACCTGAAGAAGCTGAGAAGATTATTTCTGAATACAAGAAAAATGTTTTGGAAAACAAAAATAGTTCTTCGGTTCGTGAAACCTATAAAAAATCTAAGTTGCCTTTTCCGGAAGAAAATGCATATTATATTGACGGAGTAACAAAAGAGCAGGCGATATCGGTATCAAAAGCAGGCATCCCGGCTGGATATAACTCCAAAGTTGGAATTATCGTTGTGAACAAAGAAGATGCAGATAAAGTAAAAGCATTACTTGGATGTGAAAAAATAGGCAATATAAAAAGATGAAAATGTGCTATTATAGCACAATTAAAAACATGGAGGAATTATGGATTATTTTGTTACAGTTAGAGAAGAAGTGCTCAGAGAAGTAGCTTCAAGTGTAATTGCTAAAATTACTAAGTATATGATAGAAAATAATATCAGCACAGATCATAAGAATCCAATAAGTGTTATGCTCGATAAAGTGTATGATTTGAGTGATTCTTTGATAGAACATCCGGATTACGGAATGGATGACCTTGAAAAAATAAGCGCTAAACTTTCTTTTGCAAAAGAATATATAGATGAGATGATTGAATGCAATGGTTGATGGAGAATTTACTAAAGAAATATTTGATTCTATAGCGATGACCTGCTATGAACAAATGACGAGGAACAAACAATCAGTATCTTATCCTAAGGCTTTTGTGCTTGGGGGTCAGCCGGGGGCAGGTAAAACTGGATTACAGAAATTTTTTATGGAAAGTGGAATCAGAATGAGCTGAATCAGTTTTTTGAGATTGGAAAATGTACTTATGAGTTTATGCTGAAGAGAAATGCTGAAGAGATAGGAAACTTCAAAACAGATGTGTTTAACCAGAAAATTTTGCAAAGTATTGCCCAAAAAAATAATTTAATCATTTCGGAAGAAATGCAAAAATTTTTTTTTATGCAAAATTTATTTGATGCCAAAGTAATTAATCCATATTACATCGAAAATATAAACCAGGAGCAGGCGGCATTGGTGTCCAAATCAGGCATCCCGGCTGGATATAACTCCAAAGTCGGGATTATTGTTGTAAATAAAGAGGATGCGGATAAGGTAAAAGCATTACTTGGTTGTGAAAAAAGAGACAATATAAAAAGATGAAAACGTGCTATTATAGCACGTTTAAGTAAATGTGGAGGTATAAGGAATTTACTTCTGATGAGTTATGGGATGACCTAAAAGCTTTAGCTAAGCGATTCAGTTAGCAAAACGATTCAGAAAGTTGAATAACAAGTTTGGTGAGAAATAAACATTTTTCTTTTCCATATGTATGTATTTCTCTTGCTAAAAGTTGATAAAAAACCGAATACAAGCTTAATTGATAAGTTTGTATTCGGCGGAATTAACAAATATTTGTGAATAATGTCGATTATGTATTGACATTGTATTATAAAAGTTGTAGAATTAATTCGTAAGGGTACAATAAAAAGCACCCCCACAGAGTATAATTTACTGGTATAAATTATACTCCGTAACAGTCAGATCACACACATCTGAGAGCTTAGCGAGAATGCTTTTTAATGCTAATGATTATTTTAGCATATTAAATAAAGATTGTCAAGTCATCAGTGTGTTGGAAGAATCTGATGGCTTGATTTTTTTATTGAGACCTGAGACTGTATCTTGAAAACTGAATACAGTACAAAGCACTAAAGGTTTTGCATGCAGCCTTCAAAAAGATCCGCAATGACTATCTGGTTTTATCATGCACATAAACGATAAAACTAAAACTACGATGAAACACTAAATGACGTTGAAGTAAAGATACGAGCGATAAACATCTTGTTTGATAATCGGATTGGCGACCGGTGAAGCCGCGACCATGCAAAATTATAATGATACTTCCGTTCAGACGTGAAAACGTAACGGCCGGAGCATAAGAATGCTCGGAACGCTCTCTGACGAATGTGACGACGTCAGAAGACGCTATGATTACTATAGCCTACACAGTATAGCTTTGTGCTTCAAAAGCCCTTAGCGGCTAAGCTAAAGGCCTTCTCGTGGACAGGGGCGGTAAGAATCGAACTCACGTCAAAGGTTTTGGAGACCCCTATTCTACCATTGAACCACGCCCCTATGTATTAGCGTGAAATATCTGTTTTCAACGTTAATAATTATATCATAAATATATCGGTATGTCAATGCTTTTTTAGAAAAAAATTAAAAAAGCAAAAAAATTCTCATAACTGTCTATATGAGCTTACTGCTTTTAGTGCCAAACCGAAAATATTTTCTGAATAATTGACATAAATTTGGCGATAGTATATAATAAACGTATATGATGAATTGTTTTTGGGGTGATTGTATGAATGTAAGAAGGATAATTTCTGCAGGTATTTCTCTTGCTGTAGTTGCGTTCTGTTCTGCTTTTGGAGTTGCCATACTTGGCAGGGCAGAGGTCGATCCGGACAGATTTGCTGCAGATAATGGAAGTATTACAGAAACTGATAAATTTGATATATCTACTGTAACAGAACGTCTGACTGAAAAAGTTACGGAGATGTCGGTAAGTACAACTGTATTAACTACTGTTGGTACAACTGCATTAACTACTGTTAATACTGTCACTACAGCTGCTACTGATACTATTACTCAGTCTGCTGAATCTGAAACTTTTGTAAAATCTGAAACAACGAAAGCGGAAGAAACCACATTACAGACAGAAGTAGTTACCGAGGCGGCTACCGTTCCGGTTACCGAACCAATGTCATCTGAGGCGCAGCCAGTTCAGTCTGTGGAACCTCCTGCACCTGAAACATCTGAAACACCGATAACAGAGTTTATTGTGGTTATTCCTGAATCGGCATCTGAGTTCCAGCGGGAAGTTCTTCGTCTGGTTAATGAAAAACGTCGTGAAGCCGGGCTGCAGGAATTCTCAGGCGGCGAGTCACTTAATAATGCTGCTGATGTCAGGGCTGGTGAAATAGCTGAGCTCTTTGCTCATGAAAGGCCGGATGGCAGGGCATGGTACAGCGTTATTGAAGATTATAGTATAAATTCTGCCGGAAATATGGGTGAGAATATTGCTGCGGGGTTACCGACCCCTGCTCAGGTAGTAGATCAGTGGATGGAGTCACAGGGACATTATGAAAATATAATGAATCCGGCGTTTAAGCATCTTGGAATAGGATATTTTGAGATACCGGATGATACTTACAGGTATTACTGGGTGCAGATATTTACAGGATGATGTAAAAAACCATATGAAAGAATCAATAAGTCTTTCATATGGTTTTATTTTTTATTAAACCGGTGCGGCTGATCCATATGCTTTGACTGGGCGTCCGGTTTCATCGAATTCTGTAGTGTACTTGACAATGAACGGAATCCTGTCAGGAGTGAGAGGAATTATGCCTTCAAGTGATTTGACGCCATCAGCAAGCTGTTTCATCCAGTCATAGTACATTTCAGCGTAGTCACCCGGAAACAGTCCTGATTCAAATAAAGGATCCGGATAATTTCTGACAATCGGAGGGAGGCCGAGTTCTCTCCTGCAACGGAAACAAGGTTTCATTTCCTTTGTAAGGATATTGTATTCCCACATGAACATATTTGCGTGTTCAACGCCCGCTTTATAACATTTTTCCCGGGATACCATATCCTTTATCTGAATTTTTTCAGAAGTTATATTTCTTATCATAGCATAGAACAGATAGTTATTACGGCTTTTTCCTATCAGCTGAACTGTACTCCTCAGACAGATATATTCCTCACCGCAGCAGGATGATTTGAGTGTGCGCCATGTTTCACATTCCTGTTCATTTCCTGTTGCAATAATCTGTTCAAGCATATCGGTGTATATTTTTTTGTCCTCGTCATTCAGGGTACTCAAAGGATCTGACTTGATAAGGTCTTTTTCAGACATATTCATTGAGATTTCCTGGAGATATTTTTTATTTACACGCAGAATCTCTATCTTTCCGTTTCTGTATTCGAATATAGCTGCTCCGCCTACAAAACTGCTGAAGATGAGTGTATCCATGGAGTCGTTTGACCAGAAATCAGAAGAGTTAAGAGTGTCGATAAGACTCATCTGAGGTATGGTTGCCCCTACGGCACTTCCGCTTATAAGTTTTTCATACTGTTCTTCAGGAAGCGGTTTTGAGTAAAGATACCCCTGAATATAATCACAGCCAATGCTTCCGAGAAAATCAGCCTGTTTAACGGTTTCCACGCCTTCAGCTATAACAGGGAGTCCAAGCCAGTTTACCATACGGACAACTGAACTCAGAATAGTGCCGCCACGGTTATTTTCGCTGTGTTCCTTTTCGAGAAATCTCATGTCAAGTTTTATTATATCAAAATCAATGTCCTTTAGTATATTGAGTGACGAATATCCGCTGCCAAAGTCGTCCATTTCGACGATATATCCAAAGCGATGCAGTCTGTGTACTGCATCGTTGATAAATTCACTGTTCCCAAGTGCAGCCGATTCGGTTATTTCGATACGAATATATTTTGAAGGAACATTGTATTTCTGACGGATAATTTCAAGATTGTCAATGAAATCAGGGCTGAAAATATCATATCTGGTAAGGTTAATGGATACAGGAACCATATGAACTCTGTTGTCCATACATTTTTTCAGAAATATGCATGCCTTTTCAAACACATACATATCGAGTTTGGTGATAAATCCGTTTTTCTCGAAAATAGGAATGAAAACTCCGGGCGAAACAAGTCCCCTTTCCGGATGAAGCCATCTTACAAGAGCTTCCGCACCGACAAGCATACCTGTTGTGTGGTTGTACTGCGGCTGATAATATACGACAAACTGTTCCTCGGCCAGAGCAGAACGCATAAGTCCTGATATTTCCTGCTCAGTAATAAGTTCTTTTCGCAGCTCCTCGGTATAACATGCATACTGTTTGGTATAACAGCCTTTGATGGATTTTTGAGCCATGATAGCGCGGTCGATAGCTGATTCTGCGGATACTGATCTGTCAGTTATCTCGTATATTCCGGCATTGCATATTATCTCAAATGAAAGCTCAAATTCGGCAATCTTTTCAAAAAGTTCGGTGATAAAATTTTCCTTCTGTTCAGCAGGGCATTTTGTGAGAAGGAGAAAACGGTCTGAACCTACACGACATCCGAACCCCTGTTTTTTTAATGCACCGGAAATAACTCCTGCAATATGAATCAGGAGTTCATCGCCTTTTTGGGAGCCGAATACGTCGTTAATAACCTTGAATCGGAGTACATCGAGGTAAACAACGATATAATCTTCTATTTCTTCGTCAGTTTTGCTTTTTAACATTTCGCTGAGTTCATGTGAAAAAGTTTTTCTGTTAAGAAGACCTGTAAGTTCATCTGTTATACGGAGTGAAGCGTTACTGACACAGCTTAATGTTATCAGAATCTGGTTTTCCAAAGCGGAAAAGGTAAGGTTGAACTTGTGGTATTGTTCATTTCGGGATCTCAGATTGAATTCAGAAAAAATTACTGAGGGTAGTTCTGATTTATCCATTGACTGTATGGTTTTTTTTATCTCGTCTGCAGCACGTTTTGGAGCAATATTGCTGTTGCGGAATATTTCCCATACAGGACGTTCATCAAAATCTGCAGCAAATATAATACTGCATTCAGGAGAATAACTGAACTCTCCTGTGTTCCGGTTATATATCATATATGAATTCAGATACAGTTTATTGTTAGCCATAATAAACCCCTTCCAATTAATCGAAATACACCATAAAATACTTCTTTGGATATTATAACATTTTTAAACCTAAAATGCAATATAAAATTAGTAAAATAAACCTTGTGAATAAAAACTAATCAGGTGTATATATTCACTTATATAATCGTCGGTTTGCAATATTATGCTTGACATTTATTATTTTTTTGGTATAATTATTACAAAGAATGTGATTAACAGATTTTATTACAGCATTATAAAAAAAGAATCGAGGAACAGTTATGAAAAGAAAAGGGATTATTGTGCTGGCGGTTTCTGTTGTTTCCGTACTCGGTGCATTATGCAGCTGCTCAGGGGGATACGACAGACTTCTTGATAAAAACGACCCTGTTACTGTGACAGTATGGCATTACTATAACGGTGTGCAGCAGACGATGTTCGATGAATTGGTTAATGAGTTCAATCAGACTGTGGGGATGGAAAAAGGCATTATTGTGGAAGCACTTTCCAAAAATACCGTTTCGGAGCTTTATGATAGTGTAATCGCAGCAGTCAATAATGATGTGGGTGCGGAAGAACTTCCGGATATTTTTGCAGCATATTCTGAAACTGCATATCTTGCTGACAAGGCGGGAAAGCTTGCAGATATAGGAAAATATTTTACTGAGAAGGAACTTAGTGAATATATCTCCGGATATATTAGTGAGGGCAGATTTGCAGGTGATGGTACTCTGAAAATATTCCCTGTTGCCAAGAGTACCGAGATAATGCTGCTTAACAGGACCGACTGGGATAAATTTGCCGGGGCTGCGGGTGTAACCACCGACAATCTTTCCACATGGGAGGGACTTGCGGAGGTATCCGGAAAATATTATGAATATACTGACGCTCTAACTCCTGATATTTTAAATGACGGTAAGGCGTTTTTTGGAAGAGATTCTGTGGCTAATTACATGATAATCGGTGCAAAGCAGCTGGGCAGTCCGTTTGAGTCTGTAAGTACGGACGGTACTGTTACTCCTGTATCAGATAAGACTGTTGTAAAGAGATTATGGGAGAATTATTATGTTCCATTTGTAAAGGGTTACTATGCAGCAAACAACAGATTCCGTTCTGATGATGCAAAAACGGGAGATATCATAGCTCTTATATGCTCTACCACAGGAGCTGCATACTTCCCTTCAGAGGTAACTGTCGATGATGACAACAGTTATTCAATCGAGAGTATGGTGCTCCCGGTACCGAATTTTGAGGGGACATCTCCTTATGTTGTTCAGCAGGGTGCAGGAATGTGTGTTACAGATTCGGATCAGCAGACTGAATATGCCTGTGCAGTATTTCTGAAATGGTTTACTGATGAAACCAGAAATATAAGATATGCTGTAAATTCCGGTTATCTGCCTGTTAAGAAGGCTGCAAGTGATTACGAAAAAATATCTTCCACAGAAAGTTCTGCAAGCAGGATAATTCAGGATACACTTTATATTGCCATTAATGAGATAAATTCCAGTGAACTTTATACTGCCCCTCCATACGATAACTCCGATAAGATAAGAGATTTCCTCGGAGATTATATAAGCCGTACGGCTTCTGAAGACAAGTCCGCAGCAATGGAAAGGATAGCAGGAGGCGAGGAATGTGCATCTGTAATATCTTCCTATACTGATGACGCAGCATTTGAAAAATGGTATGACGGATTTCTGTCAGGATATACTTCGGCAGCGGGAAAATAATATGCATTTACATATATGATATAAGGGGGTGGGAAAGTTGAAAAAAGGCAGTAAGAGAAAAGTAAGTTCGCCGTTGTTTCACAAGATTGTTGTGCCGATGATAATGCTTTCCCTGATTCAGATGGGTGTATTCTTCACCACTCTTGCTGTAAGCGGAGAGTTTTCCTATATAAAGCGGTATGTTTACAATATGTTTACTGAAAAGACCATGAACAGGAAAAACTATGTTGAGAATATGATGACCGATAAGGTTGCCCCTTTGTTTGACGCAGCTTTGGAAATCAATTCTCTGACAGAATCATATCTGGAGGCACAGGGCCGGTCTGCGTCTGATATCTCAGCAGACAAGCGGCTTAATAAGGAAATTATCAGACTGTCCTCGCAGAGACTTGTAGAGCTTCTAAGAAAAAGCTCTGTTAATGATGCGTTTATTATTCTTGATTCAGGTGAACTTTACTGCAGAGACGGTGATGTAAAGAAAAGTGGTCTGTATCTCAGAGATCTGGACATTAATTCAGATGACAGAACAAATAATACAGATATCCTTGTGGAAATTGGCAGTTCAGATATAGCGAAGGAAATGGGTATCACTCTGGATTCGGAATGGTCAGCTCATTTGGAAGTAAGCAGGCTGAATGAAGAGGAGCTTGACTTTTACTTTGAAACAATTGAGACTGCACGAAAAAACACCAGTATGCCTGTGAGTACTATGGGATACTGGGACGGTTTTTCAGCTCTTGCTCCACTGCGGCAGCCAAGTATGAAATACACCATACCCCTTATAGCTGATGATGGTACAGTTTATGGTGTTCTGGGGGTCGGAATAATGAAAAAGACTTTTCTCAGTCTTATTCCGTCCAATGATTTCTTTAATGAAAGTGCCTGTTATATCCTGGCACAGGATAAGGATGGCAGTGGTGAATACACACCGGTTATACATTCGGGAGCCATGTATAACCGTCTTGTGAATGAAAATACCGTTATTAGTGATAATGAAAAAATATCTTCAGAGATTTATGATTTCAACAAAGGTTCGGAAATTAGTTCCATAGGCTGCATACAGCCAATGAAACTATACAATTCAGGTTCGCCTTATATCAAAGAAAAATGGGCTCTTGTTTCAGTTGCAGACAAGGGCAGGCTACTGAGCATTTACAACACTATTATCTCAATGCTGGTATTGTCCACGATTATTTCTGTGGCTTTTAGCCTTGTGTTTGCAGTAATAATCAGCCGGCGGACAACCGTTCCGGTTAAGAAGATTGCTGCACGACTGGATGAAAAAATGGGAGATAACGGCATAATAACTTTTACTCCTTCAGGTATCAGCGAAATAGACAGGCTTTCCGGTTCCATAACTGAACTACAGATAACCGTTAAGGATCAGGCGTCAAGGGTTTCAAAGATAATCAGTATGGTTGATATGGGCATAGGGGTGTTTATGTATGAGCCGCGTGACAATAGTGTCTTTATGGGTGAAAGTCTTATCAAACTCCTGAGTATCACTTCTCTTTCTGCTGGTGATACTGTGATTGATGCGGATGAATTTCTGGAACTTATAAACGACATAGATGACAGCGGCAGTCTTACGACAAGCGGTTTTATTACAGTAATGACAGAGATGCGTGATGAATCCCGATCCATAGATATGTACAGCAGTGTGCTGAACAGGTGGTTCAGGTGGCGTATAATGGCGGGAAAGGATAATGTTATCGGACTTGTAATGGATGTTACGGGCAGTATTATCGAGAAAAAGAAGATAGAGTACGAGCGTGACTATGATGTTACTACAGGACTTCTTAACAGACGTGCATACATTAACAGAGTGGGTGAGCTGTTTGCTGCTCCTGAAAAACTCAAAACTGCTGCATTTCTCATGTGGGATATGGATAATCTTAAGTATGTGAACGACACCTATGGTCATGATTTCGGAGACGACTATATAAAGACTGCTGCCAATGTGTTCAAGCTTTTCCGTGATTACGGAGGAGTTGTATCCAGACTCTCCGGAGACGAATTCAACATATTTCTCTATGGTTATGACACCAGGGACGAGATACGTGATATTATTAATACCGTCAGGGATAAAATGAATGAGAGTTACTGTACTCTTGCGGACGGAACTCATTTCAGGCTGAGAGCCAGCGGCGGCGTTTCATGGTATCCGAATGATTCAGATTCCTATGAAACACTTATTAAATATTCCGACTTTGCAATGTACACCGTCAAGCATTCCACTAAGGGAAGAATTGCAGAGTTTGACATCAGCTCATATAACAAGGACGCCATTCTCATAACCGGCGTGGAGGAGATGAACAGGATAATAGATGAGGAAAGCGTAAAATATGCATTTCAGAGTATTGTATCCGCAAAAACGGGAGAGATATTCGGCTATGAAGCACTTATGCGTCCTCAGTCGGAACTTCTCAGGTCGCCTCTTGAATTTATCCGAATTGCAAAAACAGGAGCAAAGCTTTACGATATAGAACGCCTGACATGGAATATTGCACTAAGAAGTTTCCGTCTCCTACGTGAATCAGGAAAAGTGGACAAAAATGCAAGAGTGTTTGTTAATTCTATTTCTGACTGTAAAATGAAGGCTGAGGATGTTGACTGTCTTGAATTGGAAAACGGTGATATTCTCGACAGGATAGTTCTTGAAATACTTGAGGGCGAGCAGGCAAATGAGGAATTTGTGAAGGCAAAAAGGAAACGCATGGATAAATGGAATGCCATTGTTGCACTTGACGATTTCGGATGCGGCTATAACAACGAATATGCACTTATTACTCTTAATCCTGATCTGATTAAAATAGACCGTTCTATAATAAGCGGATGCGACAGCGATATAAGCAGACAGAATATTATTCTGAATCTTGTATCTCATGCAAAGATCAGGAATGTCATTGTTCTTGCCGAGGGTGTTGAAACAAGCGGGGAACTTAAGACTGTTATCGAATGTGGCGTTGACCTTATTCAGGGCTACTACATTGATCGTCCGTTATATGAGCCGAATCCTGTTCCCGACAGGATTAAGGAGGAGATAATCAGCTGTCAGCGTGAACCGTAAATACATTAAATGAGGGAAAAATGATGTTAAAGATTTGTATGAGTTTGTGCTGGAGTAAAAGCTCAGGTGTTTTGTAAAATATTGTTGCCTCCCCTCTGAAATTATGGTATACTAAATAAAAACAGCCCGGCGAAAAGGAGAGAAAATAATGAGATACCCGATAAGCATACAGACGTTTGAAACAATAACAGAAGGAAATTATGTTTACGTTGATAAAACAGATCTTGTATATAACCTTGCGCAGGAACATGTATGCTTTCTGTCACGTCCCCGCAGATTCGGAAAGTCGCTTTTAATCAGCACACTTGATGCATATTTTTCAGGGAGAAAAGAACTGTTCAGGGGATTAAAGATAGAATCATTTGAGAAAGAGTGGGAGAAGTATCCGGTTTTCAGAATTGATTTTGCAGGGGGAGCTTTTGAAAATCCTGATGGTCTTGCAGATGTACTGGAAAATTACCTCGAAAACTGGGAAAAAGAGTATGGAATTACAAACAAGCGTGAAACATTTGGAGTAAGATTTCAGAACATAATTAATAAAGCAGTGGAAAGTACAGGTAAAAAAGCAGTTGTTCTTATAGATGAATACGATAAACCAATGCTTGATGTGATTGATACTGAACTTGAGGAAAAAAACAGAAACACTTTGAAAAGTTTTTACGGAACATTCAAGGTTGTGGATGCAAATCTGCGATTTGTGCTTCTGACCGGAGTGACAAAATTCAGTCAGATATCAGTGTTTTCAGGATTTAACCAGCCGAATGATATCAGTATGAACAGCAGGTTTGATGCGATATGCGGAATAACGGAAAAAGAACTGTACAGTTATTTTGCGGAGCCTATTGCAGAGATGGCGAAAAAGAAAAAATGTACTGAAGAAGAAATTAAGTTACGGCTGAAAAAGCAGTATGACGGATATCATTTCAGCGAAGAAATGATTGAT
>JAEDJV010000033.1 GCA_016296165.1 Oscillospiraceae bacterium | reverse complement strand
TCTATTGAATTTTCAAGATGCACACGCAGTTTTCAACTGCGAAGTTTGAGTTATTAATTCAACGCTTTTTCTAGATTATCTGCATTTCTGCTCATAATTGAAACATATGTTTCTCCGTTTTTCAAGTCCTCAGTTGTAACATTGTGACAAGAGTGAAATTCGAGAATCTGCGCACCGGTAGCCTCTGAAAGTGTGTTTGCTATTTTTTTACTTGAAAATTCTATACTGAATATGGCAGGTATATCTTCTTTTTCTATCTTATCTATTAAAAATGCAATTGTTGAGGCACTCGGTTCCGACTCGGAACTGCATCCCGGAAATGCTGCAAAATATTCTATATCATAGGCATCAGCAAAATACCTGAACGGAAATCTGTCTCCGAAAACCATAGTCCTGCGTTTTCCACCTGAAACTATCTCTTTGAATTGTTCATCCAGTTTTTCGAGTTCTGAAAGATACTTGTCTGTATTAACTTTATACGTTTCAGCATTATCACTATCCTTTTCGCAAAGTTTTTGTGAGATAACCGAAACTATTTTTTCAGCATTTTCAGGAGAAGTCCATACATGCTCATCCAGTTCCGGTTTTTCTTCATCTTCATGCCCGTGTTCATGATCATGTTCTTCTTCCTGCATTCCTTCAACAACCTCCTCCTCAACTGTTTCAACACAGTCCATAAGAGCAATTGTATCTACTTTCTCATCAAGTGATTCAAGAATTGAATCAACCCAGACATCACCTTCTCCGCCGTTATAGATGAAAAGATCACATTCCTGTATCTTTACTATATCCTGAGGAGTAGGCTCATAAGTGTGACTTTCTGCTCCGGGTTTCAGCAGCATTGTAAGCTGAACATTATCACCGGCTATCTGTCTGACAAAATCATACTGAGGAAATATCGTAGTTACCACGCTGAGTTTCCCGTCTTCATTTTTTTTATCAAAAGATACTCCGCATGAAACAGTACCGGCAGCCATTGAGGCACAAGTTAAAAAAGCAACTATCTTCTTAAACATTTTATACATCCTTTTCTAAGCATTACTTCTGATTAATTTCACATAATTTATATTATACTCCGATTATGTTAATATTGTCAACTTTAATTTTGATAGTTTGAGAGTATTTGCCTTGACATTACTAAACATTTAATTTATAATTAAATATGTGTAACTTACAGATAAATCATATTTCTGACTTAATAGTATGAGATTTTTTTAGAAGGGAAAAATATATAATGTATAAAATCATGACAGCAGATGAAGCAGCCGGACTCATCAGGGACGGAGATGTTATATGCCTTAATTCATTTGTGGGCATTGAAAATCCGGTTGAACTTCATGAGGCAATATACCGCAAATTCAAAAAAACCGGTTCACCAAACAACCTTACAATGATATCAAGTGCAGGATTTGGAGAATGGGATGAGAATAAAAATGCCGAAAGCTACATAAGAGAAGGAGCTGTAAAAAAACTTATATGTGGTCATTTTGGAGCAATGCTCAGCACAAAAAAGCTTGTCCTTCATGACAAATTTGAAGCGTACAATCTCCCGCTTGGATGCATCTCCCACGCTATTCGTGCTCAGGCAGGAGGTCTTCCAGGGGCACTTTCAAAAGTAGGACTTGATATATTTGTAGATCCGCGTATAGATGGCCCGGGCATAAACAAAATTTCAAAAGATAATTCTCTGGTTAAGATAGTTGAAGTGGATGATGAAGAATTTTTATATTATAAACTTCCAAAAATTAAAGTGGCTCTTATAAAAGGTACTGCCGCTGACAGTAAAGGTAATATATCTTTTGATGATATGTATATGTCGGGTGACGCACTTTCTATATGTCAGGCCGTTAAGGCGAATCATGGAAAAGTAATCGTACAGGTTGACAGAATAGTAAGCACACCGGCTCGTCCGAGAAACACGATAATTCCGGGATGCATGGTAGATGCAATTGTAAAAGTTGATCCTGAACCGAGGCACGCTGCATACGAATCTCTTACAGGCAGTTTCGAAATACCATATTCACAATGGCAGGACTGGAGTGATATGCTTGCAAAGAGAACTGCAACCAAGCCTGAAAAAAATCCCGCTGCCAAGATTATAGGAAAACGTGCTTCCAGAGAGCTAAAGCCTGACGATATAGTTAACATTGGTATAGGCATTCCTGAAAATGTTTCAAAATATGCAAGACAAAACGGAATGCTTGATCAGATTACACTTACTGTAGAATCAGGTGGTGTGGGCGGATTCCCTGCATCCGGAAAAGTATTTGGTGCCATGATAGGTGCAGCCTCTATGAACGATATGGCAAACCAGTTTGACCTGTACGATAACGGTGGTCTTAATATATGCTTCATGGGAGGACTTGAAGTAGACAGATTCGGCAATGTAAACTCTCACAGAGGACCGGGAGCTTTTTCCGGAATTGGTGGATTTGCAAATATTACAGCTAAAACACCTACTGTTGTATTTTGCCTGTCGTTTAATACCAAAGGCCTGGACGTATCGGAAGATGAAAACGGAAACATCAGTATTAACAAGGAAGGTTCTATTCCAAAGTTCATAAACAATGTCAGAAGCATTAGTTTTTCAGCAAAAAGAGGTCTTGTAAACAAGCAAAAAGTGCTGTATATTACAGAACGCTGTGTATTTGAACTCTGTGAAACCGGTCTTCGTCTTACAGAAGTTTATCCTGGAATAGATATGAAGACGCAGATACTTGATTTACTTCCGTTTGAAGTTGAAATAGCTGACTCTCTGAAATAATCAGACAATTAAATAAAGAATTAATAAGGAAGTGCAACAATTGAATAACAGTAATTCCATAAAAAAAGTAAGAGAAATCGTAGACGAAGTTAAAAAAGCAGTTATTGGTAAGGACAAGATAATAATCAAAATTCTTCTTGCCATACTTGCCAGGGGACATATCCTCATCGAAGACATTCCGGGTGTAGGGAAAACAACAATGGCCCTTGCTTTTTCAAAATCACTTTCGCTCGAACATAACCGCATACAGTTCACACCTGACGTTCTTCCTACAGATGTAACAGGTTTTACCGTTTACAACAAACATACAGGGAATTTTGAATTTAAAGCCGGAGCCTCCATGTGCAATCTGCTTCTTGCTGATGAGATAAACCGTACCTCGAGTAAAACTCAGTCAGCACTGCTTGAAATCATGGAAGAAGGAAAAGTAACCGTTGACGGAACAACACATGATCTCCCAAAGCCATTCATAGTTATAGCAACCCAGAATCCGATAGGATCAGTCGGAACTCAGGCACTCCCTGAATCTCAGCTTGATCGTTTCATGATAAAACTATCAATGGGATATCCTGATATTACAAGCGAAATGGAAATTCTCAAAGTAAAATCAAACTATAACCCTATCGAGTATATTAACCCGATAGCCGACGCAGAAACACTCGTATCTCTCCAAAAAGTTGCTGAAAACATTCATGTTGATGATAAAATATATATGTATATAGCAAGACTTGTAGAGGCAACAAGAAATCATCCAATGATAAAACTTGGTATCAGTACACGAGGAGCACTTGCGCTTATGGCTGTTTCTAAAGCTACTGCCCTGCTTAAAGGACGTGATTATGTTATTCCTGATGACATAGCGTATATGTATAAGGATGTATTTGCTCATAGACTGATTCTCAGTTCAAATGCCAGAATCAACAATCTGACATCAGAAGAAATTCTGGATGAGATTTTCAATTCTGTAAAACTGCCCTCACTTGAACCCTGAAAGCAAGGGGGAAATAATTTATGCTTCAGAATAAAATAATCTATCTCCTGTTTCTTGCTTCTATGATTCTTTTCTTTATTCTTTTCATAGACGACATGTCACTTATAATACTCATACTGACAATCATTTTTCCTTTTGTCCAGCTGTTTTTTCTTTTCAGCATATCACGAAACATTAATGCAGTTCTGAATACTGAAAATGTGACTTTACACAGAAATAAAGAGTCAAAGATTATTGTGAATATAAGAAACAAATCTATATTCCCTGTTTCCTGCGCTGTCGCAACTTTAAAAATTACTAACACGCTTACCGGTGAAGAACAGTTGCTTACAACCATGATGCCTGTTTCCGCGGACAATGAGCAAAGTATCAAATTTAGTGTATCATACGCTCACTGTGGAAAGATAAATATTACTCTTAAGAAAATAAAAATATATGACTATATAAAACTCTTTTCCAAAACCATATTTCTGAATATTACACAAGAGATAATAGTTTTGCCTTCACTGGTAAAATGCTCCCCCGTTATCGAAACGTCATTAATGGGAATTACTGAAAATGACGAATTTTCAAAAATAAAACCGGGAGATGACTGTTCTGAAGTTTTTAACATCAGAGAATATTCTTACGGAGATAAACTTAACAGAATACACTGGAATCTTACAACAAAACTTGATAATATGATGGTAAAAGAATACAGTTTGCCTGTAAGCAGTCAGATTATTATTGTATTTGAATTTTGCAATGATAATAATTCCGAGGATGTATTCTATAAGAATGACGCTGCAATAGAAACTGCCATGTCTCTTTCCCATTTTATGTTAACAAATAATATATCTCACAAATTATGCTGGTTTGATGTTCATAAAACACTTCATACTGAAAAGATTTTATCTGAAGATGACTTTTCAGCTTTTCTTGGATCCATTTTTGTATCCGGTACATATAATGACTGTTTTAACACTTTTATCCATCACAAAACAGAAAATATTGACCAGCAGTTTTCACATACGATATATATTTCTCCTGTACTTTCTGATGAGATATATCATAATCTTTCAGTATTAAACAACACCAGAAAAACCACATACTTTCATATTGATGATGCTCAGTGTGAAGTGCCCGATTTTTTCAAAACAACTGAAACCACAACAGCTATATCAGTACCGTTTAATGCTCTTTCCGAAGGGCTTAGTAAAGTATGGATCTGATGGTTCTGATTTTATGAAAGTTAAAAGGATATGTTTATTATGAAAAGAAATAAAGACATTAACGAAAACGCTGCCTTCAGCAATGGTATAACAATTACTGACTCGATATCACTTACCATAAAAAGCAAGTACTGGATTAATTCAAAACTGCTGCTTATAATTGTATCTATGGTTGGTATTATTGGTTTTATCTTATCATTTTTATCTCTGTATGAACTAAACTGTGATAAATCGGCAATCTTCATATCTCAGGCTGCAGTAATTGCCTTGTGTACTGTTATATCAATGTTTCCGTCAAAGGCAAAATATCTTCTGATTCCGGTATATGCGATTTTCGGGTATCTAATGTATCAGATGCGTTTTAAACTGACAGACGGATACGCTGTTTTTATTAACAAAGCTGCTGTAAAACTAAAACTTATTGCTGAAGGACACTCTTATTACAGAATTCCCAAAACAGTAAATCAGTATGAATGTCTGACATTATTTCTGGTTTTTTTCTTTTCGCTTATCACAGCTATCATTATTTACAATACAATTGTGAAACCCCGTTTTCTTCTTGTATTTTCATGTACTTTCCCGTTTATCGAAGCCGGACTTCTGTTCGGGTTCAGCCCTGACCATCAGCCTTTTTCATTACTTATTTCATACTGGATTTCACTTTTCGCAATGAGAATGGCCGGAAACCAATATCATTCCAGTTCAGGACAGCCTGTTTTTATTCGTAAAAGGAATCTTTTCGTTTCATCAGGAAATCTAAGAAATAATGTCATAGAAGACATTGGGATTATCACGATTACTTCTGTATTTGCTATCATTATTATTTCTTCTGCATGTTTAAAGATATTTTCGTATCATCGTCCTGAAAAAATAAATGAAACAAGACACTCTGTAAAATCTGCCATATCTGAATTATCCATAGAGAAAATAGCAAACAAAATCACCGATGAAGCTGATCAGATTCCGGTAAACAACAAGTCTCGTCTTGGAAATATATCGAAAATATCATTCAAAGGCAGAACAGACATAAGTGTTATCATGTCTGAACGCCCGTTGTACAATACATATATCAAAGGATTTGTGGGCTCGGAATATTCAAACAATACATGGTATGCAATGGATGATATAGTATATGAGGAAAACAGTGACCTCTTCGACAAATTTGATGAAAGCAATATCTTTCCTCAGTGTTTTAATACCATAAACAACAGGACTCTATCCAAAATCTATCCTGAAAATTTCAGAAATATTCATATGCTTGTTTCTTCAAAATTCAAATCAAGTTCATATCTCTTTGCCCCGTACAGTCTGGATGCTGCAATTGGAATTTTTCCGGATAAAGACGCTTTCTTTGTTTCTGAAAATATGAATGAATACTCGTTTTATTATTACAGTACGCCTAATTTATACAAGAATTTATATTTTCTCGAGAAAGAAAACCTTTGTTCTGATCCGGAATTTACAAAAATCGAAAGAGAATACAGAGATTTTGCTTACAGCCAGTATGCCGGTTATTCAGCTCCAAATTATAATCAGATTTTTGATATCGCCAGGGAAAATAATATCCCTGAGTACAACGGAGAAAACCTTGATAAAATATACGAGTCGATAAAATCTGTTCTTCACAGTAATGCTGAATACTCACTTGAACCTGGAAAGACTCCGGCAAACGAGGAAATTACACATTATCTGCTTACGGAAAACCACAAAGGATACTGTTCACACTTTGCTACTGCAGGTACAGTTCTGGCTAGAATCTCAGGAGTTCCTGCAAGATATGCAGAAGGATATGTGATTATACCTTCCGACTTCGATAATGCAGAAAATATCAATAATTACTACAAGATTGATATCCAGGATTCAAGAGCACACGCATGGACGGAATTCTATATTGACGGCTATGGCTGGATCCCTTTTGAATTCACTCCAGGATATGATTTAGGCATTATAAGTGCTGAAGAAATATTAAAATCAGATTCTACGCAAACAAGTATAGTTGAAGTTACTGTACCGGAACAGACAACCATTGTAACCAGACAGGAGCCTGATTCGTCCACCCAAACTACATCAGCAGCAGTAACTGAAGTACCGTCACAGACAACCGTTCCGTCTACTGAAAAACATCCATCAGAAAATGATGAAACTCAAACCCGGAATCCTGCATTTATTATAATAATAAAAATTCTTCTTTCAGTTTTACTGCTTGTTTCCCTTTTTGTACTGATTATTATCGTCCGCCATGTTATATGTATAAGGTCCAGGATATTAGGATTCAGATGCAAATCCAACAATAAAAGCATTGCTAATGTATATAAATATGTTTTGAAACTGCTTTCCCATATTGGCATTTACAAAGGGAATATGCTTCCTCTTGATTTTGCTGAATATGCCGATGAAAAATCTGAACAATTCACACACGATGGTATGATATCTGAAATTATCCGTCTGGCACTTAAGGCTGGTTTCAGTAATGAGGAAGTAACCTCAGAAGAGTTAAGATATGCAATTAAAATCGCATATGAACTGTCTGACAATATTTATAACAGCAAAAGTCGTTACGGACAGCTTGTTTTTAAATATATTCTGAATTTAAGCAAATAAGTTTTTTAGAAAGAAGTCATGGTAATGTCAAGAAGAAAAAATGAAATCGATATGTGCAGCGGCGCAATACTCCCCCAGCTTTTAAGACTCACTATTCCATTGCTGCTCTCAAGTGTTCTTCAGCTTTTTTTCAATGCAGCCGATCTTATTGTAGTTGGAAACTTTGCCAGTGAATATTCTGTTTCGGCAGTAGGCTCCACAACTGCACTTGTCAATCTTATGACTAATTTATTTCTTGGTCTGTCAGTTAGCGTAAATGTTTTAACTGCCAGATTCACAGGTGCCGGAAACAACAGTCAGGTACAGAAAACTATCCATACTGCTATCTCACTTAGTATTATCAGCGGATTTTTACTCACAGCTGCCGGAGTAGTATTCGCTCCGCAGCTTCTTAAACTTATGAACAGTCCTGATGAAGTTATCGGTCTTTCCTCAGTTTACCTCAGGATTTATTTTGTCGGTATGGTACCTATGATGATATATAACTTCGGAAGTTCGATACTCCGTTCAAAAGGCGATACGAAACGTCCTTTATTATTTCTTGTAATCGCTGGTATCATAAATGTTGTACTTAATCTGATTTTTGTTATCATATTCAAAATGGACGTTGCAGGTGTAGGTCTTGCCACGACAATATCACAGTTTATTTCGGCATTTCTTATATTAAAGTGCTTGTCAGGTGAAGATGAACCTTTCAGATTTTCATTCAGGAAACTTGGCATTGACTCAGGGATAACGTCAGCGATACTCAAAATAGGCATTCCTGCAGGATTTCAGGGCGTTATCTTCTCGCTTTCAAATGTAGTTATCCAGTCTTCCATTAACAGTTTCGGAGAAATAGCAATGGCTGGAAGTGCGGCTGCTTCCAGCATAGAAGGATTTGTCTGGGTGTCAATGAATGCTTTCTCACAGAGTGCCCTTACGTTTATGAGTCAGAATATCGGCGCCGGAAAATTCAGCAGGCTTAATCGTGTCGCTCTCACCTCGTGCATGTGTGCTGCTATGACGGGGTTGATTCTAGGAAATCTGGCATATCTGTTTGGCCCTGAACTCATTTCAATTTATGATTCAAGACCTGAAGTTATAGAGTCTGGTATGATACGTATGTTTATGGTATGCTGTTTTTACTGTACCTGCGGTATTATGGATGCAATAGTAGGAAATATACGAGGTATGGGATACGCAGTAACACCTACAATAGTTTCGCTCCTTGGTGCGTGCGGACTTAGAATAGTATGGATATTAACATTTTTCAGACTTCCTCAGTTTCATACTGAATCGATGCTCTTCATTTCATATCCGATAACCTGGGTTGTCACATTTACAGCTCATCTCATCTGCTTTTCATTTATGAGAAAAAAATATCCTAAAAAAGATAAAGTTAAAGAACCGATAACACCGGAACCTGCTTTATAATTTTAAAATAAAAACCATTCAGAAATTTATTTCTGAATGGTTTTTTTGTAACCCAAAGCATAGATATTTCATACAATAGTAAAGTAATATCAATCAATCGGGGGTAATAACGATGAAACAAAGTTACTTTCTTGGCGGTACTTCTCCATCCGGATTCAGAACTGATTTTTTAGATCAGATAAAGAAACATGATTACTTTACATACATTCTAAAAGGTGGTCCGGGAACCGGAAAATCAACTCTAATGAAAAAAATTGCAGCCTCCTGTGATGATGAAAGCTGTGAAACTTATTTCTGCTCATCTGACATACATTCTCTTGACGCTGTAGTACTTACTGAAAAAAAAATAATTGTTGTTGATGGTACCTCACCTCATGTATTTGACCCTCTTCTTCCTGGAGTTTCCCAGGAAATAATAAATCTCGGTGATTTCTGGAACAAAAAGAAACTGACTGCTCATCGTGAAACTATCAGATACTGTTCAGATGAAAATTCCCGGTATCATAACAGAGCCGCAAGATACCTCAAAGCAGCAGGGACTTTATGCAGCAGTATAATGTACACATCCGAAAATTCTCTGATAAAAAACAAACTGGATTCATTTGCAGACCGAATGGCTTCCAGAATTTTAAAAGGGTTCAAACCTGACAGATATAAAACGCCGGAATACAAACAGCTTTCAGCATTTACCTCATTTGGTTATCTTACAAGAGATATACCTGATTATTACAGAATATACTCACTTAATGATGATTATTTTGCAGGAAGTGATCGTTTTATCAGAAAAATCTCACAGCATATTTCCGAGTACGGCATAACTGCGATTATCAGCAAATGCAATGCTTTTGAGGAAACAGTATATGAACACCTTCTGATTCCCGAACTGAAACTTGCTTTTATGAGTTCTGATTTTCTTAACAGAAATAAATACGAAAATTCATCCGATATCAATTTTACAAGGTTCTATGACCATTCCATCCTTTCAAAAAAGAAAAACCGCTTGTCATTTGATAAAAAAATAATATCAGAGATCGTTGATTCCGCTTCAGAAGAAATAAACACAGCTCTTTCTGTTCACAATGAACTTGAAAAATACTTTATAGAATCACTTGAAATAAATAAAATTGAAAAATTTTCTGAAAATTTCATAAAAAAAATATTATAAAAAATAAAGTCGTGACATCTAAAAAATGTTCACGACTTTATTGTTTGCTATAAACATTGCAAGGTTACAGTGAGCGAATTGTTTGTATCATTTCCTCCGGGGTATATCCTTTAAATAAAAATCTATAATTTATTCCATTGTACTCAAAACTACTGAAATACACATCATCAAATCCGCCGGCTGTACCGAAAATAATGTTTTTATCATCTACCTGCGAATAAACAGGATTCAGATAGGAAGCCTCATATCCAAGCAAAAGATTTTCCTTTGACACCGCCATAGAAACAAACCTTCCACTCTTTCTGTCAAGAGATGTTTCCTCTCCAAAAGTAAAACAAATTCCGTTTCTGAAAGATTTATCATTTCTGGTATAAACCCCTGTCGTCTCCGGAAAACCTTCCTTTAATACAGAAGGTGTAAACGAACAGTCCATCAGTTCTTCAGCATCTCTTATACTAATTCTGTCAGCTGTATATGGATAAGCATAATTATATTCAAAACCATAATTAACGTTTATCTCTGTATCGCCAACCCATACAGTATCATAATATGATTCCCCCGCACTTACATTTGTTGTTACAACATTGCTTGAACACGTAGGTGCTTCGCTATATGCAGGAACAGTTGTAACTTCCATATCTCCGTTTGGATTTCCGGGTCTCAAATTAGGTAACGTTGTTTCTGGCATAGATTCCTCTGAATACGAAGACGATAATGTTTCAGAAATTACTGTCTCAGTTGTTAAAACAGCTTCAGTCTCAGAAACTGAAGGAATAGTAGTTACTTCCGTACTTTCCGGTGTTAAATATATCGATGTCACTTTTGATGAAGAAACAGACGTGCTTGAAACAGGAACTCTTGTTACAGTATATGATGTTGTCTGTGATGAAACGACAACCGGTTCTGTTGTAGTTGCTGAATTTGAAACAACAGAATCTGTACATACCTGTTCCGTAGAAGAAACAAAGGCAGACTGGGATCCATCTGAAAAATATGAAGAAGAAATAATTATTTCCTCTGTTGTTTTCGAAACAGAAGAAGATTCAGATCTGGATACAGTTGTTACCGTGGTTTCTGAAACAGTCTCTACTGCCTCCTTATCCGTCATTATTGAATCAGTATTTATTTCCTTTTTCAGATCCGGAGCAAAAATTATTGCCGACGCAGTTACAGCAATGCAGGCTGCCGCTACTGCGAATGGTGCAATATTAAAATTCTTTACACCTTTTCTGTTAAGCTCCTCATGCATCTTTTGTATTGTTTCTTCTGTCAGTTTCTTGTCAGGAGAAATATTATCAAAATATTTTTTATATTTATTACTCATCAAAGTATTCTCCTTTCAATATTTCTCTAAGCAATGCTCTGGCTCTCGAAAGCTGTGTTCTGACCGTAGCACTTTTCTCGTCAATAAGTCTGGCTATCTCCTCTGTCGAGAGCTGTTCATAATAAAACAGATGTATGAGACTTCCGTATTTTTGTGGAATCTTCATCAGTGCGCTGTGCATATCAATACCGCAATCCGAAAACTGATCAAAGTCATCAGAAAGTGTTTCGTCAATAGGTACTGTTCTCCTGAACCAGGACGATGTGCTAAGGCTCCTGCAGCAATTGATAGTTACCCTGATGAACCATGCCTTAATATGTTCATCACTTTCAAAAACTTTGCCTTTTTTTATTTCCTTTATGTAACGCATGAAAACTTCCTGATATACATCATCCGCATCACACCTGGAGCTAAGGTTAGATACGGCCAGCCTGTAAATCATATCAGAATATTTTTGTACTACATCATTTATATTATCTTCAATGGCCATTGAATCCACCATACCCAAGCCCCTTTCACATATAATACTTTTCAACTATCAAAAATGTTACACCTGATGAAAAATTTTTTTATAAAATTCCGGACAAAGCAATTCCCTGCAATGCCCGGAGTCTGAATTAATTATATATTCGTTCACTATATCCGGTTTAATTATAATCAGAATTCAAGCTGACCCGGAATAGATTTATTTTTACCTAAGAATCCGGCAACCGGTATTGATTTGACTCTGAATTTTTTCAATTCTTCGTCTTCCCCATCAATTATAAATGCTTTTTCAATAACAGCCCCTGAACGAAGAGTCATTACCTGTACGCCCTGTGTATCACGTGTTGTTTTCGGCAGAACCAGTCCTGTATCGAAAATAAGTGATTTTCCATTTGACGCTGAAAGCATTATATCACAGTTATCCTGAGAAAACAATACTGCTACAAGAGGTGATTTCGCAGAATACGCTTTTGAAAGTTTCTTTCTGTTTGTTTTCGTTTCGTATTCTTTAAGCGGTACTTTTGCCACCTTTCCGTTTTCAAAAACAAAGAAGACAAACCCACTGTAATCGGTTGTAGCAATCATAGCTGAAACCAGTTCATCCTGATCAAAAGAAAGTCTCGCCGGAACATAATCTCCCAGAACGCTTGCCTTTGTATCATCAAATGAACTTGCCTTTGTCTTGTAAACCTGCTGCATATTTGAAAAAAACAGAAGATCTGTTTTATTTGTAGCCTCAATATGCTTAATGATTACGTCACCTTCCTTAAGTTTCTGGTCACTGCTCATTCTTAGTGACTGAGGAGTGATTTTCTTAAAATATCCACTTTGTGACATAAACAAGTTAACAGGATAATCCGGCGTATCATCCTCAACATCTTCCGTTTCAGTTATATCATCATAAATGATCTCTGTAATTCTTGGTTTTCCGTATTTCTTTATAACATCCCTAAGCTCTGATATGATAATCTTCTCTATCTTCTTTGAATCCGAAAGAATTCCTTCCATCTGAGCAATTTCATCTCTGAGCTGATCTGTCTCCTTAACTCTGTTCAGGATATATTCTTCATTGAGATGACGAAGTTTTATTTCTGCAACATATTCGGCCTGTATTTCATCAATACCAAAACCAATCATAAGATTTGGTATAACTTCAGCTTCTTCCTTTGTACCCCTGATTATACTGATAGCCTTATCGATATCGAGAAGAATTTTCTTCAGACCTTCGAGAAGATGAAGTTTCTCACGTTTTTTATTCAGATCAAAATATACCCTTCTCTTTATACATTCTTTTCTGAACGCAGTCCACTCCGTAAGAATTTCACCAACACCCATTACTTTTGGGTTTCCGGCTATAAGAATATTAAAGTTACATGAATAGTTATCCTGAAGCGGAGTAAGCCTGTAAAGTTTCTGCATCAGCTTATCAGGATCAGTACCCCTCTTGAGATCTATTGCAAGTTTAAGACCGCTAAGATCAGTTTCATCTCTAAGATATGATACTTCACGAATCTTGTTAAGCTTGATAAGTTCTATTATCTTGTCCATAATAGCTTCGACAGTTGTACTGTATGGTATCTCTGTTATTTCTATACAGTTTGCTTCTCTGTCGTAGTTATATTTTGCCCTGATTTTCATGGAACCGCGGCCTGTACTGTAAATCTTGCTTAATTCAGGTTCATTGTATATATAATATCCGCCACCTGGAAAATCAGGTCCTTTAAGAGTAGACAGAACATCATGTTCAGGATTTTTTATAAGCGCAATACATGTTTCACAAACTTCCTCAAGGTTAAACGGACACACGCTGCTGGCCATAGATACAGCAATACCGACATTTGAGTTTACCAGAACTGATGGAAATGTTGCAGGGAACAAAGTAGGTTCCATCATTGTATTATCATAATTTGGAACGAAGTCAACTGTATCTTTGTCAATGTCTCTGAACATCTCCGCACAGATAGGATCGAGTTTTACCTCTGTATATCTTGAGGCTGCATACGCCATATCTCTTGAATATGACTTGCCAAAGTTCCCCTTCGAGTCGATATAAGGATGTAAAAGTGTTTCATTTCCTCTGGAAAGACGAACAAGAGTTTCATATATCGCACCGTCACCATGAGGGTTAAGTCTCATAGTCTGCCCTACTACATTTGCTGACTTTGTTTTCGGTCCGTTAAGAAGCCCCATTTTGTACATAGTATAGAGGAGCTTACGGTGTGAAGGCTTAAATCCATCTATCTCAGGGAGTGCACGTGAAATAATAACACTCATTGCATAAGGCATATAGTTTTTTTCAAGAGTTTCAGTAATCTTCTCCTGAACTACAATCCCGGCTCCCTCAATATATGCATTAGGTATCGGTTTTATCTTAGGTTCTTTTTTTTGCTTTTTTGCCATTTTCTACCTCACAAATTTATGAAATATCAGCCATATCAAGATAATCTCCGCCGTATTCAGAAATAAAATCCTTTCTTCCCTGAAGATTATCGCCCAAAAGAAGATCAAACATATTAGCGGTAGCTTCTATATCATCCTTTGTAACTCTGATAAGTCTTCTTGTGTCAGGATTCATAGTAGTAAGTGCCATCATCTCCGGTTCGTTTTCACCAAGTCCTTTTGAACGCTGGAGTGTGTATTTCTGGTCACCTATCTTAGCAATAATATTTGTCTTTTCCTTTTCGGTATAAGCAAAGTATGTCTTATTTTTTGTAGTTATTTCAAAAAGTGGTGATTCTGCAATATATACATATCCTTCGTCTATGAGTGTAGGTGTAAGTCTGTATATCATTGTCAGAATAAGAGTTCTTATCTGAAATCCGTCGACATCTGCATCAGTACAGATTATTACTTTATTCCATCTTAAATTATCAAGACTAAACGATGAAAGATCTTTATTTGACTTGGAGCTAACCTCAACACCACATCCAAGCACCTTAATAATATCTGTTATGATATCGTTCTTGAAAATCTTGCTGTAATCAGCCTTAAGACAGTTAAGTATCTTTCCTCTTACAGGAATTATTGCCTGAAATTCAGCTTCTCTGGCAAGTTTAACAGCACCAAGAGCTGAATCACCTTCCACTATATAAAGTTCTCTTCTTGAAATATCCTTTGTTCTGCAGTCAACAAATTTCTGAACCATATTTGAGAGGTCAATAGTACCTGCAAGTTTTTTCTTAATGTTTAAACGGGTTTTCTCCGCATTTTCACGGCTTCGTTTGTTTATCATTATCTGCTCTGAAATCTTAACAGCCTCATCAGGATTTTCAAGGAAATACACCTCAAGCTGATGCTTAAGAAATTCAGTCATCGCTTCATATATAAACTTGTTGTTTATGGCTTTTTTAGTCTGGTTTTCATATGAAGTCTGTGTTGAGAAAGAAGAAGAAACAAGAACCAGACATTCTTCAACGTCAACAAAAGTTATTTTTCCTTCATTCTTAAGATATTTTCCGTTCTGTTTAAGGTATGAATCTATCTGTGATACAAAAGCCTGTTTAACAGCTTTTTCAGGTGATCCGCCATACTCCAGATAGCTTGAATTATGATAATATTCAAGTTTCTTGACTTTATTTGAAAAAGTGAATGCAACTGAAAGACGAACCTTGTAATCAGGCTTATCAGCTCTGTCACGTCCGGTTCTTTCGCACTGCCAGTACTGAACACTTGTCAGAGCTTCATTTCCGGCTGTTTCACGCAGATAATCCGTAATACCGTTTTCATAAATGAATTCTTCTTCGGTAAATGTTCCGTCCTCATTTTCACTTCTGTAGATGAACAACAGATTTGGATTTACAACAGCTTGTCTTTTCAGAACATCTCTGAAAAATTCGTCAGAAACGTTTATTTCAGTAAAAACATCAAGATCAGGTCTCCATCTTGTTTTAGTTCCTGTTTTTTTAGATTTTACAGGTTCTTTTATGAGTCCGTCTATATTTTCGCCCTTTTCAAAATGAAGAGAATATCTGAATCCATCCCTGAGAACTTCAACGTCCATAAACTCGGAAGCAAACTGAGTCGCACAGAGTCCCAGTCCGTTTAGTCCGAGTGAATATTCGTATGATTCACTGTTGGCATCATATTTTCCGCCGGCGTATAGTTCACAGTAAACCAGTTCCCAGTTGTATCTCTTTTCGGTATTGTTGTAGTCTACCGGACATCCTCTTCCGAAATCTTCTACCTCGAACACATTGTCCTGATATTTTGTGATTATAATACGATCTCCGAAACCGGCACGCGCTTCATCTATAGAATTTGAAATAATTTCAAATACTGAATGTTCACATCCGTCTATCCCATCTGAGCCAAATATTACAGCCGGTCTCTTTCTGACTTTGTCTGCCCCTTTGAGCATAGTAATGCTATCATTTCCGTAATCAGCTGGTCTTTTTGACATCTTTTCCTCCTTGTATTTTATCCGGATATCTGTACTATTTTTTTATGAGCATAACTGCTGCCCAGTCGCTCTCTTCACGAAATTCAACTACTTCAAATCCTGACTTTGTGACAGCATCAGTTACTTCATGCTTTCTCTCATCGATAATTCCCGAGATGATGAGTATTCCGCCCGGTTTAAGGAATCTGTAAAAATGATCCTTCATTGCAATAAGTATATCAGCTACAATGTTTGCTGTAATAATATCATATCCGTCACCAATTTTTTCAACCAGAATACTGTCTGAAATGATATTTCCGCACAACGCTGTATATAATTCCGGATTAATATTGTTCTTACCAGCGTTTTCAGCAGCTGTTTTTACTGCATTCTCTTCAACGTCAACTGCGACAGCACTCTCTGCGCCAAGAAGAAGAGCAGCAATTGAAAGTATTCCGCTTCCGCAGCCCAGATCCAGTATCTTCTTACCTTTTAGATCTGTCTTGTCAAGATATTCGAGGCAGAGCTTTGTTGTATAATGCTGACCGCTTCCGAAACTGGAAGCAGGATCTATCTCAAGAACAATACGTGAATCTTCATCCGATTCTTCCCATGAAGGTTTAACAAGGAGCTTATCACCAATTTTAAGAGGTTTAAAATACTGTTTCCAGTTATTTGCCCAGTCTTCCTCTTTAACATTACTCATCTCAGTTTCAAGACGACCGTAAATATTTTCAGTATCATTTTCCTTCATTGTTTTCAGCATCGATTTAATTGAAAGGAGCATATCAGCGCCCTGACTGTTTTCAGGAAGATATACCGTTACAGTTGTTTCACATTCAGCAAGCTTCATAAGGTCATCTTCGAGATAATCCCAGTTACCTTCTTTATTCTGTAAAAATTCATTAAAATCATTTGCATCTTTTATGGCAAAACCCCTGATACCGATATCCATCAGCCCGGATGTTAAAATATCTATTCCTTCTGTAGTTGTAAAAATATTTAGTTCTGTCCAGTTCATTAGTCGTTTTCGGGTATCTCCCGATTCTCCTTTCAAAAAAATAATCCAACATTAAATATAACACAAAATCAGCTAATTGTAAAGTCTATTTTTCTTAAAAAAAATCAGGCGGTCTCAGAAACTGATAACCACCTGAATATTTGTTAGTTGTTATTAATTACATCTATTGGGTTTACATGTTCTCCGTTTCTCAATACCTCAAGATGAAGGTGACTTTCCATAGAGGATTCGATATCCGCTGTATCTCCTATCGCACCTATTACATCCTGCGCTGATACAGTTCCGCCGTTTTCTACATTAAGTCCCTTGTTAAGTCCGCAGTAACGAGCGTTAATTCCTTCACCGTGGTCTATCGTTACTACTGTGCCCCACAGAGGATCATCATGGATATCAATAACCGTACCAGCGGCCATAGCCCTGACTTCATCTCCTGATGAACCTGCTATATCTACTCCGTTATGTGTTTGCCATACACCTGTAGTATTGTTCTTTACAAGATTATCCCCGCTGAACTCCTGGATTATCTCTCCGTTTACCGGAATAGAATATTTTCTTGAAACACTTCTTGTTTCTGGTTGTTTTTCATCTTTCTTTTCAGTAATCTTTTTCTCAGAAACTGTAGTTTCTGCAGGCTGTGTCACAGTAGTCACAGTTGTTTCCTTCTTTATGCCACCTTTGTTTTTTGCTGCATCAACAACATCTTTTTCATATGGAGAAACTGTTACTGAAGGTTTCTTATACTGTTCAGTAACAGACGACAAATCCTCAGTTAGTTTCTGAGAGGTCTTCCTGTATGAGGCAAAGCATCCCAGACCAAGCATCACGAGGCATACAGCAAGTGCAGAATAATAGCTCTTTTTTTTTAATAAACCGTTCTTTTTTGTTTCTTTAAATTTTTTCAAAATAAAACACCTCCATCTGTAGCTTTGACAGATAAAAGGTGTTTATACTTATTATTAAAAATTTTTATTATTTATTTTCATTCATAAATAAACGACCAAGCATCATCAGATCAATTGCAGTAATTGATCCATCTCCGTTTACATCTGCTTCTTCAGGGATATGATCTGTTTCACCCGCTTCTTCAGAAAAAATATTTTTCAGTTTAATGAAATCAATAATATTGACATGTCCGTTTCTGTCGATATCGCCTTTAAGTATTCCGGAATTATCCTTGGAAGTGCTTACTTCTGTTACTGAAACTGCGGGTCCCATCATAGTATGATTTACATTTCCAGTTAATAAGACTGTTGTTGTAACAGCTTCAGATACTGTCTGAACAGGCGGCTCGCTTAAATCAGGTGCATTATCCTTTGGAACAGCATAATCAAGACATATCCACCCTGTTCTGCCATTATAACTAATTTTTCCCCAACCGTTTTTTATTTCACTTACGCGAACACTTGTTCCATTTCTTAACACCTCAATGACTTCATTTTCAGTACCAGGACCAGTTCTGAAATTAAGTGCATCAGTTGTTTTGTACCATACAGCTTTTTTTGTTGCCGCAATCAGCGAATCTACTGTAGTTTCAGCTGTTGTGGTTGTTACTGGTTCCGTAGTAGTTGTAACAATAGTAGTAGTCACAGATGTTGTAGTTGTAGTTACTGTTGTTTGTGCTGCAGTCGTTGTTGTTACCTGCGGAAGTGTTGTTACCGGTGCTTCAGTAATTTCAGGAACATACTCTGAAGCTATAAAACTTGTGTAGTCAAGACAAATCCATGCATCCCTACCATTGTATTTTGTTCTGCCCCAGTTTTCTTTTATCTCATAAACATTGAGCTTTGTTCCGGGAGGAATAAGCCCGAAAGTTTTATTTTCTATACCTGCGTTTTCGCGATAATTGATAGTTTCATCTACTATGTATGAACCTGTATCATATGACGGTTTTGTTTCAGGTACTTCAACCGGTTCAACTTTTGTTCCATAGTCAAGGCATATCCATGCATCTGCACCATTAAAATTAAACTTACCCCAGCAGCCTGTGATCTCTGAAACATTAACTCTTGTACCTTTGAGAAGACCACCGATACGTTCTGTAGAAGTAGACGGGCCTTTTCTTACATTGAGCTCCTCAGTTCCGGTTATTATGTAATCCCCCGTACTGTACTCAGGTTCCTGCGGCACAACAATCTGTTCAGGAAGTTTAGCCGGACGTCCGTCAACACGGAAAAGTTTAAGACGTGTGTTTCCTTTGAAATCATACTGTTCAAACATATTTTCAGATCTGTATCCGCCAGGATCTATGTCGTAAACTACTCCGTTCTCGACACGATCTATCACAACCCAGTGTCCGCAGTAATTTACATCAGCGATAATACTGTAGCCGCTGTCAAGATAACTCTTTATCTCAGCTGCACGTTCCTCAATTGTTGAACCGTAAACGTACTGAGTACTGTCAAATTTAAAACCAGGCGCTATCTTTGTTACTGTATTCCAGTAGAAAATGCCGTCTTTGTCAAAGCCGTTATTTTCACCTGCAAGCTTGCAGAATATACCCGGATTAAAATTTGTTTCATCAAAAAAGCCTTCTTTGACAAGCAGAATAGCAACAGATGTAGTAACACATCCACTTTTTCTCATAGTGTCTTCACTTGGACCCAGATGCATATCTCCCCATCTGCTGTCAAACTGTTTCCATGTTTTATATTCGCCGGTAACAGCTGCAGCGACGATACCTGCTTCTGATTTATAAAGAGCCGGCACCTCTGAAAATGTCAGCATCATAGCAACTGCTGCAGCAAAAATTTTTTTCCCGTTAAATCTGATTAATCCTGTCATAAAAACAATCCCTCTTTTTCATAACCATCTAAATCATAATCGTATTAAATTTTCATCAATTGTTACATCCTTGTAACGAAAAATATTATAAACTCATATAATTTAATAATATTTTATAGTTATTCTATCACTAATTAGTGATTTTGTCAAGTATAAACATTACAAAAAAGTAACAATTTAATTTTTCATTAATAATTGCTAAATGTAATTTTATTGTTTTGAACATAATTCACTACATAAAACGTCATTCACAATAGTATTGACACTAAATTAATAATACGATATACTATTTATCCTGAATTATTCATCGTGGTCTAAGAAAAATCTTTCAAACCACATAAT
>JAEDJV010000166.1 GCA_016296165.1 Oscillospiraceae bacterium | reverse complement strand
CCGCTTCAATGGAAGGCAATATTCTTGGCGTAACCATTCACAACACAGACTGGATTACAACTACAGCTGGCACAACACCGGCTGAACAGTACACACGTTCAACAGCTAATGGCAACATGGGTGATGTAAGAGTTCACTTCTACGTTGATGACACTTGTGCATGGCAGAACCTTCCGTTAAACCTTTCCGGCTGGCATGCAGCTGATGGTGATGGCGACGGAAATCGCAGAACTATCGCAATCGAGTGCATCATGGGTAAAGGCAATACCGACAGAGACTGCAAGTCCGAGAACAACGCAGCAAGACTTGCGGCTGCACTTCTTAAGCAGTACGGTTTCGGTATTGACAGACTCTTTACTCACCAGCACTGGTACAGCAGAAAGTACTGCTCGGCGTATATTCTTCCGCATTGGAATGATTTTAAGAAGAAGGTTGAAGGTTATCTGAACGAGAGCACTGAACAGGCAAAGCCAAAGCCGGCACCGGATGTAAAGCAGATTTATCGTGTCAGAAAGAGCTGGCCTGATGTTAAGTCTCAGACAGGTGCGTATGCTGTATACGATAATGCCGTTAGAGCTTGTGCTGAAGGTTATTCAGTTTTCGATGCAAACGGAACTGCGAAGTTTACAAAGCAGAAGGATTATACAGCTATCGCAAAGGAAGTAATTCAGGGAATGTGGGGTAATGGCACTGAGAGAAAGACCAGACTTACAGCTGAAGGTTACGACTATGATGCGGTGCAGAATAAAGTTAATGAGATGTTAAGATAAAACGATGCCCGGAGGCAGTACTCAGCTTTTTGAGTTTTGCCTTCGGGCTGTTTTTTGTTAATATAATTTCTTAAAGAAAAATTAAATCAGTTATAAACTCTACTTTCGTAGAAAACAAATTAGTTCTTAAAAAATGCAAGTATATATATAATTGACAAGAATGCAAATACTACTGTAAATACGCCATATGTTAATACGGCATCTTTTATTTGCTGTTTTGAAAATGCGAATATTTTTGGGTTACTTTCAGGAAATATAACAGTAACTTTGTCCCCTTTTTTAAATTTGGAAGAACATACACAGATCATATTACTACTGATTCGCTTTTCATCAAATAATAAAGTTACTCTGACATATTTCGTGCCTAAATGAGTTGGTGGTGAACCAAACGCCCATATAATTTCTGCCGGACATTTAATAAGTGAATTTGTTTTGACAGCACTACGTAACTGCAGTGCTAATTTAAGACCATACGCATTTTTCACCCAGAGCATAACAAACAAAATTGGTAAATATAAATTCTCGAATCGCATTCTATCCCCCTCAACTTATTGTAAATTCATGAATATATGCTTTAATTTATACAGCTTACTTAAATAACGATTCACCCAGTTATACCCCATGCTTTACTCTGTCCTCAACCTCAGCGCGTTTACCGTCATTAAATCTGTCAAGCGTTCCAACAAGATATCCGATAATCCTTCTGATTCTGTCAAAAGGAACATTTTCAAACTCAGTATCAAGGTCGACAAATTCACCGTCCGCCCTGATGGTAAGTGACTTAATATTTTTGTCTGAATACTTCTCCTTGCTGTACGCTACATAAGCGTCAATTTCCTGCTGTGATAGCTGTTCTCCGATTACATTTACTGTCATTGTTTCATCCTCGTTTTCTTAAAAATTCATTTTTAATCTTAACATATTTCAGCTTTTAATACAAGCTGAAATTTTTTCGTCACAAAAGCATTTTACTGTCCTATTTGAAGTGAAGGGGTTGATTTTCTCCCTTTTCAGCATCAGTAATTTATAAAACAGCATTTTACTGTCATATATATTTTGAAAAGCTTCGTCAAATCAAGCTGCTTGTTTCCATTTAATAATAGAGACACATTTTCAGGAGGTAAAGATCATGGCAAAAGAAGAAATTGTACCGGTAGCACAGAAATATACGCTTACAATAAATGAAGCGTCAGCATATTTCAATATCGGAATCAAGAAATTACGTCATATTGCAGAAGAATATGCCGGAGAACTGAGTATCAGAAGCGGTTCTAAATATCTCATAATACGCACAAAATTTGAAGCGTTCCTTGCAAATACTTCTACGATCTGAAAAGATTTAGTTTGCCGTAAGTAGTTGATATTATCCTGTTACCGAGTAATATGGTACATGGGAAATACTACTAAACTTCTACTACCAAACTACTAAGGAGGTGTGGCAATGAACGAAAAAGACATTATGACGCTTGCTGAGGCTATAGATTACTTTGAACTCAGCAGAAGAAAGTTTAGTGCGCTTTTAAAAAGCAGACATGACTTTGTAATTTACTACAGAAACCGTAAAATGATTATCAGAGTGCTGTTTCAGGCTTATCTGGAACAGCACCCGGAACTTAGGAGGTGCCGTAAATGGGTACGAGAGGGAAAATAAGACGAGATTCAAAACGCAGAGTGCTTCGTGCAGGTGAATCAGTAAGAGCAGACGGGAAGTATCAGTTCAAATATTACATTGAAGGAAAGCCGTATTTTGTATACAGCTGGAAACTTGAAAAGACCGACAAGCTCCCTGCAGGTAAGAAACCATGCCTTTCACTCAGAGAAATTGAAAAGCAGATAGGCTATGACATTGAAACGCAGGCTGATCCGCTCGCAAAAAGAATGACGGTTATGCAGCTTGTGGACAGATACCTGGCAACCAAAAACGGTGTGAAGCCGTCAACGCTGAACAACTATGCATTTGTGAAGAATGTTCTTTCAAATGAACTTCTCAGCACTAAGAAAATATGTGATGTCAGAACATCAGATGCAAAGCTGTTCCTTATAAAACTGCAGAATGACGGGAAAGGGTACAGCACTGTAAAGACAGTACGAGGTGTACTGCGTCCGGCATTTCAGATGGCTGTGGATGATGACCTTATCAATAAAAATCCTTTTGGCTTTGAGCTTTCAGGTGTTGTTGTCAATGACAGCGTAACAAGGGAAGCAATCACAAAGGATGAAATGAGAAAATTCCTGAAATTCATTCATGATGACAACTGTTACAGCAAGTATTATGAGGCTGTGTACATATTCTTCCACACAGGACTTCGTGTTTCGGAGTTCTGCGGTCTTACCATAAAGGACATTGACCTTGACAGGAAGATACTGAACATCGACCATCAGCTTCAGAGGACTTCCAATATGCAGTATGTCATTGAATCCACCAAGACAAAGGCAGGCACAAGGAAGATACCGATAACAAATGAGGTTGCTGAATGCTTCAGAAAAATAATCGAGAACAGAGAACCGCCAAGGGTTGAGAAGTTTATTGACGGATACAGCGGATTTCTGTTCTTCGACAGAAACGGAATGCCGCTTGTGGCTCTGCACTGGGAACACCGTTTCAGGCATATGCTTACCAGATACAATGAGATTTACAGGAAGTGCCTTCCGAAAATTACTCCTCATGTATGCAGGCATACTTACTGCAGCATTCAGGCAAAATCAGGTATGAATCCGAAGACGCTTCAGTACCTTATGGGACATAGTGATATTGGTGTTACGCTTAATGTTTATACGCATTTAGGATTTGACGATGCAGCTGAAGAGATGGAGAGGATTCAGAAGGCTGAAGAAATCAGGGAGGAGATTGAGCCGAAGGAAGAGGTTACGCAGAAGATATTCAAAGTAGTATAACATAGTATAAGCAAGCCGGTTTTCGTCAGTTGACGGGAGCCGGCTTGTTTGCGTCTTGAAACAGGGAAGAAAATATGATAAAATGGTATTATAGTTTTTAGGAGAGAATACATTTATTGATCATTTAAGTGATGTTGAAAATAAGGAGTCAATTAGTATGAAAGTTTATAAATCATTTGACAATCTTGAACAAATAATTGATGATTTTAACGAAAGAACTGAAGGCGAGAAAAGAGAAGCAAAGGAAAAAGCTGTTTCTCAGTTTTGTTTTAAACTGGAAATGTCAAAATTATTGATGAACGTTGCTGTGATCAGTATTATTATTGGTTTGTTCTTTGTAATTAAATTCGGACTCGCTGCTTTGATACGATCGTTGTTCACTGATGAAAGATCCGTATATAATACGGAGATGATTGTACTTGGATCAGTGTTTATAATTATCGGACTCATAAATATTATTATATTTAAATTAACGCCACTTAAGCATGTGAATGGTTCACACCTTTATTACAAAGGAAAGGAATATCATTATTCAGATATTAAAAAAATAAAAATATCTGATATGAATATTGTCCGTGTTTTTCTTGCAGATGGAAGAACATTTAGATTAACAGGAGATTACGATAACTGTACTACATTTTTAGTCTGGGCTGAAAAATGTGGAGTTACTTTTGAAGGAAGTAAAGAACTTCGGAAAGCTGATGCAAACGGAGATATTAATCCTAAATTTGCTGTTGTTGTTATAGCAGTTATTTTACTGGTATGCGGTATATTACTTTATCATTCTATAAAAACAACGTAAATATCAAAACGGTTCCTCAAAACGGAGCCGTTTTTTCATTGAATTCCATCAGATTTTATGTTAAAATATTATTACAGTTTTAACGTAAAAACCCTTAGTAGTAAACACCCCGATTTTTACTACAATTTTACTACTAACGGCGGCACACTTATGCCCCCGAATGCCCTCATTTGCCGACTAACCTACATAATTCTCAGAAAATACCAGCAAGGCAAAACGGGGCGTAAAGGGGCAAAACAGGGCATTTGAGGAAGGAATTTAGTGATGATTAGAATAATGTTCGTTTGCCACGGCAGAAGGAACAATGTGAATAATTATCTCGGCATTCAGGGGCATTAAAGGGCATATTTCGGCAATGCCCAATCAAAAAACTACTGTTTTACTACTAACGGTCAAATGGATAAATATGTATG
>JAEDJV010000032.1 GCA_016296165.1 Oscillospiraceae bacterium | reverse complement strand
ATTGACTTCTTCCATTCTTCAGCCTCATTGTATTCTTTTGTACCAGGGTAATAAACTGGGGAAATTGGACAAACAAAGAAGTCAACATCGCTTTCGAATAACTTTTTTAACCCCTCATATGTTTCAGGTGAATCATCTATCATGCCGTAGAAACCGTCATATGTATAACCATTTATCTCCTGTGGGTAAACAAGGTGAAGGGAATCCTTATATTCCTCATAAAATTCATCATGAGTTATGCCGTTGATACACTCGAATAGGACGCTGCCTAAAAAATTGGAATAGTAGAATTCTTCAATTACATTTGTTTCCTCTATTGAAACAACATTTTCATCGTTTAGAAGAATATCATTTGCAGGACTGTCAGAAGGAAATATGATTGTGTACTTATTTTCATCCAAAAATGTAAGTTGAGCAAAATAATCTCGTTTATATGGATACTGAGAATCCATTTCTTCTTTGATTTTCTGCACAGGAGGATATGTACCCTCCTTCATTGTAACAATTCTTGTAGAACCAACTGTTATAAGATGAATTCTGCAATCTTCTGTAAGAACATAAGCAATTTGGTTGTATCCCCCAAAAGTTTGTTCAGGCTTTTTTACAACAGCATTTTCACCGTACGTTTTCAGTATAGCATCATCTAATGAACCAAATTCAAGTATTACATAACCGTTGGTATTTTCAACTGCTATCCCTTCTGGCAACACCTCACCATCACTCTCATCTCCCCCAGTAATTTCACTAACCCTGCCAGTTTCATCCCCCTCAGTAACCTCAGTCCCTTGTGTAATTATCTCCCCAATTCCTGAATACTCCGTTTCAGTAACACTAACCATTTCTGAATTTTCCGTCTCCGAACACTTATCCGAATCTGTAACACCAGCATTTTTTTCAGTTTCTGATACGATACCTGAAAAATCAGAAGTATCTGTAACTGCTGGCTTGCGGGAATTAATATCTGATATCGGTGACACTACAGTATTCTGAGGGCTAAATGAAGTTGAGGTGGAAGGATTGTTTACCGGAGAAACTGATGTTGTATATGACGATGTCGTGTACAAACGACACTCTGAAGAAAATTCCTGCATATCGTTCTTTCTTCCAGCGTCAAGATACATTGCCGACGCTGTGATACAGAAAGCAAATACTGCGCATGCTGCAACAGCAGGTATATCTGCGTGAAATTTTTTGTGTCGGATGACTCTGACCGGTTCGTCGTTTTCCTTTTCGATCCGGCTCATGATCTGATCTGCCCCTAATGATACGCGGTTGTTTAGTTCTTTACGCAATCCCTCAATATACTCTTTTTCATTCATTATCCGCACCTCCGGTTTTTTTTAATATTTTTTTGACAGCGTTTCTGTATTTCCATCGTACAGTCGAGTACGGACATCTTACTATCTTTGATATCTCAAGATGGGAAAAGCCGTATGAAGAAAGCACGATTATCTCGCGTTCATCTTCTCTGAGACAGGAAAAAAGATATTTTATGTATTCGCTGTCGTAGATATCTGAAAAACAGTCAGGTGCAGGGATTTCTTCAGGAAGTTCTGCATTTTTGCTGTTCTGTTTCATAAAATTGTGTGAAAGGTTTCTTGCTATTGTCATAATCCATGATTTAGCGTTTTTTCCGCTGTACAGATGAGCCTTGTTCCAGACCTGTATAAATGTATTCTGCATGATATCCTCAGCATCAGCGTGTGATTGGCTGTACAGTAAAGCGATACCGTAGACACAACCTTTCATTTGCTCATACAGTTCGCTGAATGCATCTTTGTCGTGCTCTCTTATTCTGAACAGCAGGTTGTTAAGATGTTCTTTTTCCATTGGAAATTTTTCTCCGTTTTTGAAAGCTTTCATATATAAGACAATCTGGGTTGTCTGTATTGTTGGACTAAAAAATATTTTTGGAAATAATCATAAATTATATTACCGAAAACAAGGCAATGTTCACAAATGATCGTTTAAACAGGCGGCCTGTATAATAAGAGGGTTTCGACTTAAGAGGTATTTTCAGACCATTTATATTCACAAAATTGGTTTGCATGCGAAAATAAAAATACTCTCTCTTTTTTCTAATCTGTTTTTAATTTTTCTTATATTTTATTTTAAATAAGATGATGTACAATATGGTCAGTGGTTAAGAAATCCACAAAAAAACAGAACAAAAGAAAGGAAACAATATTATGGACAACATCGAAATGATTGAAAAACTCAGAGAGAAGGCAGACATCAGCTACAGGACAGCAAACGAGATACTCGAGGGAGTAAACTGGGACATGGACGCGGCACAAACAGCATTGATAAAAGAAGGACTTATCAGGGAGGAAACAGCTATGATGACAACAAAGAATACCAATACAGAAAACAGAACAGCAGGCGGTTCGTTCAGAGACGCATTAAGAAAGGGAATAAGATGGTTCGGAGATATCGTACGCAGAGGAATGAACAATAACTTCTGCATAGATCTCAACAGCGGAAGACATTTTGAGATTCCGGTAACCATTATGGTATTACTCACTATTGCAGGAATGACTATTATACCGTTACTTCTCATTATCGCATTTTTTACAGGATGTAGATTCAGCTTTTCAGGTCCGGATCTTGGAAAAGAAAGAATAAACGATGAGATGGCAAAGATAAGATTCACTTCAGAAAAATAATTTTCTGATCTGATTATAACCAGTGATAAATAAATACTAAGACAAAAGAAAGGACAACTATTATGGATAACATTGAGATGATTGAAAAACTCAGAGAAAAGGCAGATGTAACTTATGATGAGGCAAAAGAAATACTCGAGAGCCTGAACTGGAACATGCTTGATGCACTTATTGCACTTGAGAAGGAAGGAAAGTTAAAGAAGAAGGAAAACAGCAGCTATACAACCAAGCAGGAAACACCGGAGAACTTTGATAATTTCGCAGACGACAAGAACAGAGAAACTTTCGGTAGTGTTATGAAAAAAATTTTTAGATGGATCGGTAATGTACTCAGCAGGGGTATGGATAATAAGCTCTGTATCGCAAATGAAAACAGCGACTTTATTTCTATTCCTCTTACCATCCTTGCAGTTCTGATGATACCGGCATTCTGGCTGATAGTGATAGCGCTTTGCGTTGCTTTCTTTACAGGCTGCACCTTCAGTATCGAAGGTCCTGACCTAGGCACAGAAAAGGTAAATTCGGTTATGTCTAAGATAAAATTCAACTGCTCGAAAAAATAAGCTTTATACGTTTGAAAATTCCCTTAAAATCTGTTAGAATTATAGTGAACGTCAAATTTTTTTCTGACGTTCACTATAATATATATTCTGACAAATGAAGGGGACATAGCTTATGAAAATACTGATTGTTGAAGATGAAGAAAAGCTCGCAAGATTTACTGAACTGGAACTAATGCATGAAGGCTATGAGACCGCTAAGGCATTTGACGGGAGAACCGGACTTGAAATGGCGGAAAGCGGAGAGTATGACCTTATTTTACTGGATATAATGCTTCCGGGACTGAACGGTATAGAAGTCTTAAGACGTATAAGAAAAAACTCTGATGTTCCGGTGATACTTCTTACAGCAAGAGATTCGGTAATGGATAAGGTTTCAGGACTCGATACGGGAGCAGACGACTATATAACCAAACCTTTTGATATAGAAGAACTCCTTGCAAGAATAAGGGCGGCACTTCGTAAGAAAACGCCGTCAGCAGAAGTTTCTTCATTGCTGACATCAGGGCTTCTTACTCTGGATACAGCTTCACACATAGTAAAGTATGACGGTAAAACAATAGAACTTACAAACAGGGAATTCGGACTTCTGAAAAAGCTGCTTGAAAATAAGTCTGTCGTTCTTTCGCGTGAGACTCTCCTTGATGATGTATGGGGCTTTGACTATGTGGGAGAGACCAATGTAGTCGATGTCTATATCAGATACATACGGAGCAAGATTGATGATGTGTTCGGTGTGAAGATTATCCAGACGGTAAGAGGCGTAGGCTATGTTATAAGGGAATGATCATATGAATGAAAAAAATAAAAAGGGCACAGTGAAGATGAGATCGATAGCAAGAAAGATATCAGCTGATTTCAATCTCAGGTCGATGTATATCTTCTTTTTGCTTGATGTTATTTTTGTTGTGATAAAAATTCAGCTCTGGAGATTTTTTACTGAGGCTGATGCTTTAGGAATAAAGGAACTGCCGGATCTTGAGAGAGTTAAAATGACCGGTGAATTTATTTTTGATACGTCAGAAGGTTTTGCAGGATTTGTAAAAAGTCTGTATTATGTTATTCCCGGAGTTACCGAAGAGATCTCAGCACAGGCTATGTTTCTTGAAACTGCATTAATTCTTGCAGTCATGTTTATAGTTGAGCTGTATTTTGTTTTTTCCGGATTTGCCGGAGGGGGAAAGCGGGTAAGAAGGAAACTCGGTCCGCTTGACCGTCTGGCAGCTACTGCACAGATGATAAGTTCTGCAGATTTTGAAGGAGACAGATTTCAGGATCTTGAAGAGGCCCTTGAGAGGATAGATGCCAGCAATACAGATTGCAGGGTATCAACAGGCAATACAGAACTTCAGGGAATAGAATCTGCCATAAATAATCTTATTGACAGAATGAGAAGGTCATATATACAGCAGGCGAGGTTCGTTTCAGATGCCTCGCACGAACTCAGGACACCTATATCCGTTATTCAGGGTTATGCAAATATGCTTGACCGCTGGGGTAAGGAGGATGAAAAAGTTCTTGATGAATCCATAGCTGCGATAAAGACCGAATCTGAGAATATGAGCAGGCTGGTCGAGCAGCTGCTGTTCCTTGCAAGAGGTGATAACGGAAAAAATCAGTTGTGTCTGGAAACGATAAGTCTTTCAGCCATGATGAAAGAGATATACGACGAGTACAGTATGGTTGATGATAAACATCACTTCATACTGAAAAATACAGAAAGCGAAGTTACCGCATACGGTGACTACTCTATGCTCAAACAGACTGCAAGGATACTTGCTGACAATGCAGTAAAATATACACCTGATGGTAATGATATTATTTTCTCTGCTTTTGTAAGTGAGGAGAATATTCCGGCTTTTGAAGTTCAGGACACAGGTATTGGAATCCCGGCAGAAGATATTCCGAAGGTTTTTGAGAGATTTTACAGATCTGATGATGCAAGAAACAGAAAAACAGGCGGAACAGGTCTTGGCCTTTCGATAGCCAGATGGATCGTTGACAGACACAAAGGATACTTTAAACTTGTAAGCTTTGTTGAGGCAGGAACACGTTTTACTGTATATCTCCCTGCAGTTGAATCTGAAGACGTGGAAGAAAAAACAGAATAATAAATAAATCCATTACCAGAAGAAAAACTCTGATAATGGATTTTAATTTTTATTGTCTTATTACCAGCCAAGTACTTTGTCGTACAGCTGTTCGTACTTGCGTGCCGAACTGTCCCATGAGAAGTTAGCTTTCATTCCTCGTTTTACGATATCTGACCATCCCTTCGGCATGTCATAATATACATGTTTGGCATAGTTTATTATACCGAGCATCTCGTCAGCGTTGTAGTTGCTGAATGAAAATCCCGTACCGGTGTTGTAGTATTCGTTATACGGCTCAACACTATCCTTGAGACCACCTGTTTCTCTTACAATTGGAACTGTGCCGTACTTTAGTGAGATAAGCTGTGTAAGGCCGCATGGCTCGAAACGTGAAGGAACAAGCATAGCGTCAGCAGCGGCATATATCTTGTGCGCACGATTTTCCGAGAAGAAAATATTTGCCGACACTTTGTCAGGACGAATCCCCTGATAGTGTCTGAAGGTATTTTCATATCGCTGTTCGCCTGTTCCAAGAACAACAAGCTGTGTGTTATCGTCTATTATTCTGTCGAGAACCCAGTTTACAAGATCAAGACCTTTCTGGTCGGTTAATCTTGATATAATCGCAATCATGAACTTGTTTTTGTCAACCGGTAGTCCGAGTTCACGCTGGAGTTCCATCTTGTTTGCATCTTTACCCTTGCGAAAATCGGCTGCAGAATATTTTTTGAAAATCTCGTTATCAGTTTCCGGATTGTAGATGCTGTAATCAATACCGTTTATAATACCGCAGAGAGAATTATTTCTTGCTCTGAGCAGGCCTTCGAGTCCTTCGCCGTAGTAACTGTTCTGAATTTCACCGGCATAGGTTTCACTTACTGTTGTGATATAGTCGGCATATACCATACCGCCCTTGAGCATGTTTGCATCCTTTTTGAATTCAAGCTTGTCAGGTGTGAACATATAAGGAGGAAGATCGGTATTGTATTCAAAAGTTTTGATATCCCAGATACCCTGAAACTTAAGATTGTGAATTGTCATTATCGTCTTTGTTCCGAAGTAGAATGGATTTTCTGCATAAATTGAACGCAGAAATACAGGAATCATGGCAGACTGCCAGTCATGACAGTGAATTATATCCGGCTTGAAGTTGATAACAGGCATAATAGCAAGAACCGCCTTACAGAAAAAAGTAAAACGTTCGATATCAAACTTCGGATCCGAGTAAGGACGGTCACCGCCGAAATAATATTCGTTATCTACAAAATAATATGTAATGCCGTCTATTTCGTATTTCATGATTCCTACATGGAAATTACCCTTTCTCTTGCCATAATCCATGTAAAAATGATGAATATACTGAAATTTATTTCTGTATTCCTGTGGAATAAAAGTGTAGTAAGGTATAATAACTGCTACTTCATATTTTGAACGGTCAAATGTTTTTGGAAGAGTACCAACAACGTCTGCAAGACCGCCTGTTTTTATAAATGGCACACATTCAGATGCTGCAAAAAGAATCTTCTTCATATCTGTTTCCTTTCATTGTTTGTGAATATTACGATAAAGTAAAAATATCCTTTTAACTATTGTAGCATATTATCAAAAATAAAACAATTGAATAATCATACAATAATGAAGTGAAATTTTTGATATTAACTATTCACTGGTTTGCCAGATAGCAGATAAGAATCTGCCACCTGTCTTTTTTTAAAATGGAAATTGGCGTCTCATTAGAGTCGCCAATTACTATTGAAAACATTTGCACAAATTGTGAAGATGTTAGTCCGCTTCAGTAAAATTAAACAGTACGACAAAAGAAGCGGAATAACATATGCATATGAATCACATGCATACTGGGATCCTGAATAGCTGCCTCAATTGAAGCGGCTATTACAATTTTAAAAGAAAAAAGCATGAGCCAGTCCTATACACACGGCTGGCTAACCCGTAAGTAGTAACTTTTGATAGTGCTTTTATGTGTTTTTTTAAAATAAACATGAAGTGTATATTTGTGTAGAAATCAAGAGAATATGAACTAATTATTTATTGTTTTTTTTGTGTGTTTGTATATTGACAATTATTTTATATTTGTGATATAATATTTGCTGTGATAAGTTATAATTAATGATTATTCATCACATAAATATATAATTTGTTGTAGCCAGCGAGGACTGAGACTGATTTATGTTGTTCAGTAACATACGGGAATGCCATTGTTTTTTAGATATTTCGCCGGAAATTTTATTGATGTCATTACTGTAACAAGAACCATAGCTGAGCTAAAAGTAAATGAATTTACATGAACAGCATGCAATTGTATATGACAATGAATTTGTAGCAACAGAACCTGCTAAGAAAATGAATGAAGCGTATAAAACATTTAACATTCAGTGTCCTGTAACTATACAACGATAGTCATGAAAATGTAGACTAAAAAGTTCTCGGGAACTCAGGGTAATTAACGGAGGAACTTCTATGGATGTATTAAAACGGGTAATGCCGATAATTGCTGTAATAACAATTATTGTATGTGCGTTCATCAAACGTAAAGAAATAAAAGAAATGTTTTCTGATCGTCCGATTTTTAGTTCAGTACTTATATTATTGGGAATTGCAATAATCATGTTATTGGGATTCTTTGTGTCTAGCTGTATCATAAAGGTATGATTAGGTGTAGGTAACTGAGATTATCGTTACTGTTCAGGGGCAATGTCATTTAGTTAATAAGAGTTAGATTTCCATGTCAAGGGGGGTCTAACTCAATTTTTTTCAAAAAACCTTGACAAATATACAAAAAAATGTGCGGCTGTGTTAACTACTGAAGAATTGATAGTAGTTAGCGCAGCCCTTTGTAATTAGAGTATACAAATATCTGACCCACCATGCATAACTTCAGCAAACCCGTTATTGTAACCTTCCCATACAAGATTCTTTTCATGAATCTCAGTAATGCGTTCCAGATTAAAAAGAGTGTCCATCATAGTATACGCCTCATTTTCATGTTCTTTTATAAAGTCTGCGCAGTGCTTTTAGGTATTTTGAAAAATATTTAATAAAAATTGATTTTGTTATTTTTGTATGATATAATTAATGATATGTTAAATAAAATATTCAAATTCGTGAAGGGGGCTTTCTTTGAAAAAAAAATGGAGATATATAGGGAAAATAATAAAGGGTAATTTTTTTCAGCTTTTAGGATTTGAATTTGTCTATAAAATTTCTGCTTTCATTCTTTTTTTTCCGCTTATACTGAGAGTAATGGATAGTGTTACTGATCATGCCGGTATTCTTTATATCACATCCAAAAATATATCAAAGTTTCTGAAGAGTCCTTTTTTGGTTGCTTCGACTGCAGTTTCTCTCATAGTATTTATATGCATATCATTTTATGAGGTATGCTGTATATGGGCGTGCTGCCGGAATTATTCTGACGGGAAACGGGTTCATATTTCTGATATGTTTATCGACGGATTTTCACTTGTCAAAAGTGTTTGCCGAAAACACCGGGCAAAAATCTGGTTGCAGATGACAGCGATTTTTCCTTTAATTAATTTTCATATGATCATAGTACTGTTCCACAAAATAGATATTCTCGAAAACTGCATAAAATATTTTTTCAAAGGTGTGCCGGAGATTTTTATCGGAGTTATTGCTTCGGTGATTTCTGTTCTGGCAGCAGCTTTTGTATTGAGAAGTTTCGGAAGTACTGTTTCCGGCAGGCGTAATAAGAAGGATTTTTTCAGAAGTGCGGGGTATCTTGTAATTTTAAATGTTTCCCTGGGATTAATGCTGATTTTACTTTTCCTTTTGCTTGTATTTTTTGCAGCGGTAATTCTAAGATTTACAGGGGACAAGCAGACTGCTTTTTCACAGTTAATTAAGTTTGAGAATAATATATATTATTTTCTTGCATTCATTGCCGGAGCCTTCGGGGTAATTATGAATACTGTTCTTACGTTTGTAATTATTACAAATAAAACGGATAGAAATGCAGTTGCTGTTCCGATAAAGGATAAAAGAAAAAAAATTAAAAGACTATGCGTTTCCGTTTTAATATTTATAATCACTGCTGCGGATATGAATTCGCTGGCGGAATATATGATTAACGGTTCGCAGTTACTGGAGGATATTCTTATTAGTACAACAGTTACAGCACACAGAGGCGGTGCAAAATTTGTTCCTGAAAACACCATGTATGGTGTTGATTATGCAATTGAATCAGGTGCAGATTATATCGAGATAGATGTTCAGATGTCATCAGACGGTGTGGTATTTCTGCTTCATGACACCAGTTTAAGAAGAACAACCGGTTCAAACAGAAATGCGTATGCTTTGACTTATGAAGATATTTCAAAACTTGATGCAGGAAGTTATTTTAATGAAAAATTTTCAGACGCATATATTCCTACTCTGGATGAAGTTCTGACAGCATGCAAAAGTAAGATTAATCTGAACATCGAAATCAAGAGAAGCGGCAATGCCGGAAACACACTCCCTGACAAGGTCCTTGAGCTGATAAATGCCCATGATATGCAGCAGCAGTGTGTAATCACTTCAACAGATTATTCGTATCTGAAATATATAAAGCAAAAACAGCCAGAGATAAGAACAGGGTATATCGCTAATATGCTCTATGGCGATGCCGCGTCTCTTGAATATGCAGACTTTTTCAGCGTAAAGCATGTCGTTGTAAACGAGGGTTTTGTAAGGGCAGCCCACAACGCCGGAAAAGAGGTCCATGTCTGGACTGTAAACACCAAGTATCTTATTAACCGTATGAAAGGTCTCGATGTGGACAGCATAATAACTGACAATCCGGTTTTATGCAGAAAAATATTATCAAGAAAAAATGATAAGAAAAGTTTTGCGGAGATACTTCAGACTTTGCTTTACAGGTGACAGAATGTCTGTAACAGAGACCGTAATTGTTCCGGGGCTTTATGCAAAGTATGGACAATTTTTAGAAGCATTTTGCGGTCACCTTCAACTTCAAAAAACCGGCATCAAAACGATGCCGGTTTTTTGATTTATATTGAATTTATTAAAATTAATTATCCTTTTACAGCACCAGAAACAATTCCTTCAATGATGTGTTTCTGGAGTGCAGTATAAAAAATAATTATTGGTATAACTGACAGAACCAGCATTGCCATAAGTGCCCCCATGTCCCGTGAACCGTATCCTCCCTGAAGATACTGGACTGCTATCGGTATGGTTCTGTATTTGTTTCCGATGACAAGATAGGGGAGGAGATAGTCATTCCATATCCACATTGTGTTAAGAATAGCAATTGTTACAGCAGTAGGACGCAGTATGGGCATAATGACTGAGAAAAATATTCTTATGGGAGTACATCCGTCTATGACTGCTGCTTCTTCAATTTCCAGAGGAATGCTTTTTATAAAACCACTGAACATAAAAACAGAAAGCCCTGATCCGAACCCTATATAGATTATAATGATTCCAACGGGGTTATCAAGATGAAGAATATTTGCCATTTTTGACATTGTAAACATAACCATCTGAAACGGTACAATCATGCTGAATACAAACATATAGTAGAGTAAAGCTGAAGTTCTGCTTTTATAACGTGTAATATACCATGCAGTCATTGAGGTAAAAAAGAGTATTCCTGCAACTGAGAAGACAGTTATGATCAGCGAGTAGAAAAATGCACGCAGGAAATCAGTTTTTCTTATTCCATTAATATAATTTTCGAATTTTACAAATGTATCTGCATCAGGCAAACGAAAAGGCTGATCAGAGATGTAAAACTGGCTTTTAAATGAATTAACAAGAATAATTATCACAGGGAATATAAACAAAATCGCAGTAACTGTCAAAATGATGTAGAGAAACAACGGGCTTTTTTTCTGTGTCATTGCTCAAACTCCCTTCTTTTGGTGATAAGAAGCTGTGTACCTGCTATAATTGCCGCAAGTATAAAAAATATTACAGCCTTGGCCTGACCTGTACCCTCATAACCGACTCGTCCGTAGAATGTATTGTAAATATCAAGTGCAAGCATCTGGGTTTCTTTTCCCGGTGCTCCTCCTGTGAGTGCAAGATTCTGATCAAAAAGTTTGAATGAATTAGTGAGAGTAAGGAAAGTGCAGATTGTTACAGAAGGCATAAGGAGGGGCAGAGTGATTCTGGTAAGTATCTGCGAATCACTTGCACCGTCTATACGCGCTGCCTCAGTAATATCAGCGGGAAGATTCTGTATCCCGGCAATGTAGATGACCATCATGTATCCGATCATCTGCCAGTTCATAAGAATAACAAGTCCCCAGAAACCGTATTTTGCATCAAAAGTAATATCGACTCCGAATCTCAGAAGAACGCCGTTTATAATAAGCTGCCATATATATCCCAGAACAATTCCGCCAATTAGATTCGGCATGAAAAATATAGTTCTGAAGATATTGGTTCCCTTAAGTTTTCTGGTAAGTGTAAGGGCAAGAATAAATGCGAGTAAATTTATGCTGATTACAGATACAACTGTAAATTTTGCAGTAAAAATCAGTGCGTTTAAGAAATCACTGTTTCCGGTAAATGCTCTGATATAGTTTGAAAATCCTGTCCATCTTGCATCAGATACCGTTGTAAATTCTGTGAATGAAAGATATATTCCCATAAGGAAAGGAATTAAAAAAGAAATCAGAAAGGCGATAAGAGCAGGAAGTACAAAAACAGGAAAATATTTTTTCAGGTTTTTTTGCATAACGATTTCTCCCGGATTAAGTTTGCTCCGATTTCCATTTCTCCACTACACCCGTTTTTACATCTTCCCATTTTATTTTCCCCTGTGCATACTGGAGCAGATATGAACCGAATTCATCCTTGAAGTTTTGTCCCGGAAAGATAGTAAAGTTCCATGGAATGTTTGTTACTTTGTCATTTTCCATCCATCTTATTACTTCGCGGGCAAGCGGATCTGAAGGTTTCTGATTTTCTTCAAATGTGTCAAAAGGAGTTATAAAACCGAGTTCGTTTGTTACAAAGTATTTACCCTTTTCACTGCTGAATAGCCAGTAAATAAAATCAGCAGCCAGTTTTTGTTTCTGAAGCGATGATTTTGAGTTTATTGCAAGAAAATTTTCCGTTCCTACTGCGATTCCCTGATTTTCTTCGCCTTCATGTCCGGTATATATAGGAATAAAACGAATATCTTCTTCGCGTACGGTATTTCCGGAAACATCTTTTATCTGTTCCCATGCCCAGTTTCCGTTCTGAACCATTGCACACTGTCCGAGTGCAAATTCAGCCATAGAGTCAGCAGTTTGTTTTGTTCCAAGTATTTTTGGCTCAACAGTTGAATAGTTGATATACAGGTCAAAAATATTTTTAAACTGGTTATCGTTTTCGAATTTTATTTCTTTTGTCTGACTTCCTGTCAGATCAATGTTGTTATCCATAAATTCATAGTAAAGCGGGATATTTGCAAGGTGTGTGTGCCATCTCCATGCATCTCCCGTTTTAAGCCCTGTTGAAGCAAAAACGCCTTTTATTCCAAGCTTTTCCTTGTGAGCAGTCATGTCTTCTGCAACTTCTGAAAGTTTTTCAAAGTTGTTTATCTCGCCTACCGAATTTATATCCGTTTTTTTAGTATCCAGAGCAAAATAATCATTCATGATCTTTTCATTGCAGATGATACCGTATCCTTCAACAACATACGGAATTCCAAATACACCTTCTTCTGTACTTATGGCGAGACTTTTGTCATTTAAGTGTTTGTATATTTCACTATCCGAAAGGTCTGCACAGTAATTTTTCCAGTTTGCATAACCTTTTGGTCCGTTTATCTGGAAAATATCAGGCGCATCTGCTTTGGCTATTTCTGATTTCAGTGTTTGTTCATAGGTTCCGGAAGCAGCGGTGACAACATTGAGTGTGATACCTGTTTCTTCTTTATAGGCTTTTGCAATATTTTCATATATCTGAGCAGCTTCAGGTTTGAAGTTGAGATAATATATAGAATCTGCTTCAGTACTTTCTGTTTTTTCGGATTTATTTCCGCAGCTGCACAGTAAAAATGCTGTAATAGCAGCTGCAATAAATAAAGCTGTTTTTTTCATACTTTTCCTCCGCATATATATTTTTTATAACTGTATTTTATGCAGAAATTTTTCCGATATACTGTGTTTACTGTAATTAATGATAAAAAATAATTCCGGAATCCCATATGAGATTCCGGAATTAAAAATTTTAAAAAGTTTTTTATTTGATTTCGCTGTGGAATTCCTGAAGTGACTTAACTGTGCTGTCTTTCTTGTTTCTTACAGCTTTGATACCCTCAACGGTAGCCTTTGCAGCAGCAATTGTAGTAACATAGAATACACGTTTGCGTATTGCACTCTTTCTGATATAGCTGTCGTCTTCAAGTCCTTTCTTGTTGTCAGGTGTGTTGATTACTATATCTATTTCTCCGTTTGTAATGGCATCGAGAATATTAGGTCTGCCCTGCTGGAGTTTGAAAATCTTTTCAGTTTTGATTCCGTTTTCAGTAAGGAGACTGTGAGTTCCCCCTGTTGAGAGGATGCGGAATCCAAGTGCTTCAAATTCCTTGGCAATCTGAACAGTTTCAGGTTTGTCACCATCATTTACGCTGATAAGAACTGTTCCTGAGAGAGCAATCTTTGTCTGTGTTGCTTCCTGAGCCTTATAGTAAGCCTCACCAAAGTTTTCTGACATTCCTAGAACTTCACCTGTTGAACGCATTTCAGGTCCTAAGAGAGGGTCAACTTCAGGGAACATATTGAACGGGAATACAGCTTCCTTAACACCGTAATGTTTAAACTTCTTATCCTTAAGTGAAGGAACCGGTGAATCATTTCCTGTAAGAGGAGCAGTAATAATCTGTGTAGCAAGCTTAACCATCTGGATGTTGCATACCTTTGAAACGAGTGGTACGGTTCTTGAGGCACGTGGATTGGCTTCAAGAACATAAACCTTGCCGTTTTCGATAGCGTACTGCATGTTCATAAGACCTTTAACATCCATTTCCTTAGCAATCTTTCTTGTATATTCCTTGATTGTAGCAACGTTTTCAGGAGAAATGTTGAGTGAAGGAAGGATACAGGCTGAGTCACCTGAGTGAATGCCGGCAAGCTCAATGTGTTCCATAACTGCAGGAACAAATACATTTTCACCGTCACTTATTGCATCAGCTTCGCATTCGAGGGCGTTGTTGAGGAATCTGTCGATAAGGATAGGTCTGTCAGGTGTTACACCAACAGCAGCTGCCATGTAGATTTTGAGTGATTCAGGATCGTGAACAACTTCCATACCGCGTCCGCCGAGAACGTATGAAGGACGAACCATAACCGGATATCCTATTCTTTCGGCAATTTTGAGAGCGTCATCCACTGTAACAGCCATACCGGATTCGGACATCGGAATGCCGAGCTTGTCCATCATCTCTCTGAAGAGATCTCTGTCTTCAGCAAAGTCTATAGTTTCAGGTGTTGTGCCAAGTATATTTACACCGGCTTTCTTAAGATCTGCAGCAAGATTAAGAGGTGTCTGACCTCCGAACTGAGCTATAACGCCAACCGGTTTTTCCTTTTCATGTATAGAGAGAACATCTTCAAGTGTAAGTGGTTCAAAATAGAGTTTGTCAGATGTATCATAGTCAGTTGAAACTGTTTCAGGGTTGCAGTTTACCATGATAGTTTCAAAACCGAGTTCCTTAAGAGCATTTGCAGCGTGAACACAGCAGTAGTCAAATTCGATACCCTGACCGATTCTGTTTGGACCTGAACCGAGAATCATAATCTTTGGTTTGTCAGTTGAAACTGTGCTCTTATCTTCAATGTTGTATGATGAGTAGTAGTAAGCCGCATCCTTCGTACCGCTTACGTGTACGCCTTCCCATGCTTCTGTTATTCCGCAGCTGATTCTCTTTTCACGAACTTCAGTTTCTGATACTTCGAGTATCTGTGAGAGATACTTGTCTGAGAAACCATCTTTCTTAGCCTGCAGGAGGATATCCTTTTCAGGAACGCAGCCCTTTGAGGCAATGAGTGCATTTTCTTCTTCAACGAGTTCCTTCATCTGTTCAATGAAGTATTTTTTGATTTTTGTAAGTTCAAAGAGTTCATCAACAGTTGCACCTTTACGGAGTGCTTCGTACATAATGAACTGACGTTCTGATGTGGCAATGTGAAGCATATCGAGGAGTTCTTCTTTTGATTTGCTGTTAAAGTCCTTTGCAAATCCAAGACCGTAACGTCCTTTTTCAAGACTTCTGATGGCCTTCTGGAATGCTTCTTTATATGTCTTACCAATGCTCATTACTTCGCCGACAGCTCTCATCTGTGTTCCGAGCTTGTCTTCAGAATTCTTGAACTTTTCAAATGCCCAGCGGGCAAACTTGATAACTATATATTCGCCGTCCGGATAGTATTTGTCAAGTGAGCCGTATTTGCCGCATGGGATATCTTCAAGAGTAAGACCTGTAGCGAGCATAGCTGAAACAAGAGCGATAGGGAAACCTGTAGCCTTTGAAGCAAGAGCTGATGAACGGGATGTTCTTGGATTAATTTCGATGACAACAATTCTGCCGTCCTTAGGATTTCTTGCGAACTGAACGTTTGTACCGCCGATAACCTGAATAGCGTCAACTATCTTGTAAGCTTGACGCTGGAGTTCCTTCTGAACATCCTCAGGAATAGTGAGCATAGGAGCTGAACAGAAACTGTCACCTGTGTGAACACCAATTGGATCGATGTTTTCTATAAAGCAAACAGTAATCATGTTACCTTTTTTGTCTCTTACAACTTCAAGTTCAAGTTCCTCCCAGCCGAGAATAGATTCTTCAACGAGTACCTGTCCTACGAGTGAAGCCTGTAAACCTCTTGCGCATGTAGTTTTGAGTTCTTCTGTATTGTACACAAGACCGCCGCCTGTGCCGCCCATTGTATAAGCAGGTCTTAAACATACAGGATAACCGAGTTTATCGGCGATAGCAAGGGCTTCGTCAACAGTATAGGCAACTTCTGATCTTGCCATCTGGATTCCGAGACTGTCCATTGTCTTTTTGAATTCGATACGGTCTTCGCCTCTTTCGATGGCGTCAACCTGTACACCGATAACTTCCACGTTGTATTTTTTAAGAATACCGAGTTTGTCAAGTTCTGAACAGAGATTAAGACCGGATTGTCCGCCAAGGTTAGGAAGGAGACAGTCCGGGCGTTCTTTTGCGATTATCTCTTCGAGTCTTGAAGCGTTGAGTGGTTCAAGGTAAGTTACATCAGCGATTCCCGGGTCAGTCATGATAGTAGCCGGATTTGAGTTTACGAGTACAATCTCATAACCAAGTTTTCTTAAAGCCTTACATGCCTGTGTGCCTGAATAGTCAAATTCGCATGCCTGTCCGATGATGATAGGACCTGAACCGATTATAAGAACTTTTTTCTTTTTTTCCATATAAATCTTCACTTCTCCTGGTATTATTATTTTTATGACTTTTTAAAATTAATTATATCATAAATCGTAAAAAAAGAAAATAGGTTTTTCAAAAAAAGTTGGAATAATGGATTGAACGATAAAAGTATATAAAAAATATGTTCAAATACATTGTGTTTCTCAAAATAATATGTTATAATTTATATATATTTTTGCGGATGACGGAGGGGATTTTATATGATTGTAACAAGGGATGTAGTATATACAGGTGTTAAGGATTATGGCATAAGGCAGTTTGAGGGGCAGTATAGCGTTCCGGATGGCATGATGTATAATTCATATGTTATTCTGGATGACAAAATTGCTGTTGTTGATACTGTGGACATACATTTTTCATATGAATGGCTTGATAATATCCGGAGGGTTCTTGATGGCAGAAAACCGGATTATCTGATAGTTCAGCATATGGAACCGGATCATTCTGCAAGTTTGAGATTATTTTTGAAAGAATATCCGGATACTGTCGTAGTATCATCATCTATATCTTTTGCAATGATAAAAAACTTCTACGGTTCCGAATTACAGTACAGTACGCTCCCTGTAACTGAGGGAAGTACACTTCTGCTGGGAAGTCACGTTCTTCGGTTTATAACTGCAAATATGGTCCACTGGCCTGAAGTAATAGTTACATATGATATGACATCCGAAATCCTCTTTTCTGCTGATGCTTTCGGAAAGTTCGGTACAGATGAATCAACTGAAAACTGGAAAGACGAGGCACGTCGCTACTACATTGGCATAGTGGGAAAGTACGGGGATCAGGTTCAGACACTGTTAAAAAAAGTTTCAGATTTTGAGATAAATACTATCTGTCCGTTACACGGACCTGTACTTACAGATACAATAGTAAATGCAATTGAACTCTATGATATATGGTCCTCATACAGAGCAGAAACGGATGGAGTTCTCATTGCATATAATTCTGTTTACGGAAATACAAAAAAAGCAGTTATGATGCTTGCTGATATGCTTGAGAATAAAGGCTGTACAGTAGTTGTTGATGACGTTGCTTCAAAGGATATTTCCGCATGTGTATCTGATGCTTTCCGGTTCAGTAAAACGGTATTTGCGGCAACTACTGTTGATGCAGGTGTTTTTCCTGCTATGAAGGATTTTATAAACAGACTTACAGACCATAATTATAAAAACAGAGTGGTTGGTCTGATTGAAAACGGGTCATGGATTCCTGCTGCCGCCGGAAATATGAGATCTATGCTTGAGATATGTGAAAACATTAGTTTCTGTGATACAACGGTAAAGATCTTGTCTTCACTGTCACTGGAGAGTACGGTGCAGCTTGAAAAACTGGCTGAAGAGCTATGTGCTTCAAAATAAACACACGATGATTGGATGGAAAAAAATGATAGAAAAACGCCGCAAAACTATCGGAGTAATCTCTACTGATCCTGAGAATATATATCAGGAAACAGTACTTAACGGAATATTCCGAAAGGCAAAAGAATACGGTTATGATGTTCTTGTGTTTACTACTTTTGTAAAGGCAACACATGAAAATCGTCAGTATCTTACAGGCGAAGCCAATATATACAATATAATTAATTTTGATCTTTTAGATGGAGTAATAGTACTTTCACTCACTTTCAAATACAGTTCAGACAATATTATCTTTGACCAGGTAAGAGATCTTCTCAGGGAAAAGTGTCACTGCCCGGTAATTACTATAGATGAACCTATGGATGATTATGAGATAGTAATAACAGATGATGAAAAATCATTTGAAAATATCACATCTCATGTAATTGAAGAACACGGATGCAGAAAGCTCTATCTTCTTGCTGGTGAAAAATTTATGAATTCATCGCAGAAGAGGGTTATCGGATTTAAAAGGGCACTCGAAAAACATAATATAGAAGTAGAAGAAAAAAATATTATGTATGGTGAATTCTGGTACACGCTGGGCGAACGAGTTGCATCGCATATAGCAGCAGGCGAACTGGAAAAGCCTGATGCAATTATTGCTGCGAGTGACTACATAGGACTTGGCTTTATTAATGAGGCCTTAAAACGAGGCTACAAAATACCTGAAGATTTTATAGTTACCGGATTTGACGGTGTACTGGAATCAAGAGCAAGTGATATAACACTGACTACGGTTATCCCGGCAACAGACAAGTCAGGTGAGATTTCAGTAATAAGACTTGCTGAAAAGATTGAAGGCAGAAAAATCGAACATGATGAAAATTTTATCGGTAAGACCGTCTTTGGAATGTCCTGTGGATGCAGCCTGACCAATTCGGGCAAGAGAGAAAAAGATGATTACGGATATTTTGCACCGTACACAAGTGACGAGATAGATATGCGAAAATTCCTTCAGAGTTATATGGCTGAAAATCTTACCGAGACAGACAGCCTGGAACAGTGCTATGATAAGATAATGAAACACGCATATCTTGTGGACAGATCCCAGGAATATTTTCTGTGTACATGCAGAGACTGGGAAACTCTGATAAATGAGGGCAGGGATTTGTATGGCAGCAAATGCGGATATACAGATGAAGTAAAAATATCCGTTTACAGGTGCATTCCGGAGCGTTTTTCTGAATGGGAAAACGGATTCAGTAATCCCGATCCGTATATAAATACATATTTTGATTCTTCTCTTATGCTCCCGAAGATTTTCAGTCCAAAAAGAGAAGAACCGGCTGTATTTTATTTTACACCGGTACATTTTAACGGCAGACGAATCGGTTATTCAGTAATAAGATTTAATCATGATGATGCTGTGCTTAATTTCATCTATCAGATATGGAGCCGTTATGTTAATAATGCACTTGAGATGATGCGTGTAAGAGAGCAGCTTGTTGCAAGGTCAACGCGTGACGCAATGACAGGTCTGTACAACAGAAACAGTCTTCAGGAACATCTTAAAAATCAGTTTGACAAATCACAGGAGCTTGAAACAGAGTTTTATGTTATGTATATTGATATGAACTCACTGAAATATATCAATGACGTTTATGGACACGATGAAGGTGACAGTGCCATAAAAGTTCTTGCCGGTATTATAAATTCAGTATGCACAGACAACAGTGTCTGCATACGAATGGGCGGTGATGAATTTCTGATGACTGGTCAGTCTGCAGATGCTTATAGTGAGATATGCAGAAAAACAGAAGAGATAGAATCATCGCTTGGAAGGTATAACAATTATTCAGATAAACCTTATCTTGTTACAGCAAGTTTTGGCTCATGCTATCGCAGAGTTTCAAATTTTAATGAAGTTAATAAAATGATAAAAGAAGCCGATGAAAGCATGTATGAATACAAGCAGGCTTTCAAGAAAACTAAAAATAACGCAGACAGATAGCAGTCTGTTTGTGCTACATAAAAATGTAATTGTTTTCATAATTTATTTTTGGAGGTTGTTTGTCATGATAAAAAACAAAAAAGCAAAAAAAATGGTTTCGCTTGCAGTTTCATCAGTAATGTGTTTCAATCTGTGTGCTGCATTTCAGATTTCAGGCGATACCGAAAGAATCTACGGTGACATTGACAATAGTGGTTTTGTTGATCTTTCTGATCTGACATTATACGCTCAGTATCTTCTCGGAGATGTCACTTTCGATAGTGATGTTCTGGATGTTATGAACCTTGACGGAAACGGTGTTCCTGAACTGGCGGATCTTGTACTGCTCAAACAGTATATATCCTACAAAAGTGGTGAAAGCTCAATTGTAGGTAAACCATTCACACCTTCCGCAGTTACAACAGTAACAGA
>JAEDJV010000165.1 GCA_016296165.1 Oscillospiraceae bacterium | reverse complement strand
TTGAAACGGCATCGGAGAAGTTTCAGACTTCTGTCGGCTTGCGCAAGTGGGCAGACAAGCAAAATATGAAAGAAGTAAGCCGTGCGATCAATATTCTCACGAAATATAAGATCAATGAAAACGATCTTGAAAACAAGACGTTTTCAATGTGTGCAAGAATGGGTGGTTTATCTGAAAAATTAAATGCCCTGAACACTCAGATCGAGGATCTGAATACAAAGCTCAAAACAGTTCAGAATTTTCAGAAATACAGGGTGTTTATGGATGAGCTGAAAACACTGAACGGACGGCAGCGTACCAGGTATATGAACGATCACCGTGACGAGCTGGGAATGTATGATAAGTATGCCAGACAGCTTCACGAATGGTATCCCTCCGGGCAAGTTCCCTCAGCGGAAAATCTGGAGAAAAAAAGAAACACCCTTATCCAAGAGCGTTCCGAGGAAAATGAAAATTATAAATCTCTGAAATCCACAGTTGCAGAGCTGAATTATGCAAGACAGGCACTTGCTGATTATCTCAAAAATGAGCGTAATGTGCAGGAGCAGAAAAGGAAAAAGAGTGATCTGGAATAAGACATACCACTCAGATTTTTCCTAAATAGATTGCTTTTTTTACTTCAAACGGCAGGTCAGACGGTATTCCTACATCTTCCCATTGTAATCCATAAGGCATACCGCCATCGGTATATCCGGCAATGAATGCAAACTGATCATCCATAAACTCATAAAAATCAAATGACTCTTTCTCTGTTTTCCGAGCATTCTTCTTGCTACGATAAGTATTTTTTTGCTTGGAAACCGTTTTATCAGCTTGTTTGGAATTAAGAGTGTGGATTGAGTTTTCAGATGTTTCACGCTGTATTCGCTGGCTATATTTATTCAGCCGAGATTGATAGTATGCAGCTACTTCCTTATATGGAATCCATATTGCAGCCGATTTGATTTTTTCATATACAATATCAAGGATAGAATCGAAATCCGGTTTTGTAGGCATACGATTATTGCTTCGCCAGAAATTCAGAGTTTCAATGTAAAGCCACTCCGAGATTCTGGCTTTTTGCTTCTGTTTCAAATCCTTGAAAGTCTTATTTGGATTTTTCTGCATTTTTGCTTTTAAACTATTATGATTATGTTTCATGATTTTTCTTATATTCCTCCAAAGCTGTGAGCAAAAGTTGCTTGATTGTCATACCGCACTCCTTAGCGTAAACTTTGATCGCATCTCCCTCACCTTTGGGAACATTAAAGCGGATATAATCGTAATTCTCCTTAATATATTCCGCAGATGGCTGACCTTTGCTTGCCTGTTTCTGTTTCTTCGTACATTCTTTGCAATACTTCTGAGAGCCAGATGTCACGGTATAGTTATTTCCGCAAACAGGACATTTCTGCTCACTCCCTAACGGAACGGAAGTGCCGGACTTCTTCTTCTCAGCGTATGCACGGTTACGGGCAGTCTGAGCCTTATCACGGCAGTAGATACAGTATTTCGCACGGTTGGACTTGCTTTGAAACTCCATTCCGCACATCTCACATTTATGCGTAAACAAGCGTATACCCCCTTGTAATGTTTTTTTCCTTATTCTATCATATGTTAGGCATAAAGTCAAGTATAACGAGAGTTTTGTGAAAATGACACTGGGGAAAACCAAAATTTCGCTGTCTGATTGCTGCACTACTACAAATTTTTTTATTACGCAAAATTATACTTGACTTTATGCTTAAAGCTATGTATAATAAAAGCACAGCAATTCACAAAACAAAAACAGAAAGGGCTGAAAAGATATGTTGAACAACGTCAACATAATGGGCAGATTGACTGACGATCCTGAAATCAGGAACAACGGTGAAAACCGTTACTGCAAATTCACAATCGCTTTTCAACGACCTGCGAGAGAGGGCGAGGATAATGCAGAAACCGACTTTTTTAATTGCATTGCATGGAACAGAAATGCAGATGTTATCGCAGATTGGTACAGCAAAGGTGACAAATTGCTGATAGTCGGCACTCTCCGCAACAGTAAATATGAGAAAAACGGCAAGAAATACACCTCTACTGAAATTGTTGTTAAAGAGATACATTTCACAGGCAGTAAAAAGAAAAGCAAGCCTGATGAATCCCACAACAATAACAAGGATGTTTTTGCAGAAGAAGATACGGCTTTCTGAGCCAGATTACACAGGAGATATTAAAAATGGGCACAATTATTGCAATCTCAAATCAAAAAGGCGGTGTAAGCAAGACCACCACAGCCTACAACCTGGGAGCTTCGCTCTCTCTGAAGCATGGCAAAAAAGTTCTGCTTGTGGATATTGATCCACAGGCAAACCTTTCCGAATATCTTGGATATGAAGCAGACCAGTTTCCGACAATGACACAGCTTGTTATGACAGCCTGTATGGGTAATCCAATCACAGCGGAAATTGTACAGACAGCGATCCGTCATTGTGAAGCCGCTGATGTGGATTATATTCCTGCTGACATCAACCTTGCAAATTCAGAAAATCTGATGTCAACGGCACTGTCCAGAGAAACTATTCTCAGAAGAATTCTTTCCGATGATGTGACTTACAGCTATGATTTTATTCTTATTGACTGTCTGCCGTCCTTAAGCGGATTGTTGATAAACGCACTTACAGCTGCGGACAGGCTTCTGATACCCGTACAAACACAGAAATTCAGCATGGACGGTCTACAGGCACTCGAAGCTTTATGTCAGCAGATCAAGGCAACGATCAATCCGAAAGTAAATCTGCTTGGCGTACTGCCCACAATGACAGACAGAACAAAGGTAAGCCGTGCATCTGTTGAAGCTCTTGCTGAGAAATACGGCGAAAAGCTCTTTGAAACAAGCATCAGCAAGTCTGTTGAAGCTGCCAAGAGTTCTGAAAGCGGAATACCGCTTTGTGTGACTGACAGTAAGTTAGGTATGGAATATGAGAAATTAGCAATGGAGGTGCTTTCAAGATGTTAAAAACTCCTGAATTATCAATGAACCCCAAGCGCAAGGTCAAAACTAAGTGCCATGGCGAGGTCAGAGAATGGAACGACCGTGAAGAAGCTAAGGATTTCTTTTTTGAAGCAATGATGTATAGCGATGGTTCTGAACACGACAGATACTCCGCTATTTACATTCAGCTCATCCATGGACTGAGCTTCTGCACAGACGAGGAGGACTGAGCTATGCCAAACAAATTTGACACAAACGGAACTCCCTGGCTTTTCATTCCGCACAATGAAGGTGAGCTTGACGAATACTTCTCAGCCGACCACACGAAAGCTGTTGCCGATACTTCAAGAAAGATCATTGAGAGCCTGTCAGAGAACCGTGACAGGCTCTCAGGAAAGGTCTGCTATGAATTTGGGTACAATCAGCGTAAATATAAGCTCACACTACTGAGATTTGCAGATATTATTATAAGAGCCGATGTGACAATCAAGCGTATCAAGTCGGAATTTATGAAGTCCGAGCTTGAAAACCGAGAACTAAGGGCAAGAATAAAAGAGTTAGAAAGGAAGATTGAAGATGAACACACCACAGTTTGACCTGGGAGCTATGCTGTCCACTCCGGCACCTATGCTGAATTCCATACAGCAGATACCCTGTGAAATGCTCCGCCCATATCACAATCATAAGTTTGAACTGTATTCAGGTGAAAGACTTGAAGATATGATCGCCAGCATCAAGGAAAATGGTGTGCTTTCACCTATCGTTGTGCAGCCTTGTGAGAATGGATATGAAATTCTGATTGGTCACAATCGGTGGAATGCTTCAAAACTTGCAGGACTTCCTACTATTCCGGCTATCATTAAAGAGGGACTTTCTGAGGAAGAAGCTGAAATTTATGCACTCGAATCAAATATCATGCAAAGAGGTTTTAAAAATCTCCGTATCAGCGAACAGGCTGCCGTTATTGCACTCAGACACAGCGAAATGTTTTCTCAGGGCAAAAGGAATGACATACTGAGGGAGCTTGCACTTCTTGAAAATCCCAATGCCGAAGCAGAGGAAACAACTTTGAATCCACTGGGTTCAAAGTTAGACACAAGCGAGAGCGTCGGCAAGGAGTACGGAGTGAGCAAAGGCTCTGTTGTCCGTCTGATCCGCATCAATAAGCTCGTAGACGAATTGAAAACCCTTGTGGACAGCGGAGATATAGCTGTCAGAAGCGGAGTTGAGCTTTCTTTCCTGTCGAATGAAGCTCAGACAGAAGTCGCTGAACAGGCGGAGAACTTCAAAATTGATATGAAGAAGTCCAGACAGCTCCGTGAAGCTGCCGACAGTAAAGGCAATATCGACCGTGACACCATTATCCGCATCATCACTGGTATGGCAGATGTCAAGCCGAAGCCTAAGAGCGTGAAGATCAGTAATGATATTTTCACTAAGTATTTTGACGAGGGTGCTAAGGCAAAGGATGTTACAGATACCGTTGAAAAAGCTCTTGCTTATTACTTTGCAAGTATGAAAGAGGTCGAATGAAGGTAGAGGCTGTAATTATAAAGCAGATTACAGTACAGAAGCTTGACAAAATACTCCGTATCCTGGGAAAATCAATCCTGATGTTGAACTTAATGGTTTGCGGGTAAGACATAGAAAGAGATAGATACAATATGTAAAGGAGAACGAATGGAACTGAAATTAAGGGACTATCAGCAGGAATGTATAGAGATCATCAATGGGCTTGAAAGCGGCTCTTATCTTGTAGCCGTTGCCACTGGTTTAGGAAAGACGGTAATCTTTTCTCATATCAAGCGGCGAGGGAGAATGTTAATTCTCTCACATCGTGAGGAACTTGTGTGGCAGCCCAAGAAGTATTTTGAATGTACTTACGGAGTTGAACAGGCGGAGCATCACAGCAGCGGTGAGGAAGTTGTTTCGGCAAGTGTGCAGTCTCTGGTCAGACGGCTTGACAGCTTCGCTCCTGATGAATTTGATATTATCATCACAGACGAA
>JAEDJV010000164.1 GCA_016296165.1 Oscillospiraceae bacterium | reverse complement strand
TAAGTACGCCATGCTTATCAAGAATATAACTTACCCTGTAAGTTGCATAAATAATTTTACTGACATCATATTGACCGAGTTCGATATTCTTTATACTGTACACTCTTCCGCCGCTTGTTTTGGTGTTTATATAGTAACAGTTTGAATCAGATGACACAAATATTTTACTGCGGCTGTTGAACATAATACAGTCTTCGGATATAAGATGTTTTTTCATTTTTCCGTCAATATATTCTACATACCACAATTCATTATTTTCAGTTGTTACATATGCACCTGTGTAACTGGAATCCATTGTGGCTACCTTAGTTTTATCGTCAAAGACCGGTTCATCGTTTATTGTCATTCTGCCGTCATTAAAAAGAATGTAAAACGGATTCCCGTATGATGAATAGTGACTTTCATATTTTTTTACATTCTCTGCTCTCTTTATGTACTCACTCCCGTCAAACAGCCAGAGTGAATCGTCTGAATTTTTTATAGCTGTATATTGTTCTTCGTTGTGATAAACGTTTGTTATTTCTTCTGTTTTTATAATATTTTCTTCAAGCGGAAAATCCTGAATTTCCTGAGGAATAACTTTAATTCTGCCAGTTTTCAGGTTTTTTCCGTCAACAACAAGAGAATATTCTGTTTCACCCTGTTTTTTGGCAGATACTATCCCTTCCATTCCGGTGCTGTTTTCAGAATCACCATACTCACCAAAACCAATGATATCTGTATCCTTTATGATAATTTCTCCTTCGAAGAGTCCGGCAGGATACATTCCTATACTGGAAAGCTGGCCCTCCGGTATAATGTAATCTTCCGCATGTACATAACGTAGTTTTTCCTCATCGGATATATCAGCGCCACCCAGACTGCACCGTTTTATATGTGCATTTTCCAGAAATGAAAGATTGGCCGGTGATATGTTATTCATTGAAACATATACAAGATTTTTCATCTCCTTTATTACTGAAAAATCTGTAAGCGTGCTGTTTGAAAGATGCAGATATTTACATGAAACAGCATATTTAAGAAAACTAATGTCATCTATATCTTTAAGATCAAGTGAGAGATTGGCCGCCATTGCAAGATCTTTTATGTCCTTTGTATTGTCATTGTTTTCATCATATATCTGCTCGATAACTTTTTCATCAAGTACTGTATTTTCCTCTGCATAAACTTCTGAAAACATAGCTGAAACTGAGACAGTCAGTGCCATAGTCAGAGCTGCTATTCTTTTTATACCCATAATAATCTCCATTCTTCTCCTGTATGAGACTCATTTTAATTTTTTATCAATTCATATTTAATTAAGCACAGATCTGTTATATTTATCGTGCCGTCTTTATTTACATCGGCTTCGTTTGGGTCATATTTTCCATTATCCTGAATACCGAGAAGACGTTTTTGCAAAACCAGAACATCATTAGCATTAAAAATTCCATCAGAATTTACATCACCAGATATCAAAGGCGGAAGTTTAATATCAGTAATTTTTAAATCGTCAATAACAACCCAGTCATTTGAACTGTCCTGAACAAAAACCCGAATATACTCTATCTCATCACCCTGACAAAGATTCATACTTTCGTCAACAGGAATTCTCCATTCAACTGTACCGCCATTAAACTTACAGGTTACTTTACTGTAATCATCACCGCTGAAATATACAAATCCATTGCTTGCATAATAAATCCAGGGAGCTATGCTGGAATTCTTACTCTTCCACTGCAGGTTATACACAGGTGATTCCGCTGTATCCGGAACACAGGCACATATGTATATATAGTCCTTATCTTTTTTCATGTATACCCTGCTTTTTTCTGACTGAACAGCCAGATTGACATCCTGCCATTCCCTGTTTCCCATTTCGCCGTCTATGACAATTCTGCCGTTGTAATCATAAATCAGTCCGTTTGAAGGCTTATTTCCTTTTTCACAGAAATCTTTGTTTTCAGCATAAGGATCTGATTTAACGGTAACTGTACCAAGATAATTTGCTCCCAGTGAACTGTTGTAAATATCGTTATTTGCAAATCTAACAGTTCTGTCAGTACTTTCCGGATCGGTTCTGCCGGCTGTAAGTTTCAAAAAAATGTTCCAGTCCCCTGTTTCAATATCAGAAGGGAGTTTCAGATTCAATTCCTCTGTAACAGTTTCAGCAGACAGCCATTTTCTATCATCAATATCCGTTTCGCAAATCATATATTTACCGTCTTTTTCAATGATTACCTCAGCATTCTGTGACTTAACCGGATTTGCAAAACCTGTATTTTCAATTTTAAAATTAACTGTAACATCCCCGCCCTGTTTAGTCCCGGCCGTAAGGTCACTGTCACGCAGGACAAATCTGTAACCGATATGGTCACGCATAAACTGATATACGGTTTCACCGTAATATGCTGAATTATCACATTTCTGAGTATCCAGTTCATCAGTATAAGTATATTCCTGATACAGTTTCCAGATGTTCGAATTAATATAGCTTAAATGCGTATCGTACATTTCCGGAATCGAGTTCTCCGGAAGATAAGTTTCAAACTGCTTTGCAAAATCAATATTTCCTGAAAACTCTCCTCCGAAATATGCATGTGTCATCTGTTTTTTCATAAATTCCACAGAGTCTTTTCTTGTCGGATTGCCATATGTTCCAAGATCACTGTCAGATCCCATATATCCGTCATTATAAATTCCTATTCTTGCGGCATCAGAATCTGTTTCAGTTATATAACCGGCTATCTCATCTTTATTTATATCAGCCCACTTACAGATAATATCAGGCGTTCTTACAGTAACAGAAACACTTTTCGGAACAACATCCAGCAAATAATCAAGAAGTTCTGCCTTATATTCAACTGAAGTATATTTTCCGCTGTGCTGTTCCCCCCATGCACCCGAAAATCCACTCTCAACGTACATCAGGATATCCTCATAGTCATTAAGAAAACCGTCATCATCTATCTGCTTAATATGACTGAGCATTTTTTCAAAAGTTTCCGGTTCAGGATTGTTTTTTCCTATTGCATCATAGCGAAAACGCAGACCAACAGTACAACCGTTATTCCGGCAGTTTTCAAGTGTTTTTCTGATTCCGCTGAAAAAACTCTCATCAAGATCATAATCCTTTTCTCCGTTGACACCAACTGAAAAGGCTCCGATATCAATAAATAAAACAACCAGATTTCCGTTCGGATTTTTTACAGGTGTATTACCGGGTTTACATTCATACCACACTGCAGAAGTGTAACCTGCACCTGGATTATTTAATGAAGAAACTGTTTCACTATAATCGATTCCTGAATCTTTTAATGATTCCGTTTCAGCATTTATCTGTACTGTACTCCCTATTACAAATGCTGATAATAAAATTAGTATTTTTTTCATAGCTTTATCCCCATAATCAATATTTTAATTTTCAACTCTCCATGAAAACACGGAGAGTTAAAAGAATTATTCCATTACATAATCCGGACTCTTGTATATTACTATCAAAGATTCGTATTCTGCATAAACAGTATAACCTCTTTCTATATATTTCTGAGTAAGTTCTGCTTTCCATCCTGAACTGAAATCATTTTCAAGAGCAATAAAATCATAATTATCATCTCTGTTCTGATAATTGTATTCATCGACCATATAAACTTCATCACGATTTGCTACATGAGGAAGAATATATGTTGAACACAGCACTTTTGCATCATCCGGAATATAGTCAAGATATGCCACTTTTCTTCTGTAGTTTTCCTTGTTGTTGTTATACACTTCACAGTAATATATTTTTGTCGTATCATAAGCAACAAACATTAATACTGAAGCTACAGCCATTATCGGCACTATTCTTTTTACAGTTTCAGGTTTAAAATCCGCAAGATTAATAAGCGCTGCATACATAAGACATGTTACCGGACCTAATACATACTGGAAACCGATATCGTGTGCATAACCATACCCCGAAAGGAGATTAAGAACTACGAAAGGAACAACAAGAAACATTCTTGATACTTTATGAGTTACAAATGGCAGAAACAGAAGCGGAAGCATTATGGTAATGAGGAACTTAACCTTGTCTTCAGTAAAGCATTGACTGATAAAATATACCGGGTTGAGCAGTGCTGTTTTAAGAACCTCGCCAAGACCACCATCATAGTCAGCCATAACATTACCAAATGTTCTGCTTGTCATTGCACCTTCCCCGTATGTGGACATCAGTTTAAGTACAGTCGCAAAAACCACTCCTGTAAAAACAAACATAACAGAACCGTGTTTTATGCTCTTCTTACTGAAAATAACGTAAAGTGCTATAAACAGAAGATACAGAGCCGCGTCTTCTTTTATCATAAGTGTAAGAATAACCATGATGTACATAAGCACTCTTTTTTCCTTCTCTATAGCATAGAAAAGCCACATAAGAAACGGAGGAAGAAAAATGTTTTCATGGAAATCATAATAGCATGGTGTTATTATTGCTGCCGAAAAAATATATACCATACTGAACAGCATTGACAAAACATTAGAAAAATTAAATTTTCTGCATAAAAGATAAACTGGGATCACACCGCTTACTGCTATAACAGCCTGTGCCACAAGAAGTGTTTCTGCTGAAGGCCACAGATAATAAACAGGTGCCAGCAGATAGTAAACAGGCGAAAAATGAACTGCAAAATGAGAAATCACTTCTTCCCTCTCACAAGTAGTTACCTGAGTAAAATCTGTAATAATTGAATGATACATCTGTGTAAACAAACCCAGATCATAAGTTGATGAGCTGAAAATACGATGTCTTGAAACCGTTGTAACTATTACAAAAGTACCCACACCAGCCGCAAGAATCCCTGTTATAATCCATGACACACAACGAGGCATTCGTTTTAAAAATTTCATATCGTCAGCCCGGAAGAACCACAGCACAATTAACGAACAAATACTGATTACAGCAATCGGAAGCATTACACTTTGTTTTTCATTTCTCCACAGTGCTGCTGATCCGAACATAAC
>JAEDJV010000031.1 GCA_016296165.1 Oscillospiraceae bacterium | reverse complement strand
GGGTTCGCCCTAAGAGGTATGATTTTCGCCCTAAGAGGGATTTTTGAACCGTTTTATGGTAATGGAGGTGCGTATTTTGTAACTGTTTTAATATTAAATGGGTAAAAAATGTTTTTTGTGTATTTGAGAGAATGGTTTTGTACTGGATTCGATTGTGTTTTTACGGCATATTGCATGAATTATTCAGAATAAATTGCGACTATGTACAAAGTTGTCTAGAGGCATTGTAAATACAAGAAACAGAAGATAACAACTGATTCATCCCGTTCCAGCCAGTGCATTTGGAAGTACCAAAAATTAATTTAAAAATACTATTGCAATTTTTCGTATTTACTGATAAAATTATATTAAAAGATATTTAGAGATAAATATCGAGAAAAACTATGGAGGTGCTAAAAATGGCTTACCAGATTTCTGATGAATGTATTTCATGCGGAGCTTGTGAATCAGAATGCCCTGTAGGCGCTATCACAGCTGGCGACGACAAGTATGTAATAAATGCTGATACATGTTTAGACTGTGGCGCTTGTGCAGGTGTATGTCCTGTAGGTGCTCCTAACGCTGAATAATTTCAGGATTAAAGATACTTAAAAGATTAGAGGCCGCAGTGGTTTTATCATCTGCGGTCTTTGATTTTTTTTTTAAAAAGTATTGAATTGTATTAAGAAAAATGTTAAAATGAATATAACTGAAATAACATACAACGGAGGATTCTTATATGAAAAAGAGAGTACCGGCACTTTTAATCGCGGGTCTTATGATTGCCGTATGTGCAGCAGGATGCGGAGACAAAAAAAATGCGTCAACAGTAGTACTTGATGAAATGCCTGTAAAGCAAGAAGAAACAGTAAAAGTAATTAAGCCTGGCATAGATTATTCAGTAAATCTCGGTGAAGATTTTTTGTATGAAACAGCTAATGTAAATATTCAGCTTACTGAAGTTGCACAGACATCAGTTAATGCTGATTATAATGGCAAATACCCATATGCAATGGTTTTCACAGCAAAGAACAATGGTTCATCAGAACTTTTTATCAATATGATTGACGACATTACAGTTGAAATTGACGGAACAATCTATTACGGTGAAGAATTATTTACTGCAATGTCAGCTGCAAGTGCTGCAACAAGATATACTGATTGCGGAAGATACGATTCAACTCTGGAAGCAGGTAAAGAGATAAAAGGATATGTTCCTTTTGCTTTACCAAGTGAAGACTGGAACAATATGACCATAAGATATAAGCCTGATCCGAAGAATACAAATGATTGTATAATCTATACAATAGAAAAATCACAGCTTGTTGACAGAACAAAAAAACCTGAATAAAAAAGCGAAGGTGCAGGGCGACCGCAAAGCCCTGTAAACAAAGTTGTTATGAGAAACTTAACCCCTAGCCGTACAACATAAATTAATTTAAAATTAAATATGTTAATGTAATTCATTTAAAACAAAAAAACCGGTATCATAACGATGATACCGGTTTTTGTTTAATTATTCAATAGTTATTGACTTAATGACCTGTGGAGTTGTTGGCTTGTCTGAATAATCTGTAGGGACTTCAGCAATTTCATCAACTACTTCAATACCTTCAACAACCTTACCGAATGCAGCATACTGACCATCGAGATGAGGAGCATCTTTGTGCATGATGAAAAACTGTGAACCTGCTGAGTCAGGTCTCATTGATCTGGCCATTGAAATAACGCCTCTTGTGTGTTTGAGGTCGTTCATTACACCGTTTGATGCAAATTCGCCCTTGATGTTCCAGCCAGGACCACCCATACCTGTTCCTTCAGGACATCCGCCCTGAATCATGAAGCCAGGAATGACTCTGTGGAATATAAGGCCATTGTAAAATCCCTGATTAACAAGCTTTTCAAAATTTTCTACTGTAATTGGAGCAACTTCAGGATAAAGTTCAAGCTTTATCTTTTTGCCGTTTTCCATTGTTATAACTACCATTTTTAATATCCTTTTCTCCGCAGCTATATTATTTTTTTGTTTCAGCCCTGCGGAGGCATTTGAAACTATAATTTATATTATATAATATTTTTTTATTTTTTTCAATATGAATATGAAACTTAAATCTGTAAAGAATATAAATATAAAATATTTTTTCACAGGATGTGATAGGTTTGAAGGATAAACTTTCGAGAGAAGTATTTCGCTTTTCATCACCGCCTTCAGTTAAGGCATTTGCTTCTGTAGCAGGTAAAATGGAGTCAGAAGGACCTCTTGGAGAATATTTTGATATTTGTGAAGAGGACTCCTACTTTGGTGAGGATACATGGGAAAAAGCAGAAAGCAGACTGCAGAAGACAGCTGTACAGAAAGTACTGCAGAAGGCAAAACTCGATGCAAGCGACATAGATTTTATGTTTGCAGGGGATCTTATAAATCAGTGTACAGGAAGTACTTACGGGATGAGAGATTTTAATATACCTTATTTCGGGATATACGGCGCATGCTCAACAATGGCGGAAGGCCTGCTGCTTTCTGCAATGGCGGTAAATGCAGGTTATGCCGGATATGCTTTAAATTCCACTTCATCTCATTTTTCAACAGCAGAGAAACAATTTCGGTTTCCCTTGTCATACGGAGGACAGAGGACGCCATATGCCCAGTGGACGTGCACAGCCTCCGGTGCCGTTATATTGTCCGCGGAGGACACTGGTACCAGGGTGGCTGGAGGCGCAGTCGGTACAGTAAAGGATTTTGGAATAACGGATGCAAACAATATGGGGGCTGCTATGGCTCCAGCAGCGGCATTTACAATAAAAAAATATCTTGATGTTACCGGAACAGAGCCTTCGGAGTATGATGCGATAATTACAGGAGATCTTGGTGAGGTAGGAAGCGGATTGATGTACGATCTGCTTATGAGAGAGGGAACAGATATAAGGAAAGTTCATAAGGACTGCGGAGTGATGATATTTGACGGTGATGTACAGGATACACATGCGGGCGGTTCCGGATGCGGATGCTCTGCAAGTGTGCTTTGCGGATATTTTTTAAGAAAAATGAAGGAGAAGGAGATAAACAATATTCTTTTTGCTGCTACTGGTGCGCTTATGTCACCGGTGCTCGTTCAGCAGGGAGAGACCATACCAGGTATATCTCATCTTGTTCATTTTACAAATGACAAAATATAAATAGGGAGATTTTAAGTTTATGGAATTGTTTAAGGCATTTCTTACAGGCGGAATACTCTGTGCAATTGGTCAGCTTCTGATAGATTATACTAAACTTACACCGGCAAGAATACTTGTTGCTTTTGTTGTTTCCGGGGTTTTCATTTCAGCAGTAGGACTATATCAGCCGCTGATTGATTTTGGCGGGGCAGGGGCGAGTGTCCCTCTTACAGGTTTTGGTCATCTTCTGGCAGAAGGTATTCGGAAAGGTGTTGATGAAAAAGGTCTTGCCGGAATTTTTACAGGCGGACTGACAGCAGCTTCCGGTGGTATAGCTGCCGCACTAATCTCAGGACTTTTTGTTGCTCTTATTTTTAAACCCAAAGATAAATGATAAAAAAATGTTCCACGTGGAACATTTTTTTTTGCATTAAAAGGTAGAATATGATATAATAAATAAGTTGACAAATAACGGGGAGGTGCTTTTTTGATAAAAAACAAAAGAGCTGAAAAGGAGTTCGTGAGCAGAAGAGGCCTTACATATTCTCAGATGGCAGGGTTTGGGTTTCTCTGTATCATTCTTGTCGGAACTTTTCTTCTGATGCTGCCTGTTTCGAGCAGGGACGGGACAGTTACGAATTTTACTGACGCTTTTTTTACAGCTACATCAGCTACATGTGTTACCGGTCTGGTAGTTTATGATACTTATCTGCACTGGAGTCTGTTCGGGCAGATACTCATTATATTGCTGATACAGATAGGCGGACTTGGATTTATGACGATAGTGACTATGTTCTCTGTCATCGCAAGAAAAAAAATAGGGTTAAGAGCCCGAAGTATGCTGCAGGAAAGCGTTAATCAGCAGCAGATGAGGGGAATAGTAAAGATGATTAAGAAGATTGTCATCGGAACAGCTTTTTTTGAGGGTATGGGTGCCTTTCTTCTTTCATTAAAATTCATTCCTAAGATGGGATGGACGGAAGGAATATATAATTCGGTATTTCTTTCGATATCTGCTTTCTGTAATGCCGGATTTGACCTTAACGGAAAATACGGTGAGTATTCGTCTCTTGTAGAATTTCAGGATGATGTACTTGTTCTTGTAACGCTCATATTTCTTATACTTATAGGAAGCATAGGATTTTTCGTCTGGGATGATATCAGGACAAACAAACTGAATTTCAGACGATACAGACTGCATACAAAACTGGCTCTGTCGATTACTCTCGGACTTACATTTGCCGGTGCGCTGCTGTTTTTCATCCTTGAACAGAAGGACACACTTGAAGGTATGAGTACCGGAAATCAGATACTGTCAGCATTTTTCCTTTCAGTATCACCAAGAACAGCTGGGTTTAATACAGTTGATCTGGCAGAATTATCGCCGGCTTCAAAGCTTATTCATTTAATCTACATGTTTATAGGCGGTAATCCGGGCTCAACTGCCGGCGGTGCCAAGACTACAACAGTTGCGATACTTTTTATTTCAGCATGGTCAAACATAAGAAACCATGAAGAATGCAATGTTTTTGGACGACGTCTTGAAAGTGATATATTAAAGAGAGCTGTTACTATAGTTATGACAAATCTTACCCTGATTATAATTGCAGTTACAGCTATTTCCGCAGTTCAGAGAGAACTTGGAATCGGAGATATAACATTTGAGGTGTTTTCAGCGATAGATACTGTTGGAATGACAACTGGCATAACCAGAGATTTTAATACATTCTCAAAGTTTGTGATAGCATTCCTTATGTTCTGCGGAAGAGTCGGAAGTGTATCGTTTGTACTTGTATTTGCAGAAAATAAAAAATATTCATCATTAAAAAATCCAATAGAAAAAATCAGTATAGGTTAGCGGGAGGAAGTTTATGAGTAAATCAGTTCTTGTTATAGGGCTTGGTCGTTTTGGAAGATATATTACTAAAAAATTTAATGAACTTAACGATGAAGTAATGGCTATAGATATTAATGAAGAAAAGATACATGATATAATGCCTTATGTAGTGGATGCAAAGATTGCAAACTGCAGGAGAATGGAAACCCTTGAATCAATCGGAGTAAGCAACTTTGATCTCTGTTTTGTATGCATAGGTACTGATTTTCAGAGCAGCCTGGAGATAACCTGTCTTCTCAAGGATCTTGGTGCAAAGAAGGTTATAAGCAAGGCAAGCAATGGGTTCCATGCAAAGTTTCTTATGCGCAATGGCGCTGATGAAGTTGTGTATCCTGAAAAGTCGAGTGCTGAAAAGCTTGCAACAAAATACAGTTCAAACCATATTATCGACTACATAGAAATCTCAGATGATGTTGCAATATATGAGATTCCGGTTGTACCGTCATGGGTGGACAAGAGTATAATTGAGCTGGACATAAGGAAAAAACACAAGATAAATATACTTGCAGTTAAAAACGGAGGAAAAGTGAAATCTCTTCCGGATGCAGACTATGTATTTAATGCCAATGATCAGCTGGTAGTCATGGGAGAGCAGGACGATGTGGAGAAGGTTCTTCAAAAGATAAAAAGTTAGTAAAATATGAAAAAACCAACGGCGGCAGATGTGGAATCTGCCGCTGTTATGCCGGTTTCAGAGTTCTGCTCATGTTTGCAATTTGCAAAAACGGGAGGCGATACAGTATATCGTATTGCCTCCCGTTTTTTATTTGCCGATAGTAAATATTAAGCTATTGTTTATAGCATTTAAAACTAAGTCAGATTGCAATAAACTACATAGTGATCAATCGCATCACCAAGAAAACTGCTTTTCATCGACAGTTCAATTTCATCATACTTTACATCTTTTTGATTAGTCAGAACATAGCGGTCAATTATTGAATCATCAGAATTTTCCGAGTCAGTTTTATAATGATTCAGATATCTGTATTCTTTGGATAATCCTTCATTAGTACTAACCTCAAAAGAAGAAATATTATATGACAAATCAGTAAGACAAAGATTGTTTTCTTCGCTGTAATATTGTGCAATACGAATACAGCAGGGCTGCTTTCTTTCTACCGTTATCATAAAGTCGTTCCATATATCTTCTCCAGAAATCAGTTTAGAATCCTCAAATACAATACAGCCATCTTCTTCCGTATCTGCTGCACTATATCCTTCAGCTAATTGATCGAAGCTTAAATGAGCAGATGAGATATCTTTATTTGAACAAGCGCATAAACACATAATCAGGATTAAAAGGAATCCCGTTAATATCATTTTATTATTAGCACACATAAAAATACCTCCTATACAGAAATATATTATAAAATAAGCTATCATGTTAATAAGATAAGGTATCAATTACATCACCTCTTCTTGAGTAATATTATAGCTTATAAAAAATGTGGTTTCAATAGGGTTGTCGTGAAATGGACAATTGCGTCGTGAAATGGACATTTTCAGTCCGGATAGTGTATGGATACAACAAACATCCCGTCCTGCTCATAGATATCTGTAATGCCGTTAAGTTCATGCACAGTGTCTTTCACGGACCTCATTCCTATACCGTGTAAACCGGTTTTCTTGTTCGTTTTCAGTTCCGGATTGTTCAAAAGTACAGAACCGGATACAGTGTTCTTGATAATAATATTATTCATCCTGTTCTCACTGTACATAAATAACTCTATTACAGGATCACTTTGGTTACTGCATGCTTCTATAGCATTGTCAAGAAGGTTGGATATAAGATTTCCAACATCAAGTGCATTTTTTTCATCCGGTGTGAAGAATATGGATGTGCGAACTGATATATTTTTTTCTTCCGCAGCTGATATTTTTGAGTTTAGTACAGCGTTTACAACATCATTTGATGTATTTACAAAAGTTTGAAGATTATTAATCTTCCGGTCAAGCAGTTCGTTCATATATTTTACAGCTTCCGATGTTTTACCAGTCTGCACCATCGCGTTTATGTTAAGTATATAATTCTTGAAGTCGTGCTGTACATTTAGCATGCTGTTGTAATTTTTGATTGCAGTTTCATTATCGTGCTTCAGCTGTCTTAACTGCATAGAGAGAATCTGATTGTCAGTGTTCTGTTTATTTGTTTTGCTTATTCTCTGAATTATAATAAATATTATGATTTCCATTATGAACAGGAGAAGAGAGATAACTGTGACATCCGGATTGTTGTATGACAGTATAATAAAGTGAAGTATAAAACTGATAGAAATGACAATTATTGATGTTGTGATTATCATAAACCATTCAGCTGCACAGAAAACATATTCTTTTTTTCTGTTTATAACAACGATTGACTGGGTTATCAGAAAATAAAGGAGTTTTGTTATTATCAGTACTTCTATGCGAGCGTCGGATATCCCGCCTGGATGCTATGTTTACAATATCTTTGTTTTTTTTGACAAAAAAAATATCATGATTGTTAGCTGAAAAATAAATTATACTCTTAAGATCTATGGATTCATCACCATTTTCTGAGCTGTATTCAAAACGATAGCCGTTTGTTTCATGTTTTCTCAGAAAAATACCGATGTACTTTGAAAGATCTTTTTTGTAATTGTCCTTTGGTATAAATGCTATAGGCATGTATTCAAACGAATCAAATACGAGATGAACCTTGCTTGTAATAAATATTATCTGCGTGTTTGTCCCTGTTAAGTTTATTTTCCTGGCAACAAGAAAGCCGTCATTGTCCGGAAGACCTATATCGAGCATGATTAGCTGAAATTCTTTTTTACTGTGACTGTCAAGAATTGTTTTACCGTCTCTGAAATCACATATTTCGCACTGAATGGATCTTCTGCACAGTTCTTCGTATACAGACCTGCTCAGATCTTTGGCAAACACTCCATCATCATCAACAACAGCAACCCGTATCATATAATCACTCCCTGAAATAAAATATAAAGAAGAGATACAGTTTATGTATAAGTATAGGATATTTTTAAGAAAAAAGCAAGCAGGACGCGGGGAATAAAGCAGAAGTGATACTGTAAAATGTTCCACGTGGAACATTTTACAGTATCACTCAAAGGAAATTATCTGGAATCCTAAATCCAAAAAAAGTTTGATGACATTGTAAAGAAGGAAAGAACTCCGGAACTTCTGGGATTTTTCCTTGATGGAAAACCGGAGGAGGCACAGAAGGAAATAAACCGCTGGCTCAGAAAGAGCATAAGTTTCCATGACTGCCTTGAAAACTTCTATCATGGATTTCTTTTAGGAGCGATAACCGGAAACGATGAATACGAAATAAAATCCAACCGGGAAAACGGAGACGGAAGAACGGATATAACAATCTGTGAATTTCAGACAAGGGAAACAGCGGTGATAATTGAAGTGAAGATAGCTGGTACTTTTAAAGAACTAAACGACAGATGCGATGCAGCACTTGAGCAGATCAGAACGAGAAAGTACGCACAACAACTCACAGATGACTGCTATCAGAAGGTAATGAGCTACGGAATAGCATTTTACGGAAAGACGTGCAGGGTGAAGATGGGGGAGACGGTTTATCAGGACGAAGAATAAGAAAAGCCACGTAAACTAAACATTTACGTGGCTTGATTTTATTGAGGGATGCGGATTAGAAATTATAGTGAAAGTCAAAATAAATTTGACTTTCACTATAATTATTTTATTTATATTGCCTTGCACATCCGATGACTACGTCATCTCCGTGCAAATCGGCTAATAGTAAACGCAATTTATTTATTGCGTTTACTATATTATAATTCTGTTTCGTTATTGATTATACTAAAAAAAATCCGATAAGTAATATGTATATATTTTTTAGGAGGAAGATTTATTTTGAAGAAGAAAATATTATCCGTACTAATCGCCGGAGGAATCTCTCTTGCTTCAGTACCTTGTTGTCAGTTTAATGACAGCAGCATATCGGCATATCAGCTGATTGCGTCTTTAAGAAGTGTAACGCTCCCTAAAGACGTTCTTGCTGTAGGTGAAAGCAAAAAACTTATTTTTGAGTGGAGTAACGGAGCTATTCCGGAAACTATATATTTGTCATCGGATGAAAGTGTTGCAACCGTTGATGAAGAGGGTACAGTAACAGGTGTTGGTGATGGGGTTGCTGTAATAACCATAAAAACAGCACGCGGTACGACAGGAGAATATAACAGTACTGAAGTTGAAGTACCTGTTTCATCTGATGCAAGGATGAGTAAGGATTACTGCAATAAGGACCTGAAACTGCGTCAGAAGCTGTACAAGTATGACACTATTTATCATGATCAGAATGACAGCAGCAGTTCTATAGGATATTCATACATTACAGAAAAAGGTACCATAACCAATGACAGTTTTACACCGCAGAATGATTTCAAACTGATTCTGCCGTATGATGTTGAGGTAATCAAGGCTGGTTTTGAACTGATTCTCGCTCCGCAGATTGACAGCATAAAGTATATCTATCCGGATTCACTTAAAAAGGGCGATATCGTGGACAGAACTGCAGTACTTCTGCTTTACAATGAATATTCAGTAAACGGTTTATCATTTGCAGCCTATACACCTGACTATTATTCCAGATACATAGGGGAAGGAACTATTGTAGTAAAAGAAATAGATCATGACAGCAAGAAAATAACATTTGAGGCAGTTGACGGTGAGGTGCCGGGTGATGACGGTGCAGAAACCGGACAATGCGGAGAGAAGGCATTTTACAGACTAAAGGATGGTGTACTGACTATTTACGGCTCCGGAGAAGTAAATAATTATACTATTTCTGAACAGCCATGGAACTATAAGGATGTTAAACACATTGTCATTGAAGACGGAATAACATCTCTTGGAACCAACTCTCTAAAAGGTCTTGTATATGCCGAATCTGTTACAATGGCTGACAGCGTAAAAGATATGGGATTTTCAGTATTTGAAGATAATTATAAACTAAAGGAAGTAAAGCTGAGCAAAAATCTTAACAGAATCTGTAAAAGATCGTTTTACAACTGCAAATCACTTACGTCAGTTACCCTGCCGGATGGTCTTAAGAAAATAGAAGACGAAGTATTCAGCAACTGTACTGCCCTTAAAAAGATTGTTATCCCGAAATCATTAGAGTACATAGGCCGACGTGCTTTCGTTTTTTGCGGTACCGGAAGCGTATCAAAAGGCTCTGAAAACCTTTATGATTTTGAGGCAGTTACTGAAGAAGGTTCATATGCAGAACAGTATATCAGAAGTATAAATGAACCTATAGAATACGGAAGCGAAAATGCTGTTTCCCAGGCGAGATCCTATGAAAAATATGATTTTGTATGTCTGGCACTTGGTGACGGATATTTCCGTGAAATGTGTTATCCGGAAGATTATTTTAACGCACTTGGACAGGACACCCTGTATCTTCCTGATATCGACTGTAAATGCGGAGATATAGCCGGTATAACTATTGACTCGCTGGCAACAAGAAAACAGGAGTATCCGGGATCGCATGCCTATACATATACATCACCGTACAGAGCTGACATCATCTGTGATGCACCTGAAATAACGGAAGCAGAAGAAGGGTGGTATCTTTTTGGTACTATGACAGTATTCTCGGACAATGTTATTCAGGTGGACGATTCCGGCGCATACAGATACCTGATAAACTGTACTAGTGAAAATGTACCTTCTCTTAACTACTGCGACAAAATTGCGGTCCATCTTACCGGTATCATATCCGATCTCAATATGCCTCTTCTTCAGGCTGACAGAATAGTACGTCTTAAAGATCTTACAGATTATACTCCTGGTGATGTAAACGCAGATAATAAGATAAATATTTTGGATCTTATTCTTATGAAGGAAATGCTTCTGGATACAGAAGCTGACATTATCAGCGGAGCGTATGACTTCAACTACGATGAAAATTTTGATATATTGGATGTTGTGGAACTTGTAAAATATATGGGTGGCTCCAGAAATCTTTATTTTTAATATAACAGAACATATAACGGCGGCAGACGTGGAAGTCTGCCGCCGTTGTTTTAATGCATTATTTTGTCCTCGTTTATCAGAATAATTTCATCGTTTTCTATTCCGATAAAGTTCATATTCTTATAACCCTCTGCGTTAATATAATTCAGATTATGCTAATTTCAATTATATTATAAATCAAGTATGCAGGTTTGTCGATTATAAGGTTAATACAATTTGTATGACTGATGTATTTTTGTTCCATTCCATGTTTTCAGAGATTTGGAGATATACTGTTTCAATCTTGTGAGGTCTGCGATAGTTACTTTATTGTCATCATCTATATCAGCAATTTTTTCAGTTACAGAGTCTGAAGTTTTATCTCCGATGAGCAGCAGCGAGAGCTCAGACAAATCTGTAAGATCAACTGTTGTATCACCATTGATATCGCCTCTGGTGAATAATGTTTCGTTGTAGGTTTCATAAATATCACAGACATTTGTGTTTTCATCTATTATGTTTAAATTATACAACTCCTGGTTTTTCATATTCTCGACCATACAATTTACTTTTTTTACACAATCAGTATCAGCATATGTGTAAAGTTTTGATCTTGACACGCCCATAACTGATAATATAAATATATTTATTTTTGATTCTTGTTCTGAACTTTCAGGTATCTCTACGTTTTTGCCTACAACTATATAATTTACATGGTCTATAACAGAACCACAGTATTCTATGTAATCATCAACTGAGAATGAACCGGATCCGTCAATTATCAGACCATGGTCAGCTTCTTTATAGTAGAAACTTATGTTATTGTGATTTCTGCCGAGAAGTTGTATCCTGTTTTCTGTCTGAACAGGCGGAACTTCAACATCAGCGGGAACATAGATGACATCTTTTGTATCAGTTGTATCCGGAATAAGGTTTATTTTAAAAGGCAGGTGGGCTTCATCAGTTTCTTTTTCCTGACAAAGAGTATTAATCATAGCGGTATATTTTGCATAAGTATCACTCTCAGAATAGCAGAAAATCGGATATGGCGGTTCAGTATTATAGAATGTACATGTAAAAGTAATTAAAAATGGGTTGTACACTGAACCGTTTTCAGGAATAGTGATATTTTTCCCGATAACAATGTAATTGGTCTTTTGGCATGATGACATGAAATCATTTAGTTCTCCTGATGTGAATGTTCCTTCTCCGTCTATAATGATAGCACTATAAGACGCGTTATAACTGAATTCTGCACCGCCCTTGCTGATGACAGGGGAAACCGGAACAGAAATATTTTCTTCTTCTGCAGTGATTTCTCCGGCACTGATTACATTACATAACTTTGGGGATACTGTCCCTACGGTAAGTGCTGAACATAAGCTTAATGATACAGAAATCATAAAGATATTGAATTTTTTCATGGTGAATTCCTCCTTTTACTGGGTTTCATAAATTATTTTTGATAAATTGGTTTTATAAGAATAATTTTCAGAATAATTTACAGTAATATTGCTGTCAGAAAGAAATTCTTTTAATCTTTCGCAGTAATCATTATTACTGATATCACTGAAATTAATCTTTGGTGCTGCAGTTCTGAATGTGCTGCCGTTTATTTCTTTTTCTTCAGAAAAACGTTCCAAAAATTCTCCGTAGCTGCTGGTAAGTTCATCTTCACTATGGTGACCTTTTATTGTGATATATGCAATATATACGTCCTGATATACTTCCAGTATTGAACTTTCTTCGATAAGCTTTATCTCATCATAGTCAAGAAGAATACTAAGTACACTGTCTCTATTTAGTGGATTTCCAATATAACTTTCATAATGATCTTCTATTTCTCTCAGATGCGTCATACTGTCTGAAAGTCTGTTGTTTATCTCATCTTTTGGAAAAGACACTCCTTCTTTCGGCGTTATTTTAAGTATGTATGTATTTTCTGTATATTTTTTTATACCTTCAGGAGAGAAGACATATTGTTCTGAGTAAAGAACAGTATTATTGGAGAGCGTTATACTGTTGTCCGGGGATATCTCTGCGACTGATTCAGTAACCATTATGTCAGATGATGCAGTAGTTGCAGCAGGTTCTGTGGATTGTTCTGAAGTCCGGGATTCCGTTTCCGGAATAGAATCAGTTGTATATGGAATTTCAGCTGGAGGCATAGTGGCTGCCGGTGTATCGGATATTGCAGCAGGAACAGGGGAAACAATAACGGTTACAGTATCTGATGTTTCTGAAAAAGTATATTCACTGTTTAATTTGGGCGTAACTGATGGAGGGGTGTCTGAATACGTGAATATAAATTTCTGCGGGGCTGAAGAAGAGGCTGAAGTTGTTGTAATATCAGATGTGGAAATGTTTATCCTGTCATTTACATTATTATCGGGATTTTTCTGAAAAGCAAGTATTACTATCAGAAATACTGATGCGACAGCAGGGATTAACCAGTAAATTGATTTTCTTTCTCCAGTAATAACGGATGGCTCCAGACTGTATTCGTCTTCTGAAGGGTACTCTGAAATTTTAGCTTTGTTAATTTCACTTTTTACTGTTTTATCGTATTTTATTGCTTCATCAATCAATAAATCGTCAAGCATACCTATTGCATCTTTCAGATTATTAGTATTCAATATGTAAACCCTCTTTCTGTAAGAAACTGTCTGAGGTTTTTGCGCAAACGAGTTAGCGTCATTTTTACATTGTCTTCACTTATGCCGCATTTTTCTGATATCTGTTCAAAAGAATCGTAAAACCAGTATCTTCTGATAAATATTACTCGTTTTTCAATGTTCTGAGCCATGAGAAAATTTTGAATCTCCTTTGCAAGTTCGTTTTTATCCGCTATATCTTCTGTGCTGCATTTATCCGGTATACACTCATTAAGTTCATCCAGTGACTGACTGATATGATTTTTTCTTTTTTCTCTGTGATAATATTCATATTTTCTAAGTGAATGATTTCTCATTATTTTGCAGATAAAGGCACACAGATAATTGGGACGATTAGGGGGAATGATATTCCAGGCGGTCATGTAGGTGTCATTAAGACATTCTTCACAGTCAGAAGTATTGTTCAGAATATTGTGTGATATTTTCATACATTCTTTTCTGTATTTTTTATCAGTTTCGGTAATTGCTTCTTCAGAGCGTGACCAGAATAATTCGATTATTTCATTATCACTCACAATAATTCTCCCTCCTTCATTGTCTTTCATAATATAAGTCCCTGTTTATACAGGAAAGTAACAGCAAAGATTTAACTTTGTGGAAATATACATATTCATGTGCTATTATTTGTGCTGTAATAACAAAAGAGAGATTGCCATATCCGGTAATCTCTCTGTCTTGCATTTTGTTATGATAAAAATATCTATTAATAAGCTTTTCCCCAGTAAACGAGATGCTTTGCAGGCTTGCCGCAGCATACACATACATCTGAGATATTTTCCTGTTCAAGAGGAATGCAGCGTGAACCTACACCTGTCTTTTCCTTTACCTCATCTTCGCATGCTTCTTCGCCACACCACATAGCCTTTATGAAACCGTCGCCCTTTTCTTCAAGAGCCTTGATGATTTCGTCCATAGTTTTGCATGAGTATGTTCTGTTTTCTCTGTTTTCAAGAGCCTTTGCGTAGAGACCGTCATGTACTTCCTGAAGTTTCTTCTGAACTTCTTCGGCAAGATTGTCAAGACTTACGACTGTCTTTTCGTTGTTGTGACGTGTAACGAGTACGCATTGGTTGTTTTCAATATCCTTAGGGCCAATTTCAAGTCTTACAGGAACACCCTTCATTTCATATTCAGCAAATTTCCAGCCTGCTGAGTTGTCTGTATCGTCAAGTTTCACTCTGATACCTGCTGCTTTAAGTTCTTCGGCGAGGGCAGAAGCCTTGTCAAGAACGCCTTCTTTGTGCATTGCAATCGGTATAACTGCAAGCTGAATCGGAGCAACTGCAGGCGGGAGAACAAGACCGTTGTTGTCGCCGTGAGTCATGATGATTGCACCGATAAGACGTGTGCTTACTCCCCATGATGTCTGGTGCGGATTAACCTTTTTGTTTTCCTTGTCTGTATATTCGATATCAAAAGCCTTGGCAAAACCGTCACCAAAATAATGTGACGTACCGGCCTGAAGCGCTTTACCGTCATGCATGAGAGCTTCAATAGCATATGTTGAGACAGCTCCTGCGAATTTATCACTCTCTGTCTTCTTACCCTGAATTACAGGCATAGCAAGTGATTTTTCGCAGAATTCTGTATAAACGTTGAGCATCTTTTCTGTTTCCTCAATAGCTTCTTCAGCAGTTGCGTGAATTGTATGACCTTCCTGCCATAAGAATTCTCTGGAACGGAGGAAAGGACGTGTTGTTTTTTCCCATCTTACAACACTTACCCACTGGTTATAGAGTTTAGGAAGATCTCTGTATGAATGAATGATGTTTGAATAATGTTCGCAGAAAAGTGTTTCTGAAGTAGGGCGTACACAGAGTCTGTCTTCGAGTTTCTCACTTCCGCCGTGAGTTACCCAGGCAACTTCAGGTGCAAAACCTTCAACGTGGTCTTTTTCCTTCTGGAGAAGGCTTTCAGGAATGAACATTGGCATGCATACATTTTCATGTCCTGTAGCCTTGAACATACCGTCAAGAATACGCTGGATATTTTCCCAGATAGCATAGCCGTAAGGACGGATAACCATACAGCCCTTAACACTTGTGTATTCGATGAGTTCAGCTTTTTTTACGATGTCTGTGTACCATTTTGCAAAATCTTCCTCCATGGAAGTGATGGCTTCAACCATTTTTTTGCCGTTATTGTTCTTTGCCATTTATTAAGTCCTCATTTCCGTTAGTATTATTATTTTTTATTTCCTGGAGTTCAGGAAATAAAGTTTTGTTCGGTTTTTCATCATCAGGATGCGGCTCAAACGGGCTTTGCACCTGATAGAGGCGTTCGTCTTCCGGTTTTGTTTTCTTTTTTTCAGAAGCTGTGTCTAATTTCTTTGCAATCTTTGGAGTGAGTACCGCCAGAAGATAAATAAGAAAGAGAATCAGAAGCATCTTAAAAAGAAAAAGAAATGATATTGTAATACCGCTGTCTATATTAAACACCTCACTTATGATAAAACATACACTTTTATTATAACATATTAGAAATGAAAATCAAGTAAGTACGGATATTTTTTTATATAAAGTGAAAATCCGCCTTTCTTTCGAATGGCGGATTTTCGGGTTAGGATTGTATGTGTAAAGTTAAATGAAAATGTCTTAATATATAGTATTTTCCGACTTGTTTACGGAACTTCCTTTTCTGTTAATATATTAACACAGACACAGAGTTAAGTCAAATAGTTAATTTGGAATAGGTGATATAGTTTTTTTTATATACAACGTTATAACGTAAAAAAATGCCGGTAAATCGTATATATTTTTTATAAAACATAGATTTTATAATCAAGATATTTACAATAATAGAATAATAATGAATAAAATAGCAGAAAAATTTGTATGTTTTTTTATAAAATCATCATACAACTTTTGATTCTTGAAAACTTACTAAACCTATGTTATAATAGTGTTATGAGTTATAAATGATAAGCGGGAGGTAATAGAGTGAAAATTTCAACCAAAGGCAGATATGCCTTAAGACTGATGATAGATCTTGCGGAGAACAAAGAAAAAGGGTATATTACGCTTGGAGATATTGCAGAAAGACAGAATATTTCGAAAAAATATCTTGAGCAGATAGTCCCGCTTCTTAACAGGTCCGGTCTACTGAAAACCAATCGCGGATATCAGGGAGGATATATGCTTGCAAGACCTGCTGACAAATATACTGTCGGAGAAATACTTCGTGTAACAGAAGGAAATCTTGCTCCGGTAACATGCCTTGAGCATGAGGAAAATGAATGTCAGAGAGCAGGCGAATGTGCTACGCTTTATGTATGGCAGGGACTTCACAAGGCAGTTAACGATTATCTTGACAGTATTACTGTTCAGGATATAGTAGACAGATCAAGGCAGATCGATAATTACTCTATATAATGAAAACCGTACCATTTTTCAGGTACGGTTTTTTATTAATCTTTATAATTCATATCGTCGGATGTAACGTTTTTGAGAGCCTCATTATATTCAGCGGCATCTGCTTTTGCGGCTTCAAGATCATGTTCGAGATAATTTCCGCATTCTGCTTTTGACGATCCCGGTATTTCGCCGTTAAAATCAGCTATAAATATAAATGATTTTTTAACCAGTTCAAGTACTTCTGATTTTGAAACATTATCTCTTACAATGAGGTAAAATCCGCTTCTGCATCCCATCGGACCTGCATAAATGATACTTTCTGAGTATTCAGAGTTTCTTACATAAGTTGCAAGCAGGTGTTCTATCGTGTGAAGTGATTTTGGTGAGATGAAACTTCCGTTGTTTGGTTTCTTCATTCTGAGGTCATAAGTTACGGCGTCGCCGTCTATCCTTGAGATATATACACCTTTTTCAAGTGTGTCATGGTTTACTGTGAAACTAGCTATTTTTTTCATAATAAATTACTCCTTAAAAAGTGCTTTTTATTATGATAACATTTGTTCGTACGGATGTCAACACAAAAGTTCCTTTAAAAGGATAAGGTCAAGTATATTTATCTGGTTGTCGCCGTTTATATCTGCTGTTTCAGGAAGCGGAGCCTCAAGAATACCTATGAGTGCATATACCATTGCAAAGAGATCGGCAGCTGTTACTGATCCGTCCAGATTAGCGTCACCTTTTATTACAGGAGCAACAGTCTGGTTTAAAATGAACTTCTGTCCGTCGCCGCTCCAGTATTCCCACTGGCATATGTTTGCTCCGTCATTAAGACTTATTTCATAAACATCAAGACCGCCGTAAAAATCTGAACAGGAGGAAAGAATTGCGAATGTACCATCAGTATTTTTGCGTATATTAAATTTCTGTGCCGGTGAGACTGTACATTCTGACAGGAAAATATTGTTTCCGTTTATTCCGTTTTCATTTTCAACTGTCATCGCAAGTCCTTCAGTATTTTCAATAGTGCAGAGACCGTCAGAATGACGAGTGATTTTCCATATACAGTCAGTATTGTTCTGGATAACGTTTGTTCCGTCAGTAGTTATCCATTTGCTGCTGTTAAGATTCTTAATAGTATAGTATCCGCTTTCAAGATATGTTTCCTGTCTGTCTGTTCCGTTGTATTCGTCAGTTTTTGTGCCCCATACTGTCTGATTGTTCTTACCGACAGCCGTAAAGGTCATTACTTTCTTTCCGCTTTCATTTTTTTCGGCTATAAAAAAGCCGTTATACTTCTGATTATCAATGATTAGTTCTACCGCTGAATTGTATTCATTCTGTTTCCATGTACCTGAAACACTGCCGCTTATTTTTCCATCAGGTGAAAGTGTGATGTTCGAGAAGTTGTGGATAGTCTTGCCTGTATCATTTCCATGGTTAATAAATTCATAATTTCCTGCAATGTCATTTATACTGTATCCCCCTGCAGAAATACTGTCACCGCTGTATTCATGCGGTGCAACAACCGGCCATCCGTCTTCGTTGAAATACATTGAATGGACACGTACTTCGTGATATTCATATCCGTCATCAAATCGTGTGTGATAGAAAAGGTACCATTTTCCGTCATCGTCTCTTAATACGGAATTATGCCCTCCTGCCATGTATGCGGTTTTAAGTTCGCTAAACCTGTAATTGCCCATTACTTTAAGACCGATTGTATCAAGGTTTGTGTCGGAGCCAAGTACAGCCGGTCTGTCTGCGGCATCTCTGAAAGGTCCGTCAGGTGTTCTTGAACGGAATACACGCATATTGTATCCGCCTTCGGAGGTCAGACCACCATATGTTACCCAGAGATAGTAGTAACCGGTTTCAGGATTATATTCTATAAAAGGACCTTCACCGGATTTCCTGACGCCGCCTGATATCAGGGTTCCAAAGTAGCTGTCTGTCATTCGTCCGTCTGCTGTTTTTCCCGATTGAGGATGAATGCATTTTCCGGTTGACTTGTCAATTTCGAGTGTAAATATGCCGCCCGACCATGATCCGTAGCACATGTACATTTTTCCGTCAGGTGTGGTGTAGATTGTCGGATCAATTGCATTTGGGAACAAACCGTTATTATAGTTTGAATTTGAAAACCAGCTGCTGTTAAATGTTACTTCACCAGAAGATATGAGTTCATCAATGTTTGTGGATGTGTATTTTCTGTTAACGTTTTTTGTAGCGCTGGTTGCATAGCTGTCATTCTGGGTAAATCCTGAATAAATGAGTGTGTCTACAAATCTGTACGGACCTTCAATGTCCTTCGAAGCAGCATATGCGATTACTGAACGCATATATGTCGATGATGTGCAGAAATACATTAAGTATGCACCTTTTGAACCGTCCTGATTTATATAGTCAGGATTGTAAAATACATCGGGTGCCCATACTGCAAATCCGCCCGCACAGTCTTCGAGATCCTCGCCACTCCATTCAAATGCTTTGGCAAGGTTTCCGGAAAGGTTATCAAAAATTACATTATTATACTGCGCATATCCATTGGCGAAACTCTGCCAGTTCTGCAAATCCTGAGTTTTTGCAGCTTCGATATGTGAACCAAATACATAGTACGACCCGGTTGACGAATCTTTGATTATTGACGGATCGTGTACAGAAACCCGACTTTTGGTTGCCGCTACGCTTGCAGTAACATTTGAAAATGCAATGGTGCACGCTGTCAGCAAGGAAAAAAATTTTTTTAACTTCATAAAATACCTCCTGATTTGATAAGAAAACGTTTTCTATCCGTTGAAAAAATATTTTTCATAAAACTCTATGAAAAATACAATAAATATGATATAATGTTAAAGATGATTTAAATTAAATTTTATATAATAATTGTAACACATCACAATATATTTGTCAATTTCATAAAAAATTAATTGACTTTGACATAATAATCGGGGGAGTACTATGTTTGAAGAATTATCTCAAAGCGGTGTTAATATAGAAGATGCAATCAGCCGGTGCATGGGAAACGGGGAACTGCTCGAAAAACTTTACAGGATTTTTCCGGACTGTATCAGAAAGGCTAATGTTAAAGAGTCTTTTGAGACTGGAAATATTGATGCGGCTTTTTCGGGTGCGCATATTTTAAAAGGAATGACTGGAAATCTTGCTATGACACAGATTTTTAAGGCTTACTGTGATATAGTGGAATTCCTCAGAAATTCAGAAGTTGATAAGGCTTTTAATAAATATATAAACATGCTGCCTTTACAGGATGCTATTGTTAAAGTAATAGAAAAATACCAATAGGACAAAAAAACACCAGTACGCTTTTCTGTACTGGTGTTTTTAAAGATCATGACCTGCAACAATTTCAAATCCGTTATCTGTTATTTGTACTATAGTATTAAAAATCATATAGTGTTTAGGCGTACACTGCTTGAACATGTGATAATGACCAGAAAACCACATTCTGAAATTCATTCGGTCATTTATACTCTGAAAATAGTCTGTGAGGGCATTTGGAGGGTAAATTTCAGTCATGTTAAAGGCGGAGAGTATGTAAGTAGGAAGTGAATGAGTTATGACAATATCGGCTGTCCAGTTGTTTTTTTGCAGCACGCTGATTCCTTGCTGCATTTCTCTTTGGGTTGGCATCTCTTCTTCCCAGAATGTTTTGCCTGTTATCCTGAATTGTTTGTCATGACTTTCTGCACCGCCAAATGCGAATACTTTTTTGCTGTCAAGAGTAAACATATGCCCGCGGCAGAGATGATATATGTTTGGGGATATTTTCTGGATTTTCCCGCCGTTCCAGTCTTCGACACGGTATTGTTTCAGGAGATTGTAATTTTCGTGATTGCCGTCTATCCATAATGTTGTCCAGGGTTTATTGTCCAGCCATTTTATCCAGTATTTTTCTGTTTTTGATTCATCCCAGAGAAGTCCAAAATCACCGCATATAATTACATAGTCGTTTCGTGTAAGTTCTGATTGAATTGGAAATTCTTCTTTTCCAAATTTTCTAAGATCATATTCTCCATGAATATCACCGGTAATAAACAGCATATTTCATTTTCCCCCCAACCTATATATGTTATAAAAATTTTAACATGGAATAAGAAACATGTCAATAAAATTATATCGAATTGAAAAAATATTTTCTTTATATTTTTCTATAAAATAAAAAAATCGTAAACAGTTTACTGTTTACGATTTTCAGTGACCCGTACGAGAATTGAACTCATGATTCCGCCGTGAAAGGGCAGCGTCTTA
>JAEDJV010000030.1 GCA_016296165.1 Oscillospiraceae bacterium | reverse complement strand
TTCAGTTTTCTCGTAACCGCTGCAGTTATACACTATTGGTATGCTAAGTCCATTATCTCTTGCTGTTCTGACAGCATTTATGACAGACAATGTGTAATGTGTAGGGGTTACAAGATTTATATTGGCAGCACCTTTCTGCTCAAGTTCAATGAAAATTTCAGCAAGTCTGTCTTCACTGATTTCCTTTCCTTTACTACAGTCTGATATTGCAGCGTTCTGACAGTAAACACATTTTAACGGACATCCTGAAAAAAATACTGTTCCTGAGCCGTTTTCACCCGATATACATGGTTCTTCCCACATATGAAGAGAAGCTCGTGCCGCTGTTATTGTTGCTGGTGCATTACAGTATCCGACAGTAACTGTTCTGTCTGCATGGCAATTACGCGGACAGAGAGTGCATTCAGTTAAAATTGAATTATTCATCTGTATTACCTCTGATTATTTACTAAACCAAGTATACCATAATTCAGTTATACAAGCAATATAAATCAAAAATCCTGCTGTCCCCACTTAGAACAACAGGATTCTGCTAATATAATTATTGTACAAGCTTATTCTTCAGAAGTACCATATCCAAAATTCCCAAACTGCATGAATCATCCATATCTGCATTATATCCGTCAAAAACTCCTTCATCAGTAAGCATATACTTTTCCATAACTACAGCATCAGTCACATCAACTATGCCGTCGCCATTAAGGTCGCCCTTGATACCACCTGACGGAAGTTCAGCTCTTACATCAAATCTGATTATAATGTAGCTTACATTTATACATTTGTCTTCTGTTTTGAAGTTAAGTGTCAGCTTACCGTCTGTTACATTAACCTTACCTTCGGCTTTAGTATTGCCGTTTACTGATACTTTTTCTATAACAGTACTCTGATTATCTGTGCCATAGTTTGCATAGACCACCGGGTTGTTAGAGCATTTCCACGGATCACAGAATCCCACTTCTACTGTATATGAACCGTTTGGAAGTGTAAAGCCGTAATCAAGATGTCTTTCGATATTGTTTTCATACTGATTTTTTGTATATCTGTTACTGTTTGCCTTATCCTGATTGTCAGCAGTATTAAATTCATAAGCCCATGTATTTGCTGTGTAAATAGCCTTGCTCTTTGAGGAAGCGTTATACTGATCAGTCGTGTCATCAATAATTCCCCATTCGGCACCAGTTACTTCATCAGGACCATATACCTGCTCTGTATGACTGTTATAATAACCAAGTTTATCTGTTCCGGTCGTTGTTGAAGTATCATGGTCACCGCAGTCCACAAAATAAGCAATATTGCTGTCAGATTCATAAAGAGTCTTAACCGCTGTCATATAAATGAAATCACAAACTTTAGCTGATTCTTTTCCGTCAGATGATGAGAAGAATACATCTACTGCACTATAAGTTGTTCCGTTGGCATCAACATCTTTTACACATGAGGATATAACTTCCGGCGGAACAATAAGTTTAACGTCATAAACACTTTCACTTCCGGTATAGTTTAATTTTTCATCTAAAAGAATCTTATCACCTACACGTACTTTGATTGTTTTTCCATTGTCCTCTTTTCTGAACTTAACTGTCAAAACAGAATAATCTGCACTTTCATCAACAGCCATCTGATATCCAAAGTATCCATTGCCGGATGTATATCTGTAAGTACTGTCTGAAGTCACACTCTTTGACTGATATTCCTGCATATTATGGAGATCATCATTTTCATACTGACCGTAACCAGGCTGAACTGTATCTGATACAGTATATTTCGCTCTTGGAAGTTCAGTTTCAACAACTGAATCTGCATTATTAAAATACCAGTAGATACCATAACGCTGTTCATACTGTCTGTAATGAGGGCTGAATACAAGCTTTCTGTTTGTTCCGTTAAGAGTAAATTTCATTGAATTCGGATCTTTTGTGAGATATTTTCCTATATCAGACATAAACAATGAAACTGAACCGTTTTCCTTGTTTACTGTAATATTTTCATTTCCTGCGATCTTCTCTTCAGGAATTGTAACCCACATACCAGTTGAACCTTTTTTCATGTTTTCAGTACCAAGTTCCGCACTAAGTACAACCGGTCCGTATGTAAATGCATATACTTTTCCTCTTGCATCCGGAAGAGTATGTGCCTTAACTTCTTCCGGTATGGTAAGTTCAACAACATCGCCGCTGCTGAAATCACGCTTAACCTGAGCATACCCGTCAACCTCAGTGTAGGATGTCTTCTGTCCGTTTACAGTAATACTTATGTTTCCTGCTTTCCAGTCTGGAATGCGGAAACGTAAATCCAGTGAACCAGAACCATCTACTGTGAATTTTACGGTTTCACCGTCTGGAATTGTACTTTCCTGAGTAATAGTAACATTCTGTTCCTTCCACGTCAGAACTGAGCTCTGATAGAAATTTACATATAGTGTGTTTCCGTTATGCATATACATGGTATCACCGAGTTTTGTAAAACTTTCCATACCACTTCCTGTACAGCACCAGAAATGATCAAATTCTGAACTGTAAACCTTAAAATATCCTGTGGCCATTGGCTGGAAGTATGTTGTCATACCTGTAACAGGATTCTGTGAGGAGAGAATGGAGTTGTAATATGTTCTCTCATAAAAATCCATATATTTCTTGTCACCTGTTATCTTGAAAAGCTCACGACTCAGTTTCAGCATGTTATACGAATTACATGTTTCACAGTTACAGTTTGTTCTTTCCTTATCAAGAACGTCATCATTTCCAAAATGTTCCCATTCACTGTTTCCGCCTGTAATGTATGTATGGTGTGTTGTTACCATATCCCAGAACGCAGTAGCGTACTGAAGATACTTTTCATCTTTTTCACCAAGCACCATGTATCTCTTGAGGGCACCCATAAACTTTGGAATGGTTGTGTTGGCATGCTTACCGTTAAGCACGTTTGCTCCACCATTGAGTACCTTGTCAAACAACGCTGTTTCATCGAAAAAATGAGCAGCCTCTGCATATTTCTGATTGTTTGTAATCGAGTATAAATCATAGAGACAATCATTCATTCCGCCGTACTCAACGCTTAATACTGTTGAATGTGTCTGCGAACTCCACCTGCTGCATCGGTCATATGTCCAGTCGCCAAGTCCGCACGCAACTTCCTTTGCTGCGTCGTAGCCTGTATTTTTATATACATCAACCAGACCAGCTATAAGCTTGTGCATTGTATACCATGGAACCCATGCTTCCTGTATGATATTTGTCTTTCTGTTTTCGACGTTATCAAACTGAAATTCAACATTTGACTGATTTCCTTTAGTTGCAGCCCATACAAATCCCGGACGCCCTTTTGAATTTTTCTGGCATTCCTTCATACCGTCAACAAGAGCTTTCATCTTGTTCATTAAAGCATCACGGTCTGTTGCAGAAACATTAGGATTCTGGTACGCCTGAGAAAGAGCCGTAAGGTAATGGCCAATGCTGTGACCGCCAATAAGTGTATTTTCCCAGCCGCCATATCTCTTAGCTCCGTAGGTATTCAGTCCTGCATTTTCACGGAATCCGGCAAGAAGCCTGTTGTTGTCAAAAGAAAGAAGATACTTTAGTTCCAGAGCAAATGCATTTGTAACATATTTGTCTGTCATATTCACATCATTGATTGAGAAATCCCGAATATCTTCTGATTCAGCATATACAACCGCTGTATCAGAAAAGTTAAGTACATCTGTACAACCAAATGTACCGGATGCTGAAAGCAGCATTGTTCCTGATATCGCCAAAGACAATATCCTTTTCATTGTAACTTTGCCCATAATAATTCAATCCTTTCATTAGAAATCTTCCTGGTGAAAACTTCTTTTCATATATCAAATTGTACACTTAAACTCTTAAATTTGTCAATACCTTTGTGCATTTTCTGAAAAATTTTATTTTCCAAAAACATAAAAAGCGAACAAAAAAGTGACTTTGCCATATGTTCAAAGTCACTTTTGTACGCTATTTTGTATTTTCTCTGATATAATCCTGTATTCTTTTATCTGCAATTTTTACTTCTTCATAAAGTTCAGCAGCGGAAATTCTGAAAGCACCGTTTCCAAGTATAATAAGTTGTTCCATTCCATCTGAAGTAGCAACTCTTACACGATGTTTCCTGCTTAAATCATGTGAGGCTTTTTCTATATACATATCAGCCGTTTCAGATTCCTTAGTATAGATCACACTTATGTTTCCGACTTTTTCTACTTCCCTGACACTCCCCTTTACCTTATAGGCATCAAACACAACTATCACTTCACATCCGTACACTCCCTGATAATTGCACATAGTATTAATAAGCATACTGCGTGCAAGATCAAGATTGGAAGTTGAAATATCTTTTAACTCTCTCCATGAAAAAATGATATTGTATCCGTCAACCAGAAGATATTCAGGACCCTTTGGAATCGGTCTGGCTTTATATGTCACCTGAAGTCTTTCTCTGTCTTTCTTTGACTTAAAAGATTTTTTCTGCTCATTATTATCCTGTTTTCCATAAGCCATTTCAAAAATAGCCATCAGTTCTTTTTCCGAATCCACACTTTTTCGGAATTCTGATACTGTCTTCCCTGCAGATGAAGACTTTTCATCTTCGTGTTTTTCAGTTTGTTTTCCATAATTAAGTCCAGGTAGGCCCGGCAAATGCATATATTCACCAACTTCATTCCACTTAACAACAAATCCGGCTCCATGAGAACAGAAAACAGAATCACACGAATTCTCAACATCACTATCACAGTTATAATTCATTTGCTCTATAACTTCTTCAGAATTATGACATGGTTTATAACCCGCAGGAGTACATGTAAAAATCCCTTTTCCCTTTGTATATCCCATAAGCTCTGTATGATAATCCTTAACTGCTGCAACAGGTCCGGTTCCGGTTATTACTGAAATATCTCCGTTTACCTCCGGAGGTGAAAAACTGCAGTCCATCCTGGTAAGATCAGAGATTGCCCTTCCAACATATTCAGAAGGAATCTCCAGAATGTAATCATAATACGGTTCAAGCAAAATACTCTGCGCATGTCTTAATCCGTTTCTTACCGCACGATATGTAGCCTGTCTGAAGTCACCGCCTTCTGTATGTTTCAGATGAGCACGTCCTGAAACAAGTGTAATCTTCATGTCAGTAACCGGAGAACCAGTAAGAACACCATTATGTGTTTTTTCGTTAAGATGCGTCATAACAAGACGCTGCCAGTTTTTATCCAGTATCTCTTCACGACAGTCTGTTTCAAAAACAAGACCACTACCCTGTTCTCCGGGTTCAAGCAAAAGATGAACCTCGGCATAATGTCTGAGTGGTTCATAATGCCCTACACCTTCTACAGCTTCAGCAATGGTTTCTTTATAGGCAACATTACCATGAACAAATTCCACTTCCATATGAAACCTCTCCATCATAAGCGCCTTCACAATGTCGAGCTGCATCTCGCCCATAACCTGAATATGTATTTCCTTAAGCTGTTCATTCCAGATAACATGAAGTTTCGGTTCTTCTGCCTCAAGTCGTCTGAAAGCTGAAACAGCCTCGTGAATATTTATTTCAGGTGAAAGCTGTGCTTTGTAAGTAAGTACAGGTTCCAGAAGTGCAGCAGGAGAATCGTTTTCGCTGCCAAGGCCCTGACCCGGATACGAGTCTGCCAAACCAGTCACCGCAGCAACCATTCCCTGAACAGCTGTTTCAACTGCCTGAAATTTTGTGCCAGAATAAACTCGTATGTGATTTATCTTCTGGTTCGATATCTGTTCCTTTACTTTGAGCCTCCCACCTGTTATCTTGATATAACTAAGCCGGTTCCCCTGATCGTCTTCTGATATTTTAAAAACTTTTGCGGAAAAATCTTCTTTTAGTTCATCCTGAACAGTATATTCATTAAGTTTTTTCAGAAAATTTTCAACGCCGTCAAGTTTAAGCGCTGAACCAAAAAAACATGGAAATATCTTTCTTTCCCGTATGCACCTGATAATACCTTCGTGACTGACTTTATTATTATCAAAAAATTCCTGCATAAGCTTCTCATCATGAGACGCTGTTTCTTCATAGAATTCATCAGAAGTATTATCAATATCAAAGTCACAGCAGCAGTCAGAAAGTTTTAATTTCATCTCTGTCAGAAGTACTTCTCTGTCCGTCCCCGGAAGATCCATCTTATTTATAAAAACAAAGACCGGAACGTTATATCTCTCAAGAAGTTTCCACAGAGTTCTTGTGTGATTTTGCACTCCGTCCGAACCATTTATTACAAGAACAGCGTAATCAAGCACCTGAAGAGTTCTCTCGGTTTCTGCTGAAAAATCAATATGTCCCGGAGTGTCAAGTAGTGTTATCTCTGCATCATCAAGATGCAGAACGGCCTGCTTCGAAAAAATAGTGATTCCCCTCTCTTTTTCAAGAGAATATGTATCAAGAAATGATGTTTTATGATCAACTCTTCCAAGTTTTCTGATGTCACCTGAACTGTAAAGCATGCCTTCAGAAAGTGTGGTTTTTCCTGAGTCAACATGTGCCAGTATTCCTATAACAAGCCGTTTCATCTTAATGCTCCTTTGTATAAAAATACTCCGGATTCACAACGTTCCTGAATCCGGAGCATGAATTTTTTATGTGTCAGACAAATAACTGATTATTCGTTATCTTCTGTTTCCTCAGCGCTGTCTTCAGTAAGAAGTGCACGCATTGAAAGACTTACACGCTTGTTATCAATGTCACATTCTGTAATCTTAGCTTCAACTTCCTGACCAACAGAAAGAACGTCCTTAACATTGTCAACTCTCTGGTTTGCAATCTGTGAAATGTGGATAAGACCGTCAACACCATCGATAATGCTTGCAAAAGCACCAAAAGGTGTTATAGATACAATAGTAGCCTTAACTACATCGCCAACGTTGTAAGAAGCCTTAAACTTTTCCCATGGATTGTCTTCTGTCTTCTTGTAACCAAGAGAGATTCTGCCAGTTTCCTGGTTGAGTTCCTTGATATAAACTTCAAGAACGTCGCCAACCTTAACAACTTCTGACGGGTGCTTAATTCTCTTCCATGAGAGTTCTGAAACATGAACCATACCGTCGATTCCGCCAAGGTCAACGAATGCACCATAGTTAGTGATTGACTTAACTTCACCCTTGTAGGTTGCTCCAACTTCAGCTGCATCCCAGAATTTCTTCTGAGCTTCTTCTTTGATAGCCTTCTGAACAAGCTTAATTGAACCAACTGCTCTTCTGCGCTGTGGGATAACATCGATAAGCTTGAGAGATACCTGCTGTTTAACGAGTTTCTCGATATCTTCATCACGTCCAAGACCTGTGTGTGAAGCAGGAACAAATATGCCAACACCGTCAACAAGTACAATTACGCCGCCCTTAACAGCCTTCTGGACTGTACCTTCAAGAATCTTGCCTTCTTCCATAGCCTTAACAATATTGTCAAAGCCAACCATCTCGTCAACTTTCTTCTTGGAAAGTGTTGCGATACCATCCTGATCGTTGATCTTGATTACTACGAGGTCAACTTCTTCGCCAACGCTTACTACATCAGCAGGCTTCTTAGTCGGATCGTTTGTAAGTTCTGAAAGGCTGATAAAACCTGTGTGCTTTGTGCCGATATCTACAATTGCCTCAGAATTGTTTACAGCAACAATGATTCCCTTGATCCTTTCACCTGTATGTATTTTCTTGAAGGACTGTTCAAGTGCCTCCGCGAAGTTAATTTCCTCTTCCTGAGTTTTCTGGATTTCGCTCATTTTATGAATAACCTCCTTAATGATATACACTGGCGTTGATGCACCAGCAGTTATACCTATATCAGACATTCCTGAAAAATCAATACCATATAGCTCTTCAGAATCTTCGATGTGATACGTTCTGCAATATTTACTGCATACATTGTAAAGCTTGATAGTGTTTGAACTATGCTTTCCGCCTATTACGATCATCACATCAGAACGTCTGGCAAGTTCAATCGCAGCCGACTGTCTTTCCGACGTTGCATTGCATATCGTTTCAAAAATCTCAGTTACATCTTTTAAGGTATCAGGAATAATGCTTAAACATTTATTCCACACTATTATATTATACGTCGTTTGCGCCACAATTGCAACCTTTTTTTCCAAAAAACCTAAGTTTTTTTTAAAAATTGTTTGAAGTTCGTCATCATTAGCAAAAACATAGCACTCTCCGGTACAATGTTTGACAATTGCATCTACCTCCGGATGGGTTCTGTCTCCGGCAATTAGTATTATTTTCCCCTGTGATGACTGTTCCCGTACAATTTTATGTATTCTTGATACAAATGGACATGTTGCGTCAATATACTCATTTCCCAGATTTTTCAGTTCATCATATATATTTTTTCCAACACCATGGGAACGAAGGACCAGTCTTTCGTCTTCATGAAGTTCTGAAAGTTCATTAATAATTCTTACATTTTTACTTTTCAGGTCATTAACCACACTAGTGTTATGAATAATCGGACCAAACGTTGCAACTTTTCCGCCTTTTTCTATTTCTCCGTAAACAAGCTTGATTGCACGGTCTACTCCAAAACAAAATCCTGCTGATCTGGCTACTTCTATACTCATATCATTTCTCCACAAGTTCAGTGATTGAATTCATTATTGTAAGTTTTAGCGTTTTAAGTTCATTTGGTGCTGGATTATTGCTTATCTTAAGTTCTTCAGGACTTATTGGTTTGCCGTATCTTACTGTTACTTTCTTCCTGAATCCCAGTTTTCCATCATAGGCTATACCGCATGGAACAACAGTCCTGCCTGCTCTTGCGGCAATTAAAGCAACTCCCGTCTTCCCCTTGCCTACTTTTCCGTCCTTCGAGCGTGTTCCTTCCGGAAAGATAGCAAGATTTTTTCCTGAGTTTAGTTTCTCGATTGCAGTATCTATAACACCGGTATCACCTTTCCCTCTTGCAACAGGAAAAGCACCGAACGTTCTTATAAGCAATGCAAAAACCGGATTTTTAAAAAGTTCTTCCTTAGCCATATATGTGCATCTTCTTTTGGCTTTGAGAGAAAGAAAAATCGGATCTGCATATGTACGATGATTGCAGGCAATAATAACTGGTTCATCCTGAGGTATATTTTCAGTACCCTCAAAAGAGAGATTAAAAGCAATCTTAAAAAGAAAAATTATAAAATTTCTTAATACTGTATACAAAATCTTATCCCACTCTTTCTTCCGTTTCTCTTATCATTTTTTCAAGCAGTGCGATTACCTCATCAATAGTCATTTTCGTTGTATCAACAAGAATTGCATCATCAGCCTGCTTAAGAGGAGATACCGTTCTGTTCATATCATTTTCATCACGCCTGATTATATCCTCTAAGATATTTTCAAAAGTAATACCTTCTGTTTCCTTAAGCTCTGCAAATCTTCTCCTTGCTCTTTCTTCAGCACTGGCTGTAAGAAATATTTTAAGCTGTGCCTCCGGAAGTACAACAGTACCAATATCACGTCCGTCCATTATGATATTGTTCTCCGAAGCAATTTTTTTCTGAAGGTCAAAAAGAAACTCTCTTACTTCAGGAATTGCCGATACAACAGATGCTCCCATGGATACTTCAGGTGTTCTTATTTTGTCTGAAACATCTTCGCCGGCAACGATCACTCTCTGCTGACCATCTATATATTCAAGTTTGATTTCAAGTCCGTCAAGGAGAGAAACAACTGCCGCTTTATCAGACGGAGAAATCCCCTTATTTATTGTGTAATACGCAACAGAGCGATATAATGCTCCTGTATCTGCATAAATATATCCAGTACTCTTTGCAACTGCTTTTGCTATTGAGCTCTTCCCTGCACCTGCAGGTCCGTCAATTGCTACATTAATATTCATTTTCATTTCCTCGCATTCTTTTTATAGATTCATTCCGGCGGCGTGGCCTGTTGAAAACGCAATCTGGAGGTTAAATCCACCAGTATATCCGTCAACATCAAGAACTTCACCGGCAAAGAAAAGACCACTTACAAGTTTGGATTCCATGGTTTTGGGATTTATCTCCTTTATGCTAACCCCCCCGCTTGTGACGATAGCCTCTTCAACGGGTCGAAATCCGGTAATTGTAAGTTTAATGTTTTTTAACAGTTTCACCAGTTCATTTCTCTGAACTCTGGTAATCTGACACGCTTTGGTTTCGGCGTCAATCCCTGAAAGTTTTATTATAACCGGAATTAATTTAGACGGAAGAAGCTTAATGAGAATATTTCTGAACTCAATATTAGGCATCTCAGTAAAATCTCTCTGCAGTCTTCTGTCGAGTTTTTCAGGAGTAAGTCCGGGCTTTAAATCAAGAAGAAGACTATATCTTCCGTTTTCTGTTTTTCGGATTCTGGAACTGGATGTAAGAACAAGCGGACCCGTAACACCATAATGCATAAATGACATTTCGCCAAGATCCGAAAAAATCTTTTTTTCTCCCTCAAGAAGTGTAAGAGAAATATTTTTCAAAGCAAGGCCATTTAGTTCTGAACAAAATTTTTCTGATATTTCAAGAGGGACAAGTGACGGAACAATATCTGTAACAGTATGACCTGCCTTTTGTGCAAATCTGTAACCATCTCCTGTTGATCCGGTAAGCGGATATGAAGCACCCCCGGTAGCCACAAGAACAGTTTCGGAGTTATATTCATTTTTTTCTGTTTTTATTCCGCAGCATACACCGTCATCTATAAGTAAATCAGTAACTTTTTCCCGTATTAGCTTTATACCGAGTTGTTTTATTTTTCTGTCGAAAGCAGAAACTATATCGACAGCCTTGTCTGAAACAGGAAAAACTCTGTTACCGCGTTCTACTTTAAGCGGAACTCCTGCATTTTCAAAAAACTCCATCACATCTTCCGGTGTATAACCTGAAAATGAACTGTATAGAAATCTGTTATTTACAGGAACATTTTTCATAAACTCATCAATGTCACAGAAGTTTGTAACATTGCATCTTCCCTTTCCCGTAATACGAAGTTTCTTTCCGATACGGTCATTCTTTTCAAAAATAGCAACTCTTCTGCCTGATTCAGCGGCCGTAACCGCAGCCATCAATCCGGCAGCGCCTCCACCTATGATAATACTGTCAAATCTCAAAAACATACCGCCTTTTTATTATTTATCAGTTTTTTCATATACGTCATATTCATCCCACAAATGTTCAAGAGTTTCAAAATTGCTGTTTATATCGCTTTCCTTTTCAAGACTAACTGCAGCAATAAGTGCATTTATAAGGCTAAGTGGTGCGGCAAGCGAATCTGCAAATGAAACCATTCCGCTCCCGGCAGTCATCACATGTGTGGCTTTTTCTGCAATAGGTGACTGTTTGCTGTCTGTTATTGCAATCAATGTTGCTCCTGCCTCTGAAGCATAATTCATGGCTATTGTTGTCTGTTTTGAATAACGCGGAAAACTTATTCCTATCACAACATCTCTTTCATCAATTTTATACAGTCTCTGTAAGAGTTCACTTGTACCATGATTTTTCAGAAGCAGAACATCATCAAATATTATACTGAAATAATATCGTAGAAACTCCGCTAATGCTGCTGCACTTCTGGAAGCTACTATGTATATCTTCCTGGCCTTAAGAATAGCGTCAACCGCACCGGCAAATGCCACGCGATCACCGTTTTCCTTAGTTTCCCGGATACGTTCAATGTCAAGACTCATTACCTTATCATATACATCATTCTTATCCATCTGTGAACTTGCAAGTTCTATTCTTTCAACAGAAGTAAGCTTTGACTTCATAACAGAACGAAGATTATCCTGAAAATCCGGATATCCACTAAATCCAAGCTCCATGGCAAATCTGACAACTGTCGATTCACTTACACCAGTAGTCTGACCAAGCAAAAGTGCGGTCATAAAAGATGCCTTCTGATAGTTTTCAAGTATGTAATCAGCTATTTTTCTATGTCCCTTAGACATGTTATCATATTCTGTTCTAATAAGAGCAAATACATCTTTGTTTTGACTCATATCATCTTAATCCTTTCCATTTACAATGAATTTTAAGGTGTTCCCGTCCGACTCTGCTGTTATACTTCCCTGCAGATCAGTTCTGAAAATACGGTTTTTTCTTTCAGACAGTTTTCTCATCGTTTTTTCAGAGGGATGATTATAGGAATTCCCTGTTCCGCATGAAATAACAGTGTACTCGGGCTCCGTCACTTCCAGGAACTCGTCTCCGGTTGATGTAGAGCTTCCATGATGACCGGCCTTGAGGACATCTATATTTTGTAATTTTCCCTTTTTAAGCATATCTGCTTCACTTTCCTCTTCCGCATCCCCGGAAAAAAGAAATGTATTGTTATTGTGTTTAAGAACACTTACAATCGAATAATTGTTGATATCATCATATGTCCCGCATGGTGCAATAATTTCAAGTTCCGAGATATCAAGATCTATCTTCCTTCCGGAATAACCATGCGAAATCAAAATATCACTCCGGTTTACTAAACTGATAAAAAATTTATCTGATGATAACTCGTCAATGATATTTTCCGGTACTTCAGGTACGATCACCTCACCAATTTCAAATGATGAAAATATTTCAGGAAGTCCACCTGTATGGTCTGAATGGGGATGTGTCGCAATTACATAATCAATATCATAAATACCGTGTGATTTAAGATAAGAAACAACTGTGCTTCCACTTTCCTTTTCACCGCCGTCTATCAGAACAGTTTTATCGCCTGATACGATAAGTGTTGAATCACCCTGACCAACATCTATAAAATGGACTGATAGCTCTGCTTCAGTAAATGCCGGATCACGTAATCCAAGAAGTATCATCATCTTATCATACGACATAATTCCAAATGTGTCAAGTACTGCAGTAACAGTAACAAATGCCAGTATGAAAAGCAATGAAATTATACGAATTCTTTTCATTTTTTCTTCTTTTTAATATTACGGGGGCCTGTTTTCTTTGCTGACGAGGTATTTTTCTTCGAATTATTTTTAAATGATCTGTTTTTATTATTGTTATTACAGGAAAAATCGTCGGAAACAAGACATTTTGGTGAATTACCAATAAGATCTCTTCTGCCGGCTTTTTTCAGGGCCCTTAAAACTATCTCCTTATTTTCCGGCTTGAAATACTGAAGTAAGGCACGCTGCATAGCTTTTTCTTCCGGTGTTTTGGGAACATATACAGGTTCCATAGTATATGGATCAAGTTCTGTATGGAACATACACGTTGAAATTGTCCCCGGAGTCGGATAAAAGTCCTGAACCTGTTCAGGATGTATATGATGTTCTTTAAGGAAAAGAGATAATTCGATAGCATCATTGATTGTGCTTCCCGGATGTGAAGACATAAGATAAGGAATCAGATATTGCTCCTTGTCAATGCCTTTTGTAATGTCATAGAATTTTTTCTGAAAAGTTCTGTATGCCTCGATATGCGGCTTACCCATCTTATCCAGAACCGCAGCGGAGCAATGTTCCGGCGCCACTTTTAACTGTCCGCTGACATGGTATTTTATAAGTTCCTTCATAAATTCATCATTCTCGTCTTTTATCAGATAGTCATATCTGATACCTGAACGGATAAATACTCTTTTTACGCCTTTTATCTTACGAAGTTTTCTTAATATTCTGAGATATTCGGTATGATCTACTTCCAGCGCCTTACAAGGTTCGGGAGCAAGACATTTTTTACCCATACACAGTCCGGATTTCAGCTGTTTTTTACAGCTTGGAGCTCTGAAATTAGCAGTAGGACCGCCAACATCATGTATATAGCCTTTAAAATTAGGCATCCTGGTCAGAAACTCTGCTTCCTTAAGGATTGATTCTTCACTCCGGCAGGATATTTTCCTGCCCTGATGAAGCGCTATGGAACAGAAATTACAGTTTCCAAAACATCCTCTGTTATGCGTAATGGAAAACTCAACTTCTTTTATGCCAGGAACTCCGCCGTCCTTTTCATACATCGGATGATATGCCCTTGCATAAGGCAGACTGTAAACATAATCCATCTCTTCCGTTGTAAGCGAGTATGCAGGAGGAGTCTGAACAAGCATTTTTTTGCCATGACGCTGAATAATAGTTTTTCCATAAACCTCATCCTGCTGATCATACTGAATTCTGCAGGCCTTGGCATACAGCTTTTTATTTTCACGCACCTGCTCAAATCCCGGACACTCAGCAGCACCAAGCGGTGTATTAACCGGTTCTGTTAAATAGCATATTCCCCTGATATCTGTAAGTTCATTAATTTTTCTGCCACTGCTAAGAGCTTCAGCTATCTCAATTATCTGGTGTTCTGACATTCCGTACATAAGAAGATCCGCATCACTATCAACAAGTATCGATGGTCTTACATCATCATCCCAGTAATCATAATGTGCGAATCTTCTGAGCGAAGCCTCGAGACCTCCGATAGCAATTGGTACATCACCAAATATTTTCCTTATACAATGACAGTAAACAATAACCGCCCTGTCAGGACGCTTTCCTGATTTTCCGCCAGCCGTATATGCATCATCCGAACGCTTTCTCTTAGCTGCTGTATAATGGGCAACCATAGAATCAATATTTCCTGATGTAACAAGAAATGCATACTTTGGTCTTCCGAGTTTTTTAAAATCCCTGTCACTTTTCCAGTCCGGCTGGGCAATAATTCCAACTGAATATCCTTTGTCTTCAAGTATACGGGATATAATAGATATACCAAAACTAGGATGATCAACATATGAATCTCCTGTTACCAGTATATAATCAAGCTGTTCTATTCCGCGTTTCTCCATATCATCTCTGCTTACCGGCAAAAATTCGTTCAAGAAAAACCCTCCTGTTTTTTATTATTCAGAATCTGTATCAAATCTTCTCATTCGGCGTTCTGTCCACTGAGCCTTAGTCATAAGTATTCTTCGTGGTTTTGAGCCTTCAGATGGTCCGATTACTCCAAGTTCCTCAAGTTCATCCATGATACGTGCTGCTCGTGCATAACCTAGTTTAAGTTTTCTCTGTAAAGATGAAGTTGAGGCCTGTCCCATTTCGATTATTATGTCTATCGCCTTTTCTATTAACTCATCGTCCCCGTCAATAGTTCCGTCAATCTTACCTGCTGTCTTATCACCTTTTGCAACCGGTACATTTTTTTCGATTTCTTCCATTATCTCATCACTGTAATCAACTGAAGCGTTATTTTTTATATATGACACGACTGCTTCTATTTCCTTTGTTGAACAGAAGCAACCCTGTACACGAATCGGTTTAGGTGTACCTGAAGGGAAATACAGCATGTCACCCTGTCCAAGAAGTTTTTCTGCACCGCCGGTATCAAGAATAGTCCTTGAATCAGTCTGCGACATAACGGAAAGAGCAATACGGCTTGGAATATTGGCTTTGATAAGACCGGTAATTATATCTACTGTCGGACGCTGTGTAGCAATAATCAAATGCATTCCGGCCGCACGCGCCATCTGAGCCAGTCTGCATATTGCGTCTTCTACTTCGTTCGAAGCAGCCATCATAAGGTCTGCAAGCTCGTCAATAGCAATAACAATTTGCGGAATAGCCTCTACTGTGCCTCCACTCTCTGCTGCCATCTCATTATAACCCTTAAGGTCTCTTACATTATTATCTGCAAAGAGTTTATATCTTCTGAGCATTTCCTGCACCGCCCAGTTAAGTGCACCAGCTGCCTTTCTAGGGTCTGTTACAACAGGTATAAGCAGATGAGGAATACCATCATAAACTTTAAATTCAACTATCTTCGGGTCTATAAGAAGAAGCCGTACCTGTTCAGGAGTTGCCTTATAAAGTATGCTCATAATAATAGAGTTGGTACATACTGATTTACCTGAACCTGTGGAACCTGCAATAATAACATGCGGCATCCTGGCAATATCACCTATTATTTCCTTACCAGCAATATCTCTTCCGACAGCAAACGAAAGTTTACTCTGTGATTCGATAAAATCCTTACTCTCCAGAAGTTCGCGGAGTGAAACCATGTCTTTTTTTACATTAGGAACCTCGATACCAACAGCTGCTTTTCCCGGTATCGGTGCTTCGATACGGACACCTGCAGCTGCAAGATTCAGGGCGATATCGTCTGCAAGACCTGTTATCCTGGATATCTTTACGCCAGGGGATGGCTGAAGTTCGTATCGGGTTACAGTTGGACCACGATGAACATCGACAAGTGTTGTCTTAACACCAAAATTTTCAAGAGTCTGTACCAGTTTAACTGCTGTATCCTGCATTTCAATTTCAGCGTTTGGACTTTTCGCAGCACTGTTTCCCTGTTTAAGGAAATCAATCGGTGGAAAATTGTAATGTTTATCCGTTGGAATCCCTGCGTTTTCTGATTTTTTATTGAGATCAATAACATGTCTCTCAGATACTGCATTATCATCCGGAATATCTGATTTTTCAAGGCTAACAGAAGACCTGCTGTTTCCGAAAAAAGCATCTATCTCCGATTCTTCACTCATCTCATGATTAATAACCGGAGTTTTTTTCTCATCTTTGTACTGTCTGGACATTTCTTCAGTCAGAATCGGTATATCTATTGTATTTGTCGTTGTCTGTTCAAGTGAAATTCTGTTATTTTCATCAAGCAGCTTTGAAAGTTCATCAGATTTTTTATCCGGCTTTGCTTTCTTCTTAAAGATCTTCTTTATATCATCAAAATTAACTTCACGTTCAAGAACAGGTACAGGTTCTTTTTCAGTTTTATTTTCATTTATTTTTATTTCTTTTATATCTTCAGTTTCCTCAAGTTCATATCTGGAGGTCTGTTTAACTTCTTTTTCGTATCTTCTTGCAACTGATTCTTCTTTCATTTCACCAAATGATTTTTTTAATGAATCATATGGTTTCTTTAATCCGCCAAATATTTTTTCAACCGAAATATTTGCCATAAAAAGAATTATTACGAAAACTGCAAGAATTATAGTAAGTTTTGCTCCTGTCGCTCCAAGCAACGAAACAAGAGGAACTCCGATAAGTGCACTCAGCACACCGCCGCTGCACATGTCAACGCCGTCATTATACAGAGCTGAAATCTTTGTATCAAGGTCTTCTCCAGGAATATCTCCAATAAACACAACCTGAATAACAGAACTTGCCAGGAGCAAAAAAAGTCCGCACTGGATAAATCTTGGAACAATAGCTTCTTTTTTCTTTTCCTTGGAAACTATGTATGAAGCGTAGAACAGAATTGGTACAGCCAGAAAAATTGAAACTCCGAATAATCCGCGAATCACTGTATGAAGTACAAGCCAGCCTGATGTTCCATCAACTAAAGCTACAAGTGTAATTAATATCGTAACGGCAAAAAGAATAATCGACCAGAAATTACTGTCAAACATGGCAGGTGCCGGGGCCGGCTCAGGTTTCTTTTCTTCTTTTTTCTCACTGCCTCTTTTTTTTCTTTTATTATTATCTTCCGGTTTTTTGTTTTTATTATCCGGCATTGGTATTCTCCTTTTATCATTTAATATAATAGCGAACGTCATAATAAACTTAACTTTCACTATAGACTATACCTATTTATTATAACACTTTTCAACCTGTCAAATCAATATTTTTTTTCGTTTATAATAAAAAAAGAAAAGTTTGTAACAGTACATATAACAATTGAATTTACAGATAATATATATGAATTACTAATGTGATTCATTAAAAGTGAAAGGAAGAAATTCTTATGGAAAAACTACGCATATACCAGCCACGTATTAATTCACATATCTTTTCTTCAAATGCCCACCCTGATAATATTCAGGCTGAAAACAATGAAACAAAGGTATGGAACAGTCAAAACAGCAATCAGTAAATAATATTTTTTAAATAAAATAGAATTCAAGAGAAACAAAGAGAAATATACCGATTTTATTTAACAAATCACTAAAAACGGACAAATTTACTTAAATATGTCCGTTTTTTACATTTGAAGTTCACACGAACCTGTGTTATAATCATATCATCACATTAAAGGTTGATGTGAATTTAAAAACAGGTTGTTGGAACGTTTTTAAAGTTTAACTGACTTAAAATAAAAAATAAAGGAGTCACTAAAATGTTAAAAACAATACCGGGTACTACTCTTGAGTACTCAGAAAAGGTCAAAACAGAAGCTTTTTCGCTTATATCCCCTATTCTTTCGGCAACAGGCGGATTAACGCTGTCTCAGCTTTCAAAATTAACCGGACTTGGAGGATCAACCATTCAAAACTGGATAAAAAGAGGATGGGTTGTAAATATTCCGGGAAAAAAATATTATGAGGTTCAGGTAATACGCATACTTCTCATAAATATGCTGCGCGGAACCATGCAGCTTGAAAACATAGCAGTTCTTATGAATTATATCAACGGTAAAGTTGAAGACACAAGTGATGATATAATTCCTGATATCGATCTTTATAATATATTCTGCACAATTATCTGTGAACTGGATGAAAAGCGTATTTTCGAATCAGAACCTATACGTGCAACAATTAAAGAGGTTATCAAAAAAAATGATAACTATGTAAAGGAACAGGAAGACATACTTGAGAATACATTATTTATCATGACTCTTGCTTATCAGTCCTCACTCATAAAAACACAGTTAGAGCAGGAATACGAGAGACTTGATATTAAAAAATATAAGATATAAAATAACAGAACAAAAGAAAACAACAAAACGAGAAACAAATATTAAACGATTGTAAAGAACAAAAGAAAGACCTTGCAAACAACCAGAAGACATACAGAAACAGCAGAATTTTAAAAGGAGAATTTATCATGGATACTAATGGCCCAAAATACGTTAATGTTAAACCAGCTTCAAAAACTGCCGGAAAGGTAACAGGTGGTATAATCGCAGGTGTCGCTGCAATTATCATTGTAGCTTCATCAATAGCAATAGTGCCTGCAGGTAATACAGGTGTTGTACTAACTCTTGGAAAAGTATCCGAAACCGTACTTCAGGAAGGATTTCATATCAAAGCACCATTCATTCAAAGCGTTGAAGTGATGTCTAACAAGATTCAGGTATATGAGACAGGCGCTACAGCGGTTTCAAAAGACCTTCAGTCTGTAAGCAGTAATATTGCTGTAAACTACAAAATCGGTTACGAATCAAGTGCAAACATATTCCAGAAAATCGGAAGAGACTATCAGAGCATCATCCTTATGCCTGCTGTTCAGGAAAGTATGAAATCTGTTACAGCCAGATATACAGCTGAGCAGCTTATTACAGAACGAGCTATTGTTGGTGAAGAAATTAAATCAACACTTGAAAATAAGGTTAGTGAATACGGCATTATCATTGAAAAATTTAACATAGTAAACTTCGACTTCTCAGCTGAATTTAATCAGGCTATTGAAGCAAAACAAGTTGCTGAACAGAATCTTATTAAAACAAAAACTGAACAGGAACAGGCCATTGTAATCGCTGAAGCTGAAGCAAAGAAGAAAAAGATTGCCGCTGAAGCATCTGCTGCGGCTACACTCACAGAAGCAAATGCTCAGGCTGAAGCAAACAATCTTCTTAACAACTCACTCACTGAGCTTATTATCAAATATGAGCAAATTTCAAAATGGAACGGAGAACTCCCAAAAGTTATGTCTGACGCTTCATCACTCATTGATGTAGGTCTCTCAGATACTCCGGCTCAGTAAAAGGACTTCATATGAAAAAAAGGTGCTACATAACGGGGGCCGGGGAACATTTTCAAAATGATATTTTCTCACCTGAAAAATCTGATTTGGTTATAGCTGCTGACGGAGGATATATTTTTCACAAACTTCATGGTATCCGAACTGATATATTAATCGGTGATTTTGATTCAATAAATTGCACTCCTGGCAATGATTATAAAAATATTATTAAACTAAATCCTGTAAAAGACGAAACTGATATGCTCTGTGCCATACAAACAGGCATAGAGCATGGTTTCTCTGAATTTCATATTTTTGGCGGAACCGGTGGAAGAAACGATCATACTATTGCAAATATTCAAACCCTTACATGGCTTGCCAAAAATGATTTCAGAGGATTTTTATATTCGGAAAACGAAGTAATGACAGTTGTATATAATAGCAAAATTGAATTTGATAAATCATTTTCCGGATATATTTCTGTTTTTTCAATTGATACTGAAAGCATAAACGTTACTGAAAAAGGCTTAAAATATACAGTTGAAAACTACAATATGAAGAACGACTTTCCTGTAGGTGTAAGTAATGAATTTACCGGAAATGACAGTTTTGTTTCGGTTGAAAACGGAACACTTCTTGTCATCTATCCAAGACAAAAAAACCGTAATCCATTTTAATTCTGGATTACGGTTTCTTTACTTTTTAATATCCGTTTATATGTAGATTTTTCATTATCTGTGGATAATCCTTATATGCAATATCAAGATCAACGTATGTAGTATCACCATTTAACCCATCCAGATCAAGACCTTCCATTTGTCCATGTTCAGAATACTGCCATATTCCACATTCCATTGCTGGTTTATCAACCTTATATCCGGCAAACCAGATGTCATAAACACCTTTTATACGATTAAACTCGAGATATCTTTCTGAAAAATCAGTATTTGTGTATAACATTGAATAAAATCCGCTTTTTTCGATCGTTCCAAGGAAAGAAAGTACAGCGTCTGTCAATGCTTTTTTGTCATTAGCAAGAGGACTGTCCTTAAGTGATCTGTATTCGCAGTCATATACAACCGGATATTCCAGCTGATAGCCTGATATCACACTTAAACATGCGTTTGCCTCCTGTACAGCTTCCTCTGCAGAGGTGGCCTTTGAAAACCAGTAAACACCACAGTTCATTCCTACAGCTTTGGCATTTTGTATATTTTCAAGGAATCTCGATTCCATATCAAGTCCTTCGCCTGCTTTTATTATGGCAAACTCAACACCTGAATCTTTTATCTTCTGCCAGTCTATCCTGCCCTGCCATCTTGAAACGTCTATCCCACGAACATTTACTCCTGCCGGATTAACAGGAACCGGTGCCGGAGGCTGAGTTTCAGCAGGTATTTCCTCATTCTTCTTCTGTTCTTCTTCAGCTATTGCCTGCTGTCTTGCTGCTTCCTCGGCAGCCAGTCTTTCTGCTTCAGCTTTTATTCTGGCCTCTTCTGCAGCTCTCTGTTCTGCCTCATTCTGCAGTCTGATTCTCTCCTCTTCCAGAGCCTTTTCTTTACTGTATAGTTTTATTTTTGACATATCAGTCATGTCAAAAATACCATCCTGATTTACATCGTAACCCGGAACATATATACTGGCTACAAAATCCGATATTGAATTCTTTTTAACTATTGAACTTTCATTTTCTACAATATGATTCTCTACTGTTTTTTCGGCATTCGGAAATACAAAATAATCTCCAAACGTCTGCTCAG